>JBFIHC010000021.1:0-34994 GCA_041601995.1 Woeseiaceae bacterium | reverse complement strand
CCACCTGCCGCGCCAGCAGAATGTGCTCGCGCGTCTGCGGCATCGGACCGTCCGCCGCCGATACCACCAGAATCGCCCCGTCCATCTGCGCCGCACCCGTGATCATGTTCTTCACGTAATCCGCGTGCCCAGGACAGTCCACGTGCGCGTAGTGACGGTTGTCACTCTCGTACTCCACGTGCGCCGTCGCAATCGTAATACCGCGCTCACGCTCCTCCGGCGCATTGTCAATCTGGTCGTATCCCTTGATCTCCCCAGATCCGTGCTTCTCCGCCATCACCTTCGTCAGCGCCGCCGTCAGCGTCGTCTTGCCGTGGTCAACGTGACCGATCGTGCCTACGTTCACGTGCGGTTTTGTTCTCTCAAACTTCTCTTTGGACATGAGTCTTTCCTGCTTATCTCAAGTTCGTAAGTCGATCTTTGCATTTCCAACACCGCGATCCAGGGTCACGGCTCTCTTCAATCACCACCGGCAGAGGCCTGGAGCCCACACCCGGGATTGAACCGGGGACCTCTTCCTTACCAAGGAAGTGCTCTACCCCTGAGCTATGTGGGCAACGATCCTGCTCTCAGACTTCGTCTGGAGCGGGTGATGGGAATCGAACCCACATCATCAGCTTGGAAGGCTGAGGTTCTACCATTGAACTACACCCGCAATTCAACCAAAGCGTCTTCGTTCAGCCTCGCAATGCCTGCCAAAACCCCAAACTCCGGCGCTTTCCTGGCAGCTCGGCTACCTGCCGGACAGCCATTGAACTGCACCCGTCAAATCCGGCCGCATCAACGGCCCTTAACCTTCGCCCTGCACGTTTTTCCAACGTGCAAAAACCCTGACAGTCGTCACTTGTCAAACCGTCCGGATGTCTGAATCTGTCTTTTTGTCTTCCCCTCGGCGCACTGCCAACCCAGCGACGCACATGGTTCAGATTGTGTCTCGCGGCCGTCGTCTCAGAGCGAGCCATCGGCGAAACAGAGCAGCGTGTTCCTGCTATACTTTCGCTCGCCCCGGTCCTCCGCCATAAGTAACTGGTGGAGGGGGTAGGATTCGAACCTACGTAGGCATAGCCAGCAGATTTACAGTCTGCCCTCGTTGACCGCTTGAGTACCCCTCCGCGGACACAAGCCGGCTATTGTCTAACTGGCATGCCTGCCTGTCAACCCCGCACTACGAACCGCTTTCAGCCACGCATCGCCCAGTGCCACGGTTCGTAGACGATGCCCCAGGGATTATCCCTCGGATAGGACATCGTGAAGCCGAAACGATGCGCATTCTCACCCAGCCACCTGAACGCGTCGGAATCCTCGAACTCCTCGGTCAGCGGCCGCGAGCCCGGCGTCGCGATATCGACGGCCAGCCCGGTGTGGTGCTCACTGTGGCCGGGCGCGGCATTGACCTCGAGAATCTGCGTAATCGATTGACCTGCCTCGATTTTCTGGCGAATCAGCGCCGCCTGGTAGTCGAAGCTGCGAAATCCCGAGACGATCAGCAGGGTGATGCCGTCCGCGGCTGCCGCCTCGGCCATCGCCAGCCACTGCTGCGCGGCTTTCGGCGCCAGGCGCTGCATGCGCCCGACCAGGTTCGGCCCGACTTCCACGAGCTCGCCGGCTTCTTCGAAAGCGGGCGGCGCGCCGGAGCTGCCGTAGTCGGCCGGGATACCGAGTTCGTCGTGAAGTTCGCGTAGCATAGCGGCCGGGATTGTCCCATGAACAGGCAAGGTATGGCCAAGGATACGGTTTATAAAGCACAGGATCCGGGCGAGCCGTTCCGCTTCAACGCGGAGGTCGCCGCCGTGTTCCCGGACATGCTGCGGCGCTCGATCCCCGGTTACGCGGCGTCGCTCGAGGCGATCGGGGCGCTCGCCGCGCGCTGCGTCCGGGCCGGCACCCGGTGCTACGACCTCGGCTGCTCGCTCGGCGCCGCGTCGCTGGCCATGCGCCAGGGCATACGCGCCGCGGACTGCCGCATCGTGGCCGTCGACAACGCGCCCGCGATGATCGAGCGCTGCCGCGACATCGTTCGTGATGAGTGCCGGCGGCAGCCGGACGGCGCAATGATCGACCTTGTCGAGGCCGACATACTCGATGTCGAGATCTCGAACGCTTCCATGGTCGTGCTGAATTACACGTTGCAATTCCTGCCGCTGGCCGACCGTGACACGATGATCGGGCGCATTGCCTCAGGTTTGAACGAAGGCGGGCTGCTGGTGCTGTCGGAAAAAGTCATCGACCCCGACCCCGCGATGGAGGCGCTGCTCGTCGACCTCCATCACGAGCACAAGCGGCGCAACGACTACAGCGCGCTGGAGATCAGCCGCAAACGGGCCGCACTCGAGAACGTGCTGGTCCCGGAGTCCGTAGCGCAGCACCGCGAGCGGCTGCTGCGCGCCGGCTTCGGAAGCGCGGCCGTGTGGCTGCGTTATTTCAACTTCGTGTCCATCATCGCGATCCGATGAGCATTTCGGACACCGCCGCACTCGCCCGTGTTCTCGGATTACTGCAGCTGGATCACTGGCTGGAGCCGCTGCGAGCGCTCTCGGAAGCACGCATGTCCGCAGCCGCTCACGGCGACTTCGCGCGATGGCGGGATGCCGTCGCCGGGCTTCGGTCGGTAACGAGCGATGCCGACAGGCGCGACCTGCTGATGCAGCTCGCGCCGTGGCGCAAGGGCCCGTTCGACGTCGGCGGCGTGCACATCGACGCCGAGTGGCGCAGCGATCTCAAGTGGCGGCGTGTCGAGGGGTTCATCAGGCCGCTGGAGGGCCGGCGCGTGCTCGACGTCGGTTGCGGCAACGGCTATCACGCGTTACGCATGGCGGATGCCGGAGCGGCCGCCGTCCTCGGCATCGACCCGACGCTCCTGTACGTCATGCAGTTCCTCGCCGTGATCGCGCATCGGCGGCAACCGCCGGTCGCCGTGTTGCCGCTGCGCCTGGAGGAACTCCCGGGCTCGTGCCGTGCCTTCGACACGACGTTTTCAATGGGCGTCCTGTACCACCAGCGCTCGCCGCTCGAACACCTGCGGCAGCTTCGCGCCACCGTGCGACCCGGCGGACAGCTGGTGCTGGAAACGATCTTCATCCCGGGCGAGGAGTCCTATGCCTGCACGCCGGCCGACCGCTACGCGCGGATGAAGAACGTCTGGTTGCTGCCCACGCTCGCCGAACTGACCACGTGGCTGCGGCGCTCGGGGTTTGGGGACGTGGAAATCGTCGACACCGCGGTCACGACCGTCGAGGAACAGCGCTCCACCGAGTGGATGACGTTCGACTCGCTGGCCGATGCGCTCGACCCGGAGGACCCGACACGGACGGTCGAAGGCTGGCCCGCACCGCGCCGCGTCGTCGCCATCGCAACTGCGCCGTAGACGAACCGCTTGTGGGAGCGCTTCCTGAAGCGCGAGCCGTTATCGCGCGCCGAGGCGCACTCCTGCAGCCGAATCACCGATCCCGGACCATGCCGATATTCCGCCGCCGGCTCAGTAGCCCGTTGCGGCCACCTCGCAGCGTTCGTGGACGACTTCCTCGCCGTCCGTCAGCTCGCGGAAAAACCAGATGGACGTTGTCGCCGCGAACGATTCGGGCCCGCCGTTGATCGAATGCGCCGGCCGGTAAACGTAGCCGCCGGGGAAATAGGCGTCCGTCGCGATCTCGGTGCCGACGCACTCGCTGTGCGTGTAGTCGCCGACGACGAGATACCCCTCACGATTGGCGGTCGATGACTGCCAGGGAATATCGGCGCCGGGCTCGATCCGCTGCAACCAGGTCCTTGCGCCCGAGCCGGGATCGGCGCGCAGTTCTTTCACGGCGATACCCGCCGTGTCGGTATCCCGCCAGTCGATCAATCCACTCTCGAGGATCAGCGGTGTCCTGATCACGGCCGACGGTTCGATGTCGTTCAGGAAATACAGGATCCGCGCACCGGTCGACGACTTGAGTTTGAAGCCCAGCGTGCCGGGCGGCAGGTAAGCATAACCGCCACGCTTGAGACCGATGTCGGCGACACTGAGTTCACCCTCGATCACGAAGATCTCGAGCGTTTTGTCGGGTGATGCGCCGCTCGTGCCCTGCCACGAGGAGGGCAGGTCGATGCGGTAGCCGCCCCCGGCACTGTCACTGTCGGCACCGACGAGGCCTTTTGCACGCACGCCGGGCAGGCCGGCGATAAAAACGTCCGGGATCTCGTCGACGCGCACGAACGCAGGATAGGGTACGTCCGGCTGGCTGGGCGCACAGGCGATCATCTGCAAGGCCAGTGCGCAAACAAGGAAACCGCGTATCGCGCTCATCGTCATGCTGTATCTCCCGCCGGTTCGCGACACGTCCGGGCAAGAAAAAAGCCGCCCAGAAACTGGGCGGCACAGTAAGCGGAAGATGGCTCGGGCCGGTTGCATTGCGCAGGAAAGATCAAAACGTCATTGTCTCGATGAATTTCCGCGTGGTTCTGCCCCCGTACACGCAAGCCGCTTAGTCTCTGGACGCAAGCGACGATTACTCGGCGCGTGCTTCGGGTGACGTGTTGAGAGGAAGCACGTAACACCCGCCACAGATTCATGCGTCCGGCATGGCGACTGGCCTGCACTGCCTTACTGCATCTCATCTCCGTGCGTACCGGATTGGTACCGGCGGAATGCTACTACATCTTGTATAGGAAGGCGAGCAATGCACAACATATAGGTGAACTGTAAAAAATCACGACGACCGGGGACGAACGCGATAGGCTTTTGCGCGTTGTCTCGCTCTTCGCACCAGGAGAGGCCGGCTTGACCCACGACGAACATCACGAAGGGCGCGCAACACACCGAATGGGTCGGCCTGTTCCTCGGCCCGGGACGCTCGCCGCGAGTTGCGCAACCATACGTTGCGCGCCGCGATGACGCTCGCGCCCCGCTTCCTGCATTGAGGCTCGATTGATGAAAAACGCTTACGGTATCGGCAAGCTCAACAAGGTCCGCCAGCTGCGTAAGAAAGCGCACTACGACAGGGCGACCGTGCACGCGATCCTGGACGCCGGACTGGTGGCCCACGTGGCATTCGTCCAGGACGGCGCGCCGGTCGTGGTGCCGATGATCTACGGCCGCGTGGACGACACCCTGTATCTGCACGGTGCCCGCAAGGCCCGGGTAATTCGCCTCCTGGAGCGCACGGACCGGGCCTGCCTCAACGTGACCCTCGTCGACGGTATCGTGCTTGCGCGCTCGGCATTCAATTCTTCGATGCACTACCGCTCCGCGACGGTGTTCGGCATGCCGACGCTGGTTGATGACGACGACGCCAAGCTCGATGCCCTGCGCGTAATCAGCGAACAGTCGATGCCGGGACGCTGGGGTGAACTGCGGGCGCCGCACGACAGTGAAGTCAGGATGACGGGCGTGATACGCCTCGACATCGACGCCGCGTCGGCGAAGGTGTCGAACGGCATGCCCGACGACGAGGAAGAGGACTATGGCATACCGATCTGGGCCGGCGTGTTGCCGCTGGCGTCGACATTCACCGCATTACAGGGCGACGACCGCGTCCTCGACGGTGTCGAGCCTTCCGCCGTCGTGCGGAATCTCGAGGGACGCAGGCTCTAGGGCGCCGGATCAGACATTGGGAAACCGCGAATGCTCGGCCTCCAGCCGCAGCAGCGCCTCCTTCGTGTCGAGCCCGCCACCGAAGCCCGTCAGCTCGCCGTGGCTGCCGATGACGCGGTGGCACGGCACGATAATCGGTATCGGGTTGCGCCCGTTGGCCGCTCCCACCGCCCGGACGGCTTTCGGCCGGCCGATGCGTTCTGCGATCTCGGCATACGAGGTCGTCTCGCCGTACGGGATACGCTGCAACGCCTGCAGCACGCTCATCTGGAACTCGGTGCCGCTGAGCTTCAGCGGCAGCTCGAACTCCTGGCGTTCCCCCGCGAAGTACTCCGTGAGCTGCTCCCGCGCCGCCGCGAAGGGCTTCTCGTTGTAGATCCAGTCGGGATCGGGATCCCTGCGCATCGAGCCTTCCGGGAAACTGACCAGGCACAGCGCGTCGTCATCTCCCGCGAGCAACAGTTCTCCGATCGGTGTGTCGAGATAGCAGTAATACATCGTTCATCCTCCGGAGCCCGGCGCCGAGCCCCATAGCAGTAGCGCCGCATAGGCGCGCCACGGGCGCCACTCCTGCGACTTTTCATCGAGTTCCTTCGGTCTCAGGCGACGTCGCCCGGGCTGGTCGAATGCGCGCAGCAAACCGAGGTCCGCGGCCGGGAATGCGTCCGGGTCCTTGAGCGCCCGCATCGCGATGTACTGGGCGGTCCACTCGCCGATGCCGGGAATGCACAGCAGCGATTCGCGGAACGCCTCGGGATCCCGCGATGCATCGACACTCAGGGACCCGCCGGCCACCGCCTGCGACAGCCGCCGCAGCGTTGCCGCGCGGCCACGGGTGACGCCCACGTCGTTGAACTGCGCGCGCGCGAGCCTCTCCGCAGTCGGGAACAGGTGTGTCAGGCCGGAAAAGCCCGGTGCGCCTGCCGGCTCGCCGTATGCCCGCACAATGCGCCCGGCGATCGTCGTAGCGGCCTTCACCGAGATCTGCTGCCCGAGCACCGCCCTTACCGCAAGCTCGAATCCGTCCCAGCACCCGGGCACGCGGACACCGGGGTTCGTTCGCAACAGCGTCTCGAGCACGGTATCCCGTGACAGGACTGTGCCGATCTCCCGCGTGGGTGCATCCAGGTCGAAAATGTCGCGGCAACGCTGCACGGCCGGGAAGATGCCGTGCGTGCCGATGCCATGCATCGTCAGAATCACGTCGCCGCCATCCTGGCTGATTTCGATAACGCCTGACCGCCCGTCGACCGTCACGGTGCGTCGGTAACTGCCGTCGTCGATCGCTTCGACACCCGGGACGGCGCGCGCAGCGAAGAACGCCAGCAGCCGCTGCCAGTCGAACGGCTTGCGGCAGGCAAGCCGCACGGTCAGCGTCGTTCCCGCGGCGTCGGCGTCGGCCGCGTTTCCGGCACGGCGCAGTTCACGCGGCGAACGTCCGTAGGTCTTGACGAACGAGTCATTGAAACGGCGCACGCTGCCATAGCCCGCCGCAAGCGCGATGTCCTGCATCGGCATCCGGGTCTGGTCGATGAGCTGCTTTGCAAAATGGAGTCGCCGGGTATGAGCGACCGCGAGCGGGCTCGCGCCGAGGTGCCGGGTGAACAGCCGCCGAAGGTGCCGGCTCGTCACGCCGAGACGGGTCGCCAGATCTTCGACATTACTGTTGTCCAGGGCCCCGTTGGCGATCAACTTGAGCCCACGACGCACCGTGGTCGACGTTCCGCTCCATGCAGGCGTGCCGGGTGCACATTCCGGCCGGCAACGCAGGCAGGGACGGTAACCGGCTTCGCTGGCGGCCGCCGCCGTCGGGAAAAACGTGACGTTCTCGCTGTTCGGTGCATTCGCCGGGCAGATCGGCCGGCAATAGATGCCGGTCGTTCTCACGCCGATATAGAATTGCCCGTCGAAGCGCGCATCACGCGATTTCCGGGCTCTCTCAAAGACCTCCTGCTGCGTCATGCAGACGAGTATAGACGCCCGACCCGGCAAAACCAGCCAGAATCGGACCTCTATTCCTTCGTTGACCGACGGGTGGGAGTGCGCCTCGGCGCGCGATCAAACGCCGTATCGCGGTTCGAGAACCGCTCCTACGGCAACGCGCGGCCCTTCGTGGTCAGGCGTCGATGCCGCCGATGCACAGGTACTTGATCTCGAGATAATCATCGAGACCGTACTTTGAGCCTTCGCGTCCCTGGCCGGATTCCTTCACGCCGCCGAACGGCGCCATCTCGTTGGAGATGATCCCAGTGTTGATGCCGACGATGCCGTATTCGAGTCTTTCGCTGACCCGCCAGATGCGCCCGATGTCGCGCGCGTAGAAATAACTCGCCAGGCCGAATTCCGTGTCGTTCGCCATCGCGATGGCTTCGGCCTCGTCCTCGAACCGGAACAGCGGCGCAATGGGGCCGAAGATCTCCTCGCGGAACACGCGCATGTCGTCCGTCACGTGGGTCAGCAACGTGGGCTCGACGAAACAGGTGCCGAGGCTCGATCGTTTGCCGCCCGCCGCAACCTGCGCACCCTGCGAGACGGCACTGTCCACGAACTCGAGCACGTCGTTCGCGGCTTGTTCGTTGATCAGCGGCCCGATGTCCACGCCGTCCTGCGTGCCGTCTCCGAGTTTGAGGTCGGCGACGGCCGCCCCGAGTTTGGCGGTGAACGCGTCGTAAACGCCGTCCTGGACCAGGATCCTGTTCGCGCAGACGCAGGTCTGCCCCGCGTTGCGGAATTTGCAGATAATGGCGCCCTTGACGGCCTCGTCGAGGTCCGCGTCGTCGAACACGATGAACGGCGCGTTTCCTCCCAGTTCCATCGACGTGCGCTTCATCGTGGCGGCGCATTGCTCCACGAGGAGCTTGCCGACAGCGGTCGAACCGGTGAATGTGAGCTTGCGGACGACGGGATTGCTGGTCAGTTCCGCGCCGATCTCCTTCGTCTTACCGGCGACGATATTGATGACGCCGGCGGGTATGCCGGCGCGTTCCGCGAGTTCGGCCATGGCGAGCGCCGATAGCGGTGTTTCATTGGCAGGCTTGCAAACGACGGTACAGCCGGCCGCTAGCGCCGGCGCAATCTTGCGCGCCAGCATGGCGTTCGGGAAATTCCACGGGGTGATGCAGGCGACGACGCCCACCGGCTGCTTGATGACGACGATGCGCTTGTCGTTCGAGGGCTGCGGGATCGTATCGCCGTAAACTCGCTTGGCTTCCTCGGCGAACCACTCGATATAGCTCGCGCCATAGACGATCTCGCCGCGCGACTCCGCCAGCGGCTTTCCCTGCTCCGCCGTCATGATCTGCGCGAGGTCTTCCTGGGCGGCGAGCATCAATTCCAGCCACTTGCGCAGGATCGCTCCGCGCTCCTTGGCGGTGGCCTGGCGCCACTCGACCTGGGCGCGTTCGGCTGCCTCGATCGCACGCCGCGTCTCGGCCGTACCGCACTTCGCGACGTCCGCGATTTTCTTGCCGTTCGCCGGGTTGAGTACCGCGAGGGTTTCACCGCTGTCGGCGTCGCACCAGCGGCCGTCGATGTAGGCCTGGTGCCTGAGCAGTGCTTTGTCCGAGATTTGCATGCGGGCTCACGACAAAAAGAAGGGGCCGACCAGCTTAGAGCCAGCCAGCCCCTGAATCAATACAGCCGGTTCGGGGGAGAGAGATCGGCTGTATGTTGACCCCGTCGGGGGCCAGGAGATACTACGCAGCGTCTCGTGACTTGATCTTGCCGCTGTCCTGAAGCCAGCGCTCGAGGTCGTCCGATCCGCCGACGAGCGAACCGTCGACGAACACCTGCGGGTAGGTAGTCGCGTCGGCGACGGCGCGCAGCGTGCGGTCCGTGTAGTCCTTGTTCAGGACCAGTTCCTCGAACTCGATGCCGGCATCGCGCAGCAGACCCTTCGCCTTGGCGCAGAACGGGCAGCCCGGCCGCGAGAACACGGTAACGTCGTGCGGCTTCTCGGCATCCGGCGCCAGGTAGCCGAGCATGGTGTCTGCGTCGGATACGTGGAACGGATCGCCCGGCTCCTGCGGCTCGATAAACATCTTCTCGATGTTGCCGTCGCGCACGAGCATCGAATAGCGCCACGAACGCTTGCCGAAGCCCAGATCTTCCTTGCCGACCAGCAGGCCCATGCCGTCCGTGAAGTCGCCGTTGCCATCAGGCAGGAAGGTGACGCGGTCAGCGTTCTGGGTGAGCGCCCACTCCGACATTACGAATGCATCGTTGACCGACACACAGATGATCTCGTCGATGCCGTGCGCCTTGAACACCGGCGCAAGCTGGTTGTAGCGCGGCACATGGGACGAAGAACAGGTCGGCGTAAACGCGCCCGGCAGCGAAAACACGATAACGTTCTTGCCGGCGAAGACGTCGTCACTCGACAGGTCTACCCACTCGTGGTCGCGGCGCGTCTTGAACGTGACGTTCGGTACGCGCTTTCCTTCAATATTCTTGAACATGTTTCTCTCCTGTAAAAAAGCTTGATCAGGCCAGCATGCTTCGCAGCATCCAGGCGTTTTTTTCGTGAATCTGCATCCGCTGAGTCAGCAGGTCCGCGGTTGGCTCGTCGTTTGCCGCCCCGGCCGCCTTGATGGCTTCGCGGGCTGTGCGGGCAACGGTCTCCTGGCCGATGACGAGCTGGCGGATCATCTCCTCGGCCGTCTCGTCGCCGGACGCTTCCTCGATGCTCGTCAGCTCGCGGAAAGCCGAGTAGGAACCGGGCGCCTTGACGCCGAGGGCACGAATACGCTCCGCGATCTCGTCCACAGCCGCGGCGAGCTCGGTGTAGTGCTCCTCGAACATCAGGTGCAGGGTATTGAACAGCGGGCCCTCGACGTTCCAGTGGTAGTTGTGGGTCTTGAGGTACAGCGAGTAGCTGTCGGCCAGCAATTTGGCAAGGCCGGCGGCGATCTGCTGCCTGTCTTCGGTGTTGATCCCTATATTGAGTTCCATCGGGTTGCGCCCCTGTGATTTGATGCTGCACAGTCTACGGGTGGGCATTTAATAAATAAAATGGTTTAATACGATCACCATCTTCGACCAAATCGATCAATGAAATTACCGACGATCAAGCAGTTACGTTACTTCGTCGCGCTCACCGAGACGGAGCATTTCGGCCGTGCGGCCGAAACCTGCTTCGTCTCCCAGTCGGCTTTCAGCAACGCGATCCAGGAACTCGAGTCGCTCCTGGAGGTACAGCTCGTCGACCGCACCAACCGCAGCGTGACCATTACCGCGATGGGCCAGCAGCTGGCAACGCAGGCGCGGCTGTGCCTGCGCGACGTCGAGAGCCTCGTCGAGATGGCGCGGGGCCGGCGCGAGCCGCTGACCGGCGAACTGCATCTCGGCGTGATACCGACGATTGCGCCGTTCCTGTTGCCCGCTGCCCTGCCGAAGCTGCGGCGCAAGTACCCGAAACTGGAACTGTACCTGCACGAAGACCAGTCGCAGCGCATCTACGAGCGGCTCATGGACGGGGAACTTGACGTCCTGCTGCTGGCCCTGCCCTACGACATGCGCGGCGTCGACGTCATGCCGCTGTTCGAGGACCGTTTCGCGCTGGCCTACCGGCAGGGCACGAAGCGCGTCGACCCCGACAATTACCGCTTCAGCCGGCTCGACGCCGACAGCATCCTGCTGCTCGAGGACGGGCACTGCCTGCGCGACCACGCCCTCGCCGCCTGCAAGATCCGCAATACGCAGAAGGTGCGCCGCATCGGTGCGAGCAGCGTCCTCACGCTTGTCGAGATGGTGGACGCCGATCTCGGCATCACCTTCCTGCCCGAGCTGGCCCGCGAATCGCTGATCCTGAAGAACACCCGGGTCCGGATGAAGCCGCTGGAAGAGAACGCGTACCGGACCATAGGCCTCGCGTGGCGCAAGGGCACCGACCGCGAGAAGGAATTCCGGATGCTCGGCGAGTTTCTCGCCGAGCAACGCGCCGCGTGACGCGCTGCAATCTTTGGTAGGGTATGCCTATGAATGAGCAGGGTGACAGGCGGCGCGAACTGCAACGCGAGCGCGAGGAGGCGCAGGCCGAGCTTGACGAGGTCCGGGCGAACTCCACGGGCTCACAGCAATTCGCGATGCCGAGAATCCGCGACCTGATCCAGCGCATCCAGGAGATCGACAGGGAACTGGAGCAGATCGAACTCGCGATCGAGCTGGAACGCCAGCTCGATTCCTAGGCTGATCAGGCTGCGACGCCGAACACCCGCCCGACCTGGGCGGTCAATGCCATTGCCATCGCCCCCCAGAACGTGACCCGGACCGCGCCGATGAGAATCGGCGCACCTCCGGCCCGGGCGGCAATGCCGCCGAGGAACGCGAGGAAGAACAGCGAAGAAATGGCCACGGCCCAGATCTGGTTCGCACCGCTGACGAACCAGGCGACGATCAGCGGCAGCGCCGCACCGACCGTGAATGTCGTGCCTGACGACCATGCTGCCTGCGCGGGCTGGGCGTTGACCATGTGGGAGATGCCGATTTCGTCCCTTGCGTGCGCAGCGAGCGCATCGTGCTCCATGAGCTGGTGCGCAACCTCCTCGGCCAGCGCCGGCTCCAGGCCACGGTTGACATAGATACCGGCAAGCTCGTCTTTTTCCAGGTCGTAATTCTGTTCGAGCGCGCGTTTTTCGATTTCCAGGTCGGCGCGCTCCGTATCGGCCTGCGAACTCACCGACACGTACTCCCCGGCGGCCATCGACATCGCGCCTGCCACCAGGCCCGCCGCCCCGGCGAGCAGGACGTTCTCGTGCGTCGTCTGCGCGGATGCGACGCCGATGATGAGGCTCGCAGTCGAGACGATGCCGTCGTTTGCACCGAGCACGGCGGCACGTAACCAGCCGACCCGGTGAACCCTGTGGTGTTCTTCGTGACTCATTGGGTCCCTCGCGAGGATTATGGATGACAGCCAAGGCAAGCCGACCGTTACTGTCGTCATGCTGCTATAGTTTCGCACGAGTGATGTACCCGAGGTGACCCCGTTGATGCATAAACGTATTCGAGCGAGAACGGCTTCCGTGCTGGCAGCCCTGGCGCTCGTCCTGTCAGCCTGCACCGGGGCGCCCGACGGCGTGGAGCCCGTCTCGGAATTCGATTTGAACCGCTACCTCGGCACCTGGTACGAGATCGCCCGCCTCGACCACCGCTTCGAACGCGGCCTTTCGAACGTCACGGCCGACTACAGCCTGCTTGATGACGGCGGTGTCAGGGTCATCAACCGCGGCTACAACGCCGAAGACGGGCAATGGGACGAGGCCGAGGGCAAGGCTTACTTCGTCGGCGACGAAAACGTCGGACAGTTGAAGGTTTCGTTTTTCGGCCCGTTCTACGGCGGCTACAACGTTTTCGAGCTGGACAAGCAGGGCTACCGGTATTCGATGGTTGCCGGACCCGACAGGTCCTACCTGTGGATCCTGAGCCGCAAACCGGACCTGGATGACGAGATTCTCGAGCGGCTGCTGGCGAGGGCTGGCGAACTCGGATTTCCGCTGCGGGAGCTGATCATGGTCGAGCACGATTCGCCGCCGCCTGCGGCCGCTGAACAGTAATCAGATAACGGTGCCTGCCCGGCACGCTACAATCCCGCTATGCGATCTGCAAAACCCCTTTACGACTTCGACAAATACTGGGCGGAGTGCTACGGCACCGCGCCGTTTTTGCCGGTGTCGCGTGCCGGGATGGACGAACTCGGCTGGGACTCGTGCGACATCATCATCGTAACGGGCGATGCCTACGTCGATCACCCGTCGTTCGGCATGGCCATCATCGGGCGCCTGCTCGAAGGGCAGGGGTTCCGCGTCGGCATCATTGCCCAGCCCGACTGGCATTCGAAAGCGCCCTTCGAGGCGTTGGGCAGGCCGAACCTGTTCTTCGGCGTTGCCGCCGGCAACATGGATTCGATGATCAATCGCTACACGGCGGATCGCAAAGTCAGGAACGACGATGCCTATACACCCGGCGGCGTCGGCGGGCGGCGACCGGACCGCTGCTCGCTCGTCTATTCGCAGCGCTGCAGGGAAGCCTACGGTGACGTGCCGATTGTCCTGGGCGGCATCGAGGCCTCGCTCAGGCGCATCGCACACTACGATTATTGGCAGGACAAGGTACGGCGCTCGATCCTGGTCGATGCCCATGCGGACATCCTTCTCTACGGTAACGCCGAGCGGGCCGTGGTCGAACTCGCACACCGTCTGGCGCGTGGTGAGCAAGTTGGCGAAATCACCGACATACGCGGAACGGCGTTCCTGCGGAAGGACACGCCGGAAGGCTGGTGGGAGATCGACTCGACCCGCATTGACCGGCCCGGTCGCGTGGACGCCGTCGTGAGCCCCTACGTCAATACCCAGGAGACCGAGGCCTGCGTCACCAGGCAAACCGAAACCGAACCGGAACCCGGGGGCAACGTGCTGCGCTTCGTGCCCGATGCGAAAAAGAACCGCGCGCGCTCCGTGATAAGGCTGCCCTCCTACGAAAAAGTGCGTAATGACAAGGTGCTGTACGCCCACGCGAGCCGCGTGCTGCATCTCGAAACCAACCCTGGCAACGCGCGGGCTCTCGTGCAGGCCCACGGCCGACAGGAATTGTGGCTGAACCCGCCGGCCCAGCCCCTGACCACGGCCGAGATGGACTATGTCTTCGGACTGCCGTTCTCGAGGGTGCCACACCCTGCTTACGGTGACGCAAGGATCCCCGCTTACGAGATGATCCGTTTCTCCGTCAATATCATGCGGGGCTGCTTCGGCGGTTGCACGTTCTGTTCCATCACGGAACACGAGGGCCGGATCATCCAGAGCCGCTCGGAGGAGTCGATCCTGGAGGAAGTCGAAAGGATCCGTGACACCGTGCCGGGCTTCACCGGCGTCATCTCGGATCTCGGCGGCCCGACGGCGAACATGTACCGCCTCGCCTGCAAGAGCAAGGAGATCGAGGCCGCGTGCCGCAAGCCGAGCTGCGTGTACCCGGATGTCTGCAACAACCTGAATACGGATCACTCGTCACTGACACGGCTGTATCGCAAGACGCGCGCGCTGCCGGGCATCAAGAAGGTGCTGATTGCATCAGGGCTGCGCTACGACCTTGCGGTCAAGGACCCGGAGTACGTGAAGGAACTGGTCACGCATCATGTCGGCGGCTATCTCAAGATCGCACCGGAGCACACCGAGCGCGGGCCGCTCGACAAGATGATGAAGCCCGGCATCGGCAGCTACGACCGGTTCAAGGAGTTGTTCGAGAAATACAGCAAAGAGGCCGGCAAGGAGCAGTACCTGATCCCGTACTTTATCGCCGCGCACCCGGGCACGACCGACCTCGACATGGTCAACCTCGCGCTCTGGCTAAAGAAGTACAACTTCCGAGCGGACCAGGTGCAGGCCTTCTACCCGTCGCCGATGGCGACCGCAACGGCCATGTATCACTCGTCGAAGAACCCGCTGCGCAAGGTGACCTACAACAGCGAGAAGGTCGAGATCGTGAAGGGCCGCGTCAAGCGCCGTCTGCACAAGGCGCTGCTGCGCTACCACGACCCGGACAACTGGCCGGTGATCCGCGAGGCGCTGAGAGAGATGAAGCTCGAGCAGCTGATCGGATCAGCTCCCGACCAGCTCGTGCCTGCTGAGCAGCCGAAGGGTTACAAAGCGAACGAGTCGGCCCGACGCAAGAACACCAGAAAAGCCCACGAGAAGCGGGTGCGCCGTGGCAAGATGTTAACGCAGCACTCGGGCCTGCCGCCACGTTCGAGCAGTTAGGGGGATGGTGCTGGTGCCGGCACCAGGCGTAAGACCCGCGACCTGCTGAGCAAGACCCAGATCGCCCCAAAAGCCCGGCTCCTGCTTCGGATTCAATCGCACTCGATCAGGACTTTGAGTCCAGGCCCAGCCTTTCGTTTTCGCGCTGAAAAATGCCACGAATAACAGCGCCGTCCGAAGGTTCTTCCTCGAGGGTCTCCGGATTCCATTGGCTTCTGGTCGTATCGAAGAAATCGCCGCCGTAAATATGGATTCCACCCGTGAATCGCAATAACGGATTGGTCACAGAATGCACCGCGTCGTCAGGTAGCGATGCGGCATCTCCAGCAAACAGAGCTTCCGCCCCATACGCCTTGATGCCACCAGCAGACCTTTTCCAGAAGATGTTGTCTTCTCGACCCGTATAGATCCCGATATTCGCCCACATCAAATGATCGTGTGGCATCAGGTTCATTTGAGGTGTCCAGGTGGCGGCAAAGATAGTCAGCGTTGATGAACTCAGAAGCACGTTAAGCCCCGCCTTTGCGGGTTCCCCGAGAGCGGATATCACGGCATTGGGTGTCGAGACGGCCCTGGCGAGCACCTCCCTCACCGCGGCTTGTGCATCCGACTCTTGATTCGCTATCACACAGTCTTCGACAAATCGACCGACATCCATTTTCTCTCTCCCAACTGAGGTGGGTCGTTTGGCACTCGCATACGATGTGATCGGCATGATGACTTGACTGGAGATGGCCGCAACTCCGGCAATCACTGTGCGCCGTTGAAGGCTGAAAGGTGGATTCCTGGAACCGGCCATTGGCATATCTCCTGGAACTTATAGGCGGTGCCGAGGATGCGGCCCAACCTATTACTTATCTACGCGGCCGCAGAGATCATCCCGTATTGCACGTTTCCCGAGCGGCGGCTCTTGGCATTACCGGACATTCAGAGGAGTTGCAGCAGACTGATCTGACAGAAAGCTATCGACCAGGAGTGGACAACATAACACTCAGGTCTTGTTCTTCGGAGTCAAGGCCAGCTGGACCCGGCCGGTCTTGCGAAAGCGCCCTGCGTGCCGTTCGTTCAGATGCGCCACGATCTCTTCGACTGCCATCGTCACAGCTTCGAGGTCCCCTCGTCGGTAGCCATGAATATTGTCCTTGCCTTCGTACGAGATCACATAGTCGTACCAATTGGAGCCCTCGAAGTCAGGCTTCGGTTTGGCGCGCTGGACCGATACGATTTTGTACGACGGCGCTGTTGCTCGGGCTGTATCAACCATGGATGTTCGCGTGCGAGCAATCAGATCCGTTCATTCGATCTGAGCAACTCGAGTGATTCAATAAAGAGGCCAGACCGTCGAGTATAACCTGAAATGCTGTCTTCCCCGGGGGTAATCGGCCCGCAGCAAGTCCTGAGCGCCGGAAATCCGGAGGATCGGGCACTTTCTCGGAACGCCACGGCAGCTGTCAGCACGAGGATGGCGGGACGGCTGGTTTGCTGTCGGGTCAACAAAAAAGGGCCAGACCGACAGGTCTCGCCCTTTCATGCCCCAACTCCAAACTGGAGTGAGGTTGTCCGGCAGTTACCGCTTGCCGGCGAAATCGCGCTAATCAGACCGCTACGATGTTCTCGGCCTGCGGACCTTTCTGGCCCTGAGTAAGAGTGAACTCGACTTTCTGACCCTCGGTCAGGGTCTTGTGTCCATCGCCTGTAATAGCGCTGAAATGGGCAAAAACGTCGGGGCCGGATTCTTGCTCGATGAAGCCAAAGCCTTTGGCGTCATTGAACCATTTAACAGTTCCTTTGGTAGACATAGTATTAATCCTAGTTTTTCAAGAGTAATGGAAGCCCTCTCGCGAAGGCCAAGTTGCTGGAAACGTTGCTATTACTTATGAAAACAGGACGAGGTACTGGAAATGGAACTTCGAAATGGTGAACATAAATATCAGACGCAGATTCAAGCTGGGCGGAGTATAACAGCTTGCCCCCTGAATCAAAGCTTATTCCTCGCCAATGCGATGAATCTCGAGCACCTGGTCGGGCCGGCCCCGACAAGCTCGTGCTCGCAAAGCCGCCGAAGCGCCACGAACCGGAGCGGCCGGCGCCCGCGGAATCGCCCGATTTCCAACCGTCGCGTCCCGCCGACACAACAGCTTTCCTTATCCTCCCAGAGGTTTTCTGGTGTCTGCCAGGCATAATCAGGTGAAGCCACGAATTGACCAATTGGGCCACTCTACTAATATTTCCTTACGAGACTAATAACAACGTTAGCGAAACGAGGAGAATGATATGAAAGCGACCGCCCGGAACTATGGTCTTTGCCTGGCAATCTTCTCAGCACTCGTCGTCGCGTCCACCACGCAGTCTGCGTTCGCCGGCGGCGTTTCGAAAGCCCGGGTAATGACGCAAAACCAGTACCTGGGGGCAGACTTGACGCCAATTGTCGCCGCCGAATCGGCAGCCGAATTCAACACGGCTGTCATTACCGCGCTCAGCCAGGTCGCCGCCAACAACTACCCCGAGCGGGTGCAGTCGCTTGCGGCAACCGTAGCCGATCGCAGTCCGCATCTCGTCGGCTTGCAGGAGATGTTCGCATTCGGCTGCACACCATCGAGCTTTACGATACCGGACCCCTGCAGCCTCTTTGGTCCCGCGTTCAATGATCATGTAACCGCCACCGTTGCCGCTCTGCAAGGCATGGGCGCCAACTACCGCCCCGTGGCAACGGTCAGGAACCTCGGCCTCGATTTCGTCTTTCCCGGACCGACCTCGGTATTCGGTATAGCGGGCATTCCGGTCTTCCTGGACTTCGACCTGTTGCCGGACATCTTTGTAACGGTCGTCGACCGCGACGTTATCCTCGCAAGAGGTGATGTCGCAGCGACGCCCGTCACGTTCCCGTGTACGAAGCCTTCCGTCGACGGTTGCAACTTTGTCAACGTCGCGGTTACCAACATCGGTGGCGTTCAGATCAATATAGAGCGGGGCTTCGTCGCAGTGGATGCGATGATCAAGGGCGACGCGTATCGCTTCGTTAATACGCACCTCGAAGTGCGGTTGCCCGACCCGGCCAACCCGCTATCGATGGCGCTGCAGGCAACACAGGCGACAGAACTTCTCGCAGCGCTTACGCTAAACCCGGAACCGGCGGGCAGCCGGATGGTGCTTGTGGGCGACTTCAACTCCGATCCGAATGACACTCCGCCCGGGCCGTTCCTGACCCCCTACCAGCAGATCATCAGCGGCCGGGCGATAAACAACGAGCCGGTGTTTATTGCATTCAGCGACACGTGGCTTCTGCGACCTCGCGAAGAGGCGGGACTGACCTGTTGTGAGGACGGTGACTTGTTAAACGCGACATCCGGTCACGTTCGTCGCATAGACATCATTTTCTCGAAATCGGTCCCGAGCAACGTTAATGCGTCGAAAGTCCTGAACGCGTCGCCCGATGACAAAACAGCGTCAGGCCTTTGGCCGTCCGACCATGCCTCGGTGGACGCCATGCTGCAGTTCCGGGATCGCTGACCAAAAGGATTCCGGACATCGATGGGCCCTGAGGCACGCGGACATCGGGGACCGCTCGTAGTTGGTGCCGGCACCAGGAGTCGAACCCGGGACCTACTGATTACAAATCAGTTGCTCTACCAGCTGAGCTATACCGGCATTGCTGTTCCATGCGTCCCTGCAGCGGTGCCGAATTATTGGCGTTTCGCCCCACGGACTCAAGGGCCTCCATCACCTTACTGGCCCTGCGGGCAGGTGGCGGCATCCCTGAGCTTCACCTTGTCCTCGCCGTATTGTTCGATAATCGTGCCTGCGCCGCGCCCCGGCGGCAATGCGATATCGACGAAATACACCGTGCCTTCGTTCATGCGCGGGGTGATCTCCGCATTGAAGCCGATCCCCTTGGCCTGCAGTTCGATCTTCTCGGCGCCATTGATGTCGCCAAAGAGCCCGAGGGAAATCTTGATGCCCTCGTCGTCCGTCTCGACGATATAGGCGTCGCCCAGCCCGCCATCCCGCAGCTTGCGAAGCATTTCGTTGCCGGCAGCCCGGCTCTCGACGTTACGGATCTGCACCCAGTGACCGACGAATATCTGGCCAACCGCCGACCGCACCTCGGCGCGCATGCCCTCGCCCGAGTAGCGCGTCTGAGCACTGTCCGCGTCGGCGATCGCGCGGAACGGACCGACCGTGACGCAGGACCGGCCCACCACGGCCTCGAGGTCGGAGGGTTGGCCGGAGCCGAGCACTGCGCCGACGCTCGCGACGGCCTCCGCGGAACGGTCTGCCGTCACCTCGAGCGGCGGCCCGAGATCCGACTCGTCGACGATCGCGATGCCCGGTTGCGGCGGCTTCTCCGCGAACCACCCCCACAGGAAGTAAAGGATGTTCGCAAGCAGCAGCAGTAACAGGAGGTTTTTCATCGCTCGTCTAAGGTGTCTCGCAGCATCCTGGCCAGACCCTGGAGAACAAGGTGCGGGCGATGCAGGGGTTCGGTGCCAAGCGCCGTTAGCATGCGCGACGCATCGCCGCCGGTCAAGACCACCACCGGTTCGTAAGCGCTTGATCGCAAAGTCGTAAATGCGCGGTCGACGGCACCAGCGACCGCGTTCCACCCGCCGTGCTGCACCGCTTTGCTGGTCGTATCCCCGAACATGTCGAGGCCCGACGCAGCCGCGAGCTTCCCGCCCACCGCGGGGATGTCGCTGGTGCTGGCCGCGAGCGCCTCGAACATGAGCCTGACGCCGGGGAGAATCTGGCCGCCGAGGTGCTGTCCGTCGTCGTCGATCGCATCGATCGTCACGGCCGTGCCAGCGTCCACTACGACACAGGCCGACTCGAGTTCTGCCCACGCGCCGATCATCGCCACCCAGCGGTCGACACCCAGGCGCCGGGGGTGGCGGTAGCCGCTGCGGACACCGCAAGCCTGGCGCCCCGACTTCGCAAAATGCACGTCGCAGCCGCAGTGCGCGCCGATCACTCCGGACAGGCGGGTCGCAAAGGTCGCGCCGGCCACGTTGCTCACGTGCACGGTATCGACGTTGCGCGGCAGCCGCGATGTCAGGATGCCAGGCCCCTCGTCCCGGACCTTCCGCATCGAGATATGGCCGGTCTTGTGGATCTGCCCGCCCTCGAGCACACCCCACTTGAGCCGCGTATTGCCGACGTCCAGCAACAGCGCCTTCACGACAACGCACCCCCTGTTCCGTCCACCCGGATGGATCCGGAGATCACTCGCATCATCCTTGCCGCGTCCCGCACCAGCAGCGCGCCATCGCTGTCGATTCCGCACGCCGTGCCTCGCACCGTTCCCCCCGACTGTTCCACGGCGATCGCGCGCCCCAGCAGCCAGTCGTAGCGGCGCCAGGATTCGGCGAACCCACCGAACCCCTGCGCCTCGAACGCGGGCAAAGCATCGACGATGTGATCGATCATCGACGCGGCAAGCGACTCGCGCGACACGTTGCGCCCGAGGATGCTGATGAGGTCCACCGGAGACTGCGCCCAGCCGGCATCCACATCCGCCAGGACTTGCGGCGGGAGTTCGAGATTGACCCCGATGCCGATGACCACGGTGGCGCCGGATTCCGACCGGTGATGGGACTCGGCAAGCATGCCGCCGAGCTTGCCGTCGCGCACGACGATGTCGTTCGGCCATTTCAGTTTGACGTCATCGACGCCGGCGTCGCACAGTGCCCGCACCGCCGCCACGCCGACCGCGAGTGTCAGTGCGGACAGATTGGCGGGTCTGTCACTGAACGTGTGCGCGATCGACAGGCACAGGCTCGACCCGGGCGCCGACAGCCAGCGCTTGCCGCCGCGACCCCGGCCGGCGGTCTGGTGATCCGCGATCGCGATGCGGTGCATGCCCGCGTCCGGCGCAGGCTGCGCCATCAGCCAGGCATTCGTCGAATCGATCTCGGCAAATACGTCGAGCTGCGCCATCGTCGCGGCGCTTGCCGGGTTCAGCGCGCTGCGGATTGCCGCGGCGTCAATGCTGCTCATTGTCGGTGACACGTCCCTTGCGACGGAACAGCATCAGCCTCTCGTTGCGGTTCTCCACACCCTGGCGCATGCGCTGGATGTTGGAGCGATGCCAGAAAATGATGAACAGCGCCATGACGGCGGAGTAGATGAACAGTCCCTGGTCGCCGGGCAGCCGGGTGACCGCGAGCCACAGCGGCACAGAAACCGCCGCCGTCATCGTTGCCAGCCCGACGTAACCCGACAGCACCACGACCCAGGCCCAGACCAGCAGCATCGGCAAAATGACGGCCGGGTTCAGCGCGACGAAGGTGCCGACGTAGGTCGCCGCGCCCTTGCCGCCGCGAAACCGGTGGTAGAACGGCCAGACATGACCGAACACCGCCGCCGCCCCGCAGCAGAGTGCGAGCCAGGTGCGCGATATCTCCGGGTCGATGCCGACGAACGGCAGGTCGAGCGCGGGGATCACGCCCGCCCCGACGATGCCCTTGCCGACGTCGATGATCACGACCCCAAGCGCGAAGGCCGGCCCCTGTGTCCGCAGCGCATTCGTCCCACCCGCATTGCCGCTGCCCATCGTGCGGATGTCGACACCGCCGCGAACACGGCCAATGACCATGGCGCCCATCACGGAGCCGAGGAAATAGCTGAGCAGGAACTTGACGCCGAGTTCGAGCATCACGGGTGGCCTTTGCCAGTGACGACCGGCGCATTGTAGCATCGGGTACCCTGCACGACGGTCACTCGATGACGACCAGAAGCCCTGCTCTGTTTTTGAATCCTGTTGCCGGCCGCGGCCGCGCAAAACGTCGCTTGCCGCGTATCGTGGAGCTGCTTGGGGATGCGGGCGTCGAGGGCGCCGTGCAGCAGAGCGTTGCCGTCGGCGACCTGGAAACCCAGGTCAGGGAAACGGTGCTCGGCGGCACGAGACAGCTTATCGTCGCCGGCGGCGACGGCAGTATCCACGAGGCCGTAAACGGCATCATGGCCGCCGGCGGCGACGCCGCGCTGGGCGTCGTGCCCGTCGGTACCGGCAACGATTTCGCGAAAGCGGCGGGCATCCCCCTCGACTGGGAAGCGGCGGCCACGCTGCTTGCGCGCCGCCTTGCGGACGGCGCGCGCCCGCGAGACATCGATCTCGGCCGGATGAACGATCGCTGGTTTGCAAACGGCGCCGGCATCGGTCTGGATGCCAAGGTAACCAGGATCGCCCGCGCCTATCGCTGGCCGATCGGTGACCTCGTCTACCTGGTCGCAATCTTCCGCGCAATGATGGACGGCATCGCGACACCGGAGATGCGCATCGTGGCCGGCGAATTCCGGTGGGAGGGCCCACTGACCCTCGCCAACGTGAGCAACGGTCCCTGGGTCGGCGGCATGTTCCATATCGCACCGATGGCGCAAAACGACGACGGCAGACTCGAACTGCTGGTCGCGGCACCCGTCACGGGTCGTCGCATCTTGCAGCTGTTGCCGAAGCTGGTGCGCGGGAGCCACATGGACGAACCCGAGATCGTGCACGCTTCCGTGCAGCGGGTAACGGTGTCGGCGTCGGAGCCGGTGCCGTCACACCTCGATGGTGAAGTGCAGCCGCTGCAGTCGGAATTCGAGATCGAGATCCTGCCGGGCGCATTGCGCTTACTGTAGGAGCGCGGTTCGAGAACCGCTCCTACTGTGCTTTTCGGGAACCGAGGTAGATCGCGACGAGCGCGATCGCGGCGCCGGCGATTTCGATCGCCTGCATCGGCCGGTCGAAGAACAGGATGTCCCACACGAAGCTCAAGGTCGGCTGCAGCAGCAGCGCCAGTCCTGCTTCCGTCGTCGACACGTGGGGCAGACTGCTCGCGAGCAACAGGGCGCCGAACGTGTGCGACAAAATGCCGTAGCCGAGCAACCACTTGATGTCGGCGACATCGGGGACGGCGAGCGACACACCCTCCGCCTGAGCAATGAGCAGCAGCAATGCGGTGCACACCAGCGAGACCACGGCAACCTCGGGCAGCGGCAGGCGGCTTTCGCTGTTGATCCGCGCGCCCCGCAGGGAAAGAAGGTAGCCGGCGTAGACGACGGCGGTCAGTAACCCGAATATGACGCCCAGCCGGTAGTCGCCCGGCAGGCGCTGCCAGTCGAGCCCGATGATCATCACCAGCCCGACGAGCGCGAGCGGCACGGCGAGCAGCTGCGACCCGCTGGGCTTCTGGCGCAGCAGCACGATACCTGCGAGCATCATGATGAACACCTGGAAGTTCGCGAGCAGCGTCGCAAGCCCGGGCCCGACATAGATGATCGAGCGGTGCCAGAAAAACAGGTCGAGGGAAAAGAACGCGCCGGCGAGCCCGACCAGCAACCAGGCGCGCGTTGGAAGCCGCAGTTTCTGCCTCGCGAATGCCATCAGCAACAGCGCGGTCGCGCTGCCGATCGCGACCCGGTAGAAACCGCTGGTCGTCGGCGAGACGGAGACCAGTTTCACCCACACCGGCGACAGGCTGATCAGCACCGCGCCGAGAAACAGTCGCAGGTGCGGACCCCCCGGGAGCCGGACCGACACGGCCTGGCCTAGCCGTGCAGCCACGCCATGCGGCGCGATTCCACGTCCAGCTCGACGTCTTCGTCCAGCTCCAGGTAACAGGTATCCAGTGGCGCCGGCGCGAGTCGAATCTGGGTCGACACGAGTTCATCGCCCCGGAACACGACGAGGTCCAGTTCGTCGCCGTCGCGGTAAGCCTTGAGGCGGCTTTCTGCGTTGGCAGCCGTCAGCTGCAGCCCGTCCAGGGCCACCGCTTCGTCGCCCGGCGCAATGCCCGCCAGCTCCGCGGGACCGCCGTTCAGGACGGATGTAAAGCTCGACTTGCCGTTCGTCGCGGTCAGCGTTGCGCCCAGCCACAGACCGCGCTGCTTCGAATTATCCAGCTTCTGTCCGCCCTTGTCGTTGGGGCCGGACGCAGCCCGCACGTGGTACCGGATGCCCTGTGAGTGCAGCAGCGTCTCGAGCGGCAGTTCGCCGGTGCCCCTCACCGAGGCATCGAAGAAATCCTCCAGGTCGAGCCCCGACACGTCCGCCGCCACTGTTTCGAACCCGTCCTCGGGCATGCCCTCACCGGTATCGCCCCAGCGCTGCCAGCAAGCCCGCATGACGTCGTCGAGGGACACGCGGCCGCCGGTTTCGCTGCGCAGCTTGAGATCGAGGCACAGCGCGATCAACGCGCCTTTCGCGTAATAGCTGACAATCGCGTTGGGCGCATTCGCGTCCTGCTTGTAGAACTTGGTCCAGGCATCGAAACTCGATTCCTCGACACTCTGCTTGAGCCGGCCGCCGCCCCTGAGTACTTTCGTGATCGTCCGGCCCAGCAGCTCGAGGTAACTCGTCTCGGTGATCAGCCCGGAACGGACGAGTGCGAGGTCATCGTAGTAGGACGTGATTCCCTCGAATACCCACAGGAGCCCGGTGTGCGTCTCCGACGAAAGATCGTAAGGCGTGAACACGGCGGGCTTCATGCGCTTCACGTTCCAGGAGTGAAAGTACTCGTGGCTCGCAAGACCCAGGAAGGTCCGGTAGGCGTCGCCCACGGTGTCGTCACCGCGTGCAGGAAGACTGTCCCGGGTGCAGACCAGGCTCGACGACCAGCGGTGTTCTAGGCCGCCGTAGCCGCTGCCCGGTGCGTGCAACAGGAAGACGTAGCGATCGAAACCTTCGGGAACGCCGAGCAGCGCCATGTGCCGCGCGCACAGCGTTTCCAGGTCGTGGCACAGGCGACCCATGTCGACACGCGTCTTGCCGCGGATCGCGATCGCGTGTGGAATTCCCCGCACCTCGAACTCGCCGATGGTGAGGCGACCGGCCTCTACCGGGTGATCGATCAGGTCGGCGTAGTCATCGGCCGCGTAGGTGCCGAAGCCATACGGCGGCGCATCCTTCCGGCGCATGGACGTCGCAACGCGCCATTCGCTCGCTGCGCGGCCGTCAGGCGGCAAAATCTCGAGCTCGCAGGGCAGGTCCTCCTGGCCGCAAACGGCGAAAAACATGCATGGCCCGTTGAAGTAAGCATGCGTGTCGTCGAGGTGTGCACCACGAACGCTGAGGTCGTAAGCAAAGATCTCGGCGATCAGCGTGAGCGGTTTTTGCACGGCTACTGCGCGCCAGCGGCTCTTGTCCAGCTTCCTGAGCGGCACGTCGCGGCCATCCGACTCGGCGCGAATCGACACCACGTTGCGCGCATAGTCGCGGATCATGTAGCTGCCCGGTATCCAGGCGGGCATCGCGAACACCTGGCCTGTCGGGTCAGGGCGCTCGACGGTCAGCTGTACTTCGAACAGATGCGCGGCGGGGTCGTGCGGCGAAACCCGGTAACGATGAAGCGTGCTCACAGCCGATCAGCCGTGCAGTGGTTCGGTGAGTTTAAGCGTCAGGCACTTGGCCGAGCCGCCGGCCTTGAGGAACTCGGTGAGCTCGATCTCCCGCACCTTGAATCCGGCCAGCATCAGCCGTGCTTTCAGCGGCCCGGACGCGCGATGCAGGAACACGCGATCGCCGATGTTCACCGCATTGCACGCAAAATTCCCGGCATCGATCGTATCGACGATGATGCGCTTGTGCGGCGGAATACGCGTCTCTATGGCCATGCGCGAGTCGAAGTCGAAAGCCGGCGGGTGATACATCAGGAAACCGTCCGTGAGCGGGCAGAAACACGTGTCGATGTGGTAGAAGCGTTCGTCGGTGAGCCGGATGGAGACAACCTCGAGGTCGAAGAACTTCTGAATCTCGGCGTGCGCCTCGATCTCCGTGCGAAACCCGTAACCCGTCCACAGCCACGGGCCGCGCCGGTCGTGCAGGCAATCCCCGGCGCCCTCGAAACCGATCTTTTCGTCGAGCGCGAGCAGCTCGAACCCGTTGTCGCGGAACCAGGTCTTGAAGTGCGCCTCCTCGGGACGGCGCTCGTGCGGCATGAAGTGGCTCGCAATCGCCTTTTTGCCGTAGACCGCGCCGGCATTCGCCGTAAACACCATGTCCGGCAGCTCCGGCTGCGGATCGATCGTCACCACCTCGGCAAATTCGGCAATCGCGTCGCGCAGGTTCGTCCACTGCTGCTTCGCGAGTTTGAGGCTCATCGAGCCCTCGTTGCCGGCCATCCACGGATTGATGACGTAATCGACCGTAAAAAAATCCGGCGGGCACATCAGGATTTTGTCTTTTTGTTTGGTCATGGCTTACTCGGACGAACGACGGCGTAGCAGTATAACTGATGCCCCGTACCGCGAATCAGGCATCGGTCGCGCTGCGCGGCAGGTGGATTTCCGCGAGCATGCAGCGAACGCTGCCGCCGGCAGAGTCCTCGATATCGTCGATGGGCGCAGTCACGACGCGGCCGTTGGCCTCGAACAGGCCGCGCTGCGCATTGCTCAGCGAGTCCCACGCCCGCCGGGACATGGCGACCACGGGCATGCCGTCGGCCGCACGCAGCTCGAGCATGTTTCCGGCAAACGCTTCGAGCTGGTCGAAGTCGAGCCGAATGACCCGGTGACCCGTGGATGCCAGCCGTTCGAGCACGGCCTTGCGCTGATCGTCGCGCGTGATCGCCGCGTCGCAGATCACGGCGAGTTCCTCACCGACATTCATCAGGACGTTGGTGTGATAGATCGGCACCCCGTCCCTGTCGACGGCCTCGAATGCAACCAGGTCGTAGTCCATGCGCTGGGCGAAATCCCCGAGCACGTCGAGGTGGGTGCGCGAGGACAGGCAGGCATAGGCGATGCGGTTGACGCGATCCAGAACCATGCTCCCGGTGCCCTCCAGGAAATGACCATCGGCTTCGTGGTGGGAGAGGTCCACGACCTCCCGCACCTGGAAGGCCATTTCAGTGGCGAAACGGTCGATGATATCGAGGCGCCGTTCGCCGCGGCGATTCTCCGCTTCCATGGGGTACAGCACGACGGTGCCGTCAGCGTGGAAGCTGACCCAGTTGTTGGGAAACACGGAATCCGGCGTATGCGGCTCGTTCGTGTCGTCGAACACGATCACTTCGATTCCGGCGCCGCGAAGCGCCGCAACCAGCCCCTCGAACTCCGCCAGCGCCGCGCGCTGCTGCTCGGCCGGCGTGGCATCGGGCTCCGTCTGGAACGCGTTGGAGTCGGCCGTTTGCGGGTTGCTCTGGAAGCGCGCCGGCCGGATCATCAGGACCCGCGATGCCAGTTGTGATTCTGTAGCCATCGTCATAGAGTCTGCTTGCGTCAGGACTGCGCGGAGCTTGCTCCACGCGGTTCGTGAATACAAGCCCGGCGATTCCCCACGGACGAACAAATGACAAACCAGAGCTTGGCGGCACGAATCCGCGCTGCGGTCAGCAACCCGGGCTGGGTCTGCCTCGCGTGGTTCGGGATGACGGCCGGAGTATCGCTGTTGGCGGTGCCGTCGCTTTTTTCGGCGCCCGCCACCACCCGCGCGGTGTCCCTGGACGTGGCGCGCACGATCTTCACCGCCCTCAACAGGGCAGAGCTCGTTGCTCTGGTGATGCTGCTGATCGTGGTCCGCGTTTCAGGCAATGCGCGCAGGTGGTGGGGCGCGGCCTCCGTTCTCGCGCTCATCATCCTGCTGCAGACGGTATGGCTGCTGCCGGAGCTTGCCGAGCGGTCGCGCATGATCGTGGCGGGAACCGAACCGCCGCCGTCGATCGCGCACGCGGCCTATTCGACGCTGGAGCTCATCAAACTCGGCCTGCTGTTGCTACTCGGCCTGGCCGCCATCTCGACCCCGGAAGCGCGACGATCATGAATGAAACCGGCCGCACGGAGACCATCCTCGAAGCGGAAGACGGCCACAGGATTCACCTGCAGGGCTGGGCTTCCGGCAACGCCCCGAAGGGCATCGTCCAGATGTTGCACGGGCTCGGGGAACACATCGGCCGCTACCAACGTTTCGCGGAAGCCGCACTCGGACGCGGCTATCTCGTCTACGGCCACGACCATCGCGGCCACGGCCTGTCCGACGGCGAACGCGGCTACTTTGCCGACGAAGATGGCTGGCACAAGGTCATCGAAGACGTGCGGATCGTCAATGATCACATACGCGAAACCCACGCGACGTTGCCGGTCGTCATGCTCGGCCACAGCATGGGCTCCTTTATCGCCGAGACCTTCGCCATGCACTACGGTGCGCGCCTGCGGGCACTGCTGCTCTCCGGGTCATCCTGGCCGCTGCGGGCGCAAACCGTACCCGGTCGATTGCTCGCGAAACTGGAGTCCCTGCGGGTCCGCAAGCGCGGCAACAGCGCGCTGGTCAACGCGCTCGGTTTCAGCGCGTTCAACCGACCCTTCCGCCCGATTCGCACCGAGATGGACTGGCTGTCTCGGGATGAAACCGAGGTGGACCGATACATCGCGGACCCGCTGTGCGGCGGGCCGTTCACCTGCGGCCTGTGGCTGGACTTCCTCGGTGGCTTGTACGATCTCGGGTCGGACCGTGCTCTCACACGAATTCCCGCGGACCTCCCGATCCTCATAACGGGCGGCAGCGCCGATCCCGTCGGCGGCGAAAAGGGCATGACCCGGCTGGCCATGCACTACATGCAGACACTGCACCAGCGCGTGAAACTGAAGATCTACCCGGACGGCCGGCACGAGATGCTGAACGAACTCAACCGCGACGAGGTCACCGCCGACTGGCTCGACTGGATCGAGCAGGTTACGGGATCGAGATAGGCTGGCTGTTGCTGCAGGAGCGCGCCTCGGCGCACGACCGGACCCTTGTCGCGGTTCGGAAACCCGCTCCTACGAAACCGTTCGTCAATGCCGCACGCGGCACAAAGAAAAGCCCCGCCGGAGCGGGGCTTTTCGCCGTGCGTTGTCACGCCTGAGCAGCGCGACGCGATCTTACATGGCGTGCCAGGTCACCCGCAGGTACCAGAAACCGCCGTTGAAGCCGAATGGGCTGTACTGGCTGTACTGGTTGCCCACGCCAGCCGCAGCACTCGGGTTCTCGTCCGGCGTCTCGTCGAGCGCGTTCTGCATGCCCAGAACGATCGTGGTGTTTTCGTTCCAGGTGTAGGCCGCCTCGAGATCCAGGATGGACTTGCCGCTGTAGAACTCGCCGTCTTCCGAGTCGTACCAATCGTCGTAGTAACTCACGCGGCCGAGGAAGCGCCAGTTACCCCAGAAGTGGTTCGCCTGGAGGTTGTAGCGGGTCTCGGGCAGGCCCTTCTCGATCTGCAGGATGCGAGTATCGTCGATGGTGACCGGGTTGAATCTCGCGACTTCGGTCGTCGTGTTGTTGAACGCGAGGCTGATGTCGGTCGATGCGTTGGACCACTCGAGCGGGTACGTCGCCACGACGTCGAAACCTTCCGTCTCCGTGTCGAAGTCGTTCACGAAGAAACGGAAGTTCTGCAGGTTGCCGGCACTCGTGATGCCCTGCTCGATAAGGTCGTCGATCTCCTGCTGCGTGAGCGAGAAGTTCTGCGACAGGTTCAGGCGATCGTCCACGTCGACTTTGAAGAAGTCGATCGTGACGTCGAGATTGCCGATATTGAAGAACGTACCGAGCGTGAAGTTCGTGGACTCCTCCGGCTGCAACGGACGTCCGCCGCGAAGCTGGGCGACGGCCGTCGTCGACGGCACCGTACCGTTGTTGACGAGCTCCTGGTTCACCAGATCGAACTCGGTCGACACGTTGAACGCATTCGACTGACCCGGCGTCGGGGCCTTGAAGCCCGTGCTCGCCGTGCCGCGCAGGCCGAAGCTGTCGCTGATACGCCAGTTCGCCGCGACCTTGTAGTTGGTCGTCGTGCCGAAGTCCTGGAAGTCCTCGAAGCGAACCGCGGCGCCAAGCAGCAGCGAGTCGGTGGGTTCCCACTCGCCGTCGACGTAGACAGCGGTGTTACGCCGGTCGAACTTGCCACCCGCGATATTCGAGAAGCCCGGGAAACCGTTCGAAGCCGCACTGAAGCCCTGCGGCGCCAGCGGACCGATCAGGAAGGACTCTTCCTGGCCCACGGTAATCTCGAACTCCTCGAGACGATACTCCGCACCGAACGCGATGTTGGTGCTGTCGGTCGGCGAGTAGCCGAAATCGAGGTTCACCATGTTCTCGAGCTGCGTGTAGGCACCCGGGTCGAACGCGGTCGGCGTGGCCGGGCCGAGGGATGCGTTCACGGTGTTGCGGATAAAGAAGTCGACCTCGTTACGGCCCACGCCGGCGCTGAAGTCCCAACGCAGCCCGTTGTCCATCTCGCCGCGCACACCGGCATGCAGCGACTGGTCGCTGACCTCGCCGCCAAAGCGCGGCGTGAAGCCGCCCGGGAAGATCTCCTGGAAGGAGAAGCACTCGTCGCGCGCGAAAACTTCGGCCAGAGCGGTCGGATCCGGCACGTTGTTGGTAATCGGAACCGCGGGGCAGCCCGCCGATACGCCCGTCTCCGCAAGCTGCAGGTCACCGATAAGCAGGGAAGCGCCAGCGTCGCCGCTGAATACCGCGGCGCGCGTGTTCGGGTTACGGAAATAGAAGCCGCCGTCGACGAATTTCTCCGAGTGATTGCCGAATGCGTAGGCGAAGTTGCCGTTGCCGAGATCCAGGCCCAGGTTGCCCCAGACCTTGATGTCGTCCTCGATCAGCGGCGAACCCCAGATCTGCGCTGGATTGGCGACGTTTGTGTTACCCGCGGCAATCAGCGCGGCCGCATCGTTACGCTGCACGGAGCGGCTGGTCGGATCGCTCTCGCCATACTCGAAGCTGAAATTCGCGTAACCGGCGTCGGTCAGCGGCAGGCCGAGATTGGCCGCTACGCTGTACTTGTCGCCGTCACCTTCCTGGTACTGTCCCCACTTGCCTTCGACCGTGAGGCCCTCGGCGTCGTCCTTGAGGATGAAGTTCATCACGCCGGCAATGGCGTCGGAGCCGTACTGGGCCGCCGCGCCGTCACGCAGGACTTCCACCTGCTTCAGCGCGATCGACGGGATCATGGAAATGTCCGGGCCCTGGGCACCGTTGGCGACGCCGTTACCGAGCCAGTAGATGACGGCGGCACGATGCCTGCGCTTGCCGTTGATCAGCACCAGGGTGTGATCGGGCGCCAGGCCGCGGAGGTTCGCCGGGCGAACGACGGTGGCGGCGTCGCTGATGGGCTGAACGTTCACGTTGTAGGACGGAACGATGTTGCGGACCAGGTTTTGCAGGTCCGTGTCGCCCTGGTTCGTGAAGTACTCGCCTGACAGCACGTCGACGGGCGCCGGCGAATCCTCGACCGACCGGCTTTGTGCGCGCGTACCGGTCGTGACGATCTCCTCGATCGCCTCCTCCTGCGCAAGCACCTGTTGCGGTAAAGCAACAACTAGCGCCGAGATCAGGCCGATCGCGAGCTTCGGTTGCTCTGTGAATTTAATGTCCACTATGTTCTCCTTCATTGAATTGCCGCTTGCAGCACACGATTAGCGCTGTCCAGACCCCATCGAGACCCGAAACCGGCGTTATGGTGTGGCTAGCAGAGACCCCCCGTTCAGCTGGCGTTGCATAATTGCGACACCACTGCACACGGTAACTATTGTCTTTTGCGAAGGCAGAGTCAAGTTTTTCACGGCTCGACCTCCGCCATTTCGAAGCCGTCGGCCAGCACGAGTCCGCGTTCGCTGAAGGCCTCGATGTCGCCGGCCCGTGGCGTCGAAAAGTACCGTCCACCGGGCTCCTGCGGGGTCGCCGCGGGCTCCCGGCCGGCCGCGAATGCCTGCAGCGCCGCCGCGACCAGTGCGCAACCCGGGCCGTAAAGCCGCAGCACGTTGGCCAGGTAGCTCGAACCGTAGCCGACCGGGATCCGGCTCGTTCCGATCACGGGGCCGGTGTCGATTCCGCTGTCGATGATGCGGTGCAGCGTCGCGCCGATCATCGTCTCGCCGTGCAGCATGGCCCAGAACGTCGCCATTACGCCCTTGTAGTCCGGCAGCACGCCCGAGTGCAGGTTGAGGACGCCCAGCCGGGGTATGGCGATCGCCGCGCCCCGGAGGATGCGGCGATACCGAATCGAAACCACGAGGTCCGGTGCGAGGCGCTCCAGGGCCGTCAGCCCGTCCGCGGTGTTCGGCTGCGGCAGCGTGGCCGCATCGAGCAGGGGCTGTGCCAGTCGCCCCGATTGGCGCAGTCGGCTGCGCAGGTTGGCGTCGACCTCGGCGAGCTCCCGCAGGCCTCTCGGCATCTCCCGGCTCGCTGGCAGGTCGCCCGAGAAAAACGCGGTGTAGCGATGCTGCGGCGTTGCCTCGATCACGCGCTGCAGGGCGTACAGGCTGGGCAGATCGTCATGGCCGAGCAGCACGATCTTCAACGGGCCCTCTCGACGTCTGTCCGAAACCATCGCATACGGCCCGATTGTACCGGTCCGCTCGTTGAAATCCGGAACGAAGCGCAACACACTGCCTATTCGACCCTCCAGGACCGGGACCAGAGATGACAGCGACTTTCGATTTCAAAGACCTGAACCTATTCGTATTCGGCGGCACCAGCGGCATCAATCTCGGCATCGCCCGGTGTTTTGCGTCGGCCGGCGCAAACGTCGCCGTCGCCAGCCGCTCGCAGGAAAAGGTGGACGCCGCGGTCGCGGAGCTGGAATCGCTGGGATCGCAGTCTTCCGGCTACGCGCTCGACGTACGGGACGTGGAGGCCGTGCAGGCGGCGCTGGCCGATTACAGTGACGCCGCCGGCGACCTGGACGTCCTGGTATCAGGGGCAGCAGGAAACTTCCCGGCACTCGCCAACGACATGTCACCGAACGGCTTCAAATCGGTCGTGGATATCGACCTGCTGGGCTCGTTTCACGTGCTGCGGTCAGCGTTCCCGTACCTCAGGAAGCCGGGCGCTTCCGTCATCAACATCTCGGCGCCGCAGGCGTTCGTGCCGATGCCGATGCAGAGCCACGTGTGTGCCGCGAAGGCCGGCGTGGACATGCTCACGCGTACACTGGCGCTCGAGTGGGGACCGTTTGGGATTCGCATCAACAGCATCGCACCCGGCCCGATAGCCGATACCGAGGGCATGCGGCGGCTGGCCCCCAACGAAGCGGTGGCCAGCCAGTACAAGAAGAGTGTGCCGTTACAGCGATTCGGCTCCGTCGAGGAGATCGGGCAGGCAGCGATGTTCCTGTCGTCCGACGCGGCGCAGTACATCAGCGGCGTGGTACTTCCGGTCGACGGCGGCTGGTCGGTAGCCGGCGCGAGCGCCGCCGCACTTGCCATGGCTCAGCACGTGGGCGGCGCGAAGTAACCGTTCGCTGGCGGTGCCCGTCTATTTCGCGCGCAGCGCGTCGCGAATCTCGGTGAGCAGCTCTTCTTCCTTGCTCGGCTTGGGCGGAGCAGCCGGCGCTTCCTCCTCTTTTTTCTTTACGGAGTTCATCGCCTTGATCACCAGGAAGATCGCGAAGGCAATGATCAGGAAGTCGACGACGGTCTGGATGAAGACGCCGTAGTTCATCGTGACCGCGGCGGCCTCTGCCTGCGCATCTTTAAGAGTGATCGCGAGATCGGAGAAATCCACGCCGCCGAGCGCCAGGCCGATCGGCGGCATCAGCACGTCCGCCACGAACGAAGAAACGATTTTGCCGAAAGCGCCGCCCATGACGATGCCTACCGCCATGTCGACGACGTTGCCGCGCATTGCAAAAGACTTGAACTCAGAGATCATTGACATTTTTTTCCCCAATTTGGATAAGGCGACCGTTCGCGGCGATGTCCGGCGACGGTCTTCGAGCCAGGCTCGAGTCTCGTGGTTATGGTGGTTTACGCGGAATTTTGTAGCATCGACAAATCGGCTTTGCAATTGACTTTCAAAAACCTTTTTTCGGCCGCTCAATTATTCATGGTTTGTGGCGGCGTGGCGCCGTGGCGCCAGACACGCGCGATCATGACGGCCGCGATGACGATGGCAAGCAACTGTGCCGGGCTCCACAACACGTGCCAAGCGGCGGCTTCGCCGGTCGAACAAATGCCCAGCCCCGTCGCGTAAATGGAGCGCGCGACCGCATACACCTGGTAAGCGCCTGCGAGCATCAGCGCCGCCAACGGCAGTCCGAGCCAGCGCAGTATCCGGTGAATTTCCCCGAGGGGCCTGGTCACGCGCAGCAGGAACGCGCAACCGATGGCCGCCGGCGCGAGTGCCAGCAGAACCCGGTGCAGTTCGTCGCCATCCGGGCCGCAGCCGATGCCGCCCAGTGCGGCGAGCCAGACGAAGTGCGCGTACAGCACCATCCAGGCAACCAGCGCGGAGCCAAGGCGTAGAAAGACTTCAGCAAACCTCATGGCCGGCTTCTCGTAGACAGGATAGGGCGGCGGCTTCCCGCTCCCGCGAGCGGCACGGTCCACATGGGCGTTCTGATTGTATTGAGCAAGTCATATCACCGTTGCGATTCCGGCACCCACCACTTAACAAAACGATCAATAGTCCCCCAGCGAATTTCCCATTCGGATCATTGAAGCGTCAAGTGCACCGAATTGCAGCCCGTCATGCACCGGTCGCAGGCGCGTTCCAGATCATGCCCGTTAACGGAGGCCGGCTAGATCGCACGGGCACGAAAAAAGCCGCAGCACTGGGTGCTGCGGCTTTTCGAATCAAGAGCCTGGCGGTGTCCTACTCTCACATGGGGAGACCCCACACTACCATCGGCGCTGAGCGTTTTCACTTCCGAGTTCGAGATGGGATCGGGTGGTTCCCGCTCGCTATTGCCGCCAGGCAAACCGGT
>JBFIHC010000020.1:0-35885 GCA_041601995.1 Woeseiaceae bacterium | reverse complement strand
CAGACGCCGATCGTCGGCGATGTACCGGTTCATGCAGCAGCAGGGGTTCGGCGACTACGATTCCCTGTACCGGTGGTCGATCGACGAATCGGCAGAATTCTGGCAAGCGCTCTGCGATTTTTGCGACATACGTTTCACGAAACCGCCCGCCACTATCCTCGAGCGCCCCGACAGCATCATGGATGCCGGCTGGTTCCGCGGCAGCGAGCTGAACTACGCCGGGCACCTGTTGCGCCACCGCGGCGAGCGTGATGCACTGGTGTTTTACGGGGAAGACGGTGGGAGGCGAGCGCTCAGCTTCGACGAGTTGCGCGCTGCCGTCGCGGGCGTCGCGGCCGGGCTGAGGCAGGCTGGCATCAAAAAGGGCGATCGCGTCGGCGGTTATCTCCCGAATTGTCCGGAGGCCATTGTCGCGATGCTGGCGGCGACGAGCATCGGCGCGATCTGGTCGTCCTGTTCGCCGGACTTCGGCGTGACCGGTGTGGTCGACCGTTTCGGCCAGATCGAACCGAAGGTGCTGTTCACGGCCAACGCGTATTTCTACAACGGCAAGCGCTTCGACTGCCTGGATACGGTGGCGCAGATCATCGGCGCGATACCGTCCATCGAGCGCACGGTCGTGGTGCCGTTTGCGGAAGGCGCGATCGACACATCCGGCATCGTCAATGCCGCGACGCTCGAGGCGTTCGCGGTCGCCGGTGCCGATCTCGAATTCGAGCCCGTCGCCTTCGACCACCCGCTGTTCATCATGTACTCGTCGGGAACGACCGGCGTGCCCAAGTGCATCGTCCACGGTCACGGCGGCACCCTCCTGCAAATCGTCAAGGAGCATGTGCTGCATTGCGATACGGGAACCGGGGACCGGCTGTTCTACTTCACGACCTGCGGCTGGATGATGTGGAACTGGCTCGCGACCGGTCTTGCGACGGGCGCGACGCTGGTGCTGTTCGACGGTTCGCCGTTCTACGACGATGGGCGTGTCCTGTGGAAGATGGCAGAGCGGGAGCAGCTCACGGTGTTCGGCACCAGCGCCAAGTACATATCCGCGTTGCAGAAAGCGGGAGTGCGGCCCGCGGCGGAGTTCGAGTTGCCGGCGTTGCGTGCGGTCTTGTCGACCGGCTCGCCGCTCGCGCCCGAAAGTTTCGACTTCGTCTACGATGCGATTGGCAGGGACCTGCAGCTGTCGTCGATCGCAGGCGGAACGGACATCATCAGCTGTTTCGTCCTCGGAAACCCGACGCTGCCGGTGCGCCGCGGCGAGATTCAGTGCAGGGGCCTGGGGATGGCGGTGGAGTTCTTCGACGACGACGGTAAAGCATTGCTCGAGCGACGCGGCGAGCTCGTGTGTACGCGGCCATTTCCGTCCGCGCCTGTCGGTTTCTGGAACGATCCGGATCATGCAAAATACAGGGCCGCGTATTTCGAGAAATACCCCGGCGTGTGGGCGCACGGCGACTTCGCCGAGTTGCGCCGCACCGGTGGTATCGTGATTCACGGACGCTCGGACGCGGTGTTGAACCCGGGCGGCGTCCGTATCGGCACGGCGGAGATCTACCGTCAGGTCGAGAAACTCGACGAGGTCGTCGAGAGCATCGCGATCGGCCAGGACTGGGAAGACGACGTCAGGGTCGTGCTGTTCGTCGTGCTGCGTGAGGGCGTCGACCTCGACGACGATTTGCGCGCCCGCATACGCCGGGTGATCCGGGAGAATACGACGCCGCGGCACGTGCCGGCGAAGATCGTTGCCGTGCCCGAGATCCCGCGCACCAAGAGCGGCAAGATCGTCGAGATCGCTGTACGCACGGTCGTGCACGGCGAAGAAGTAAAGAACATCGAGGCCCTCGCAAATCCCGGGGCGCTGGACTATTTCCGGGACATCCCGGAACTGGGAACCGCCTAGCGATACCGGCCGCTAATTGACTGACGGAGTGACACGAGCGTGACCACGCAATACCTGTTGGGGATCGACCAGGGAACGAGCAGCAGCCGCACGGTTATCTACGATGCGCGGGCGGATGCAGTCGCGAGCGCGCAGCAGGAATTCCGCCAGATCTATCCGAAGTCCGGCTGGGTGGAACACGACCCGGAGGAGATCTGGGCCTCGGTCAGGAACACCATGCAGGAGGCATTGGCCAAGGCCGGCATCACGATGCGCGAGATCGCCGGCATCGGCATAACGAACCAGCGCGAGACGACGCTGGTCTGGGACCGGCGCAGCGGCAAGTGTATCTACAATGCGATCGTCTGGCAGGATCGGCGCACGGCCGAATTCTGCCGTGAACTGAGCGGCCGTATCGCGGCCGACGCCGTCGCCGGCAAGACCGGGTTGCGCCTGGATCCGTATTTCTCCGCGACCAAGGCAGCCTGGATACTGAACAACGTCGAGGGCGCGCGCCGCCTCGCCGATGACGGTCATCTCGCCTTCGGTACCGTCGACAGTTTCCTGCTGTGGCGGCTGACCGGCGGCGCCGTGCACGCCACCGATGCGACCAATGCGTCTCGCACGATGTTGTTCAACATCCACACACAGCGCTGGGACGACGAACTGCTGGCGCTGCTGGAAATACCGAAGTCCATGTTGCCCGAGGTGCTGGACTGTGCGGCGGAGTTCGGCAGCACCCACGAAGACGAATTCGGCGGCGCCGTCCCCGTCTGCGGAATCGCCGGTGATCAGCAGGCCGCGCTGATCGGCCAGGCCGGCTTCGAGTACGGCATGACCAAGAGCACCTACGGCACCGGATGTTTCGTAATCGCCAATACCGGCAGTACGGCGCTGACGTCGCACAACCAGCTGTTGACGACGATCGCCAGCCGCATCGGCGGCGAGGTCAGCTATGGTCTCGAAGGCAGCGTTTTTGTCGCGGGATCGGCGCTGCAGTGGCTGCGCGATGAATTGCAGATCATCGAGTCCGCACCGGAATCGGAGCAGGTGGCGACGCGCACCGGTATCGTCGACGATGTGTACGTGGTGCCGGCGTTCGCCGGGCTCGGCGCGCCGTACTGGGACCCGGATGCGAGGGGCGCCATCGTCGGCCTGAGCCGTGGCAGCGGGCGCGACCAGATTGTGACCGCAACGCTGCAGGCCGTCGCCTACCAGACGCGCGATCTCTTCGACGCGATGGCCGACGACGGCATGGCGCCGAGCGTGATTCGTGTCGACGGCGGCATGGTCGGCAACGACTGGTTCCTGCAGTTCCTGTCCGACATCCTCGACCTGCGCGTGGAGCGCCCGACCAACGTGGAGTCCACGGTGCTCGGCGCCGCTTACCTGGCGGCTTTACAGTGCGGCCTGATCGACGATCTGCAGCAGGCGTCGCACCTGTGGCGCTGCGACGCCGTGTTCGAGCCGCGCATGCCCGGGGATCAGCGCGACGCGCTGCTCGCAGGTTGGTCGGCGGCCGTCGCACGGGTGCGCGGCGATGTCGCCGGCAATGGATAACCGATCCCTTGACTGCACTGGCATATGACCCAATGATTGCGGACCGGCTTCGAGCCGCCGCCACACCCAAACGACAGCGCAACCCGATTTGTTAAGAGCCCGCCAGAAAATCGGAAAATACCGGGTCCTCGGCCGGATTGCGTCCGGCCCGCTCGCCGAGGTCTACCGCGCCTACGACACGATCCAGAAACAGCGGGTCGCGTTGAAAATACCGAAGTCCGATGCCTATTCCGGGCACGAGGAATTCCTGCACGAGGTCCAGGTCGCGACCCGGCTGCAGCATCCGAACATCCTGTCGGTGCTCAATGCGTGCTACATCGATGACCACTTTGTAATAGCGATGGAGCTCGGCGAGGAGTCGCTGGGAGACCGTATCGAGCGCCGCATATCGACCGCGCGCGCACTGGACCTGGCCGGCCAGGCCATCGCCGCCCTGGCCCACGCGCACGAGCACAGGATCATTCATTGCGATATCAAGCCCGAGAACTACATCCTGTTTCCGGGCAACCAGCTGAAACTTTGCGACTTCGGGTTCGCCAAGATCAGCCTGCGCACCCTCAAGGCGTCGGGTTCCGGCACCATCGACTACATCGCACCGGAGCAGGCCATGGGCCGGCCGAAGTTCCAGTCCGACGTGTTTTCACTCGGCCTGGTGCTGTACCGCCTGCTGTCCGGGAAACTGCCGGAATGGCCGTTCAACTGGCCGATGGTCGGACACCAGCGCCTGACCGCAAAGGTGCGCCCGGAAATCGTCGACATGCTGAGAAAGGCAATCCAGCTCGACCCGGCAAACCGCTACCGTGACGCGGTGCAGATGATGTCCGAGTTCGAGCAGCTGCAAAGCCACGCCCGTCGGCAGAAGCGGACCCGGGCACGCGGCGAGCGCAAGCCGGGGACGACATGGCGCCGTATGCAGTGGCGCGAGTTCCAGCGCCAGTACAGGAAGATCCTCGACACACGGCACCAGTGCCGGCATTGCGAGGGGCCGGTTTCGGAGAGCATGCAGGCGTGTCCGTGGTGCGGCTTCGACAACCCCGCGCGGAGCTCGGAGTCGTCGATGCCGTCGAGCTGTCCGCGCTGCGAGCGTGGTGTGAAGAACGACTGGGACTACTGCCCGTGGTGCTACGGCCCCGGGTTCGTCGAGGAGACGACGCGCAAGTACCCGGACAAGCGTTACACGGCTCGTTGCAGCAACAAGCGGTGTCGCGGACAGCTGATGCCGTTCATGCGCTACTGCCCGTGGTGCCGCATGAAAGTGCGCCGGCCATGGAAACTGCCCGCCAGCCGCCATAGCTGCAAAGCCTGCGGCTGGGGGATCGCGCGTGATTTCTGGAATTACTGCGCCTGGTGCAGGGAGCCCGTAAAGCGCGCCTGAGGGCGCAGCCGGGGAATGTCGTGTCGAACCTTATAGACGGCCTGCTGTTACTGGACGGCGCATTCAAGCCCGATAACCAGGCCGCCGACGTGGGCGGCGGATCGGTTGTAGCGTTCACCGAGCGCGCGCCCGACAAGGACACCGAGAACCAGGATACCGTCGCCGTCATCCCCTGGGGCCCGGAGTCGGTCGTGCTGGTTGTCGCGGATGGCGCCGGCGGCCTGCCCGCCGGCAAGCGGGCATCGCTGACCGCCGTATCGTCGCTCGTCGAGGCGCTCTCCGTGGCAATGTCCGAGACGGTCGTCCTGCGCACCGCGATTCTCGACGGCATCGAGGCCGCAAACGAGGCGGTGCTGCGGCTCTCGAACGGTTCCGCGACGACCATGACGGTGATCACGATCGAGGGACAGCTCGCGCGGTCCTACCAGATCGGCGATTCGGAAGCCCTGATCGTCGGGCAGCGCGGCCGCATCAAGATGCAGACGACGGCGCATTCGCCGACGGGTTTCGCGGTCGAGGCGGGGTTTCTCGACGAGCGCGAAGCGCTGCACCACGCCGAACGGCACCTGGTGTCGAACTTCCTCGGCACGACCGACATGAAAATCGATATCGGCACGCCGGTCGAGTTGCGGCCGCGGGATACCGTGCTGATTGCGAGCGACGGATTGATGGACAACGTGCACGTGCACGAGATCATCGAGCACATTCGCAAGGGGCCGGCGGAGGCTGCCGTGGATGAGGTCGTCCAACTCGCGCGCCGTCGCATGCAGTCGGACAACGGCAAAGACCCGTCGAAGCCCGACGATCTGTCATTAATCCTCTACAGAAAGCGTCCGCCCAGGCGACGGCGTGCACAAGGCAAGTCCTGATGCACGCGGCGCAGAGTCTGAAATATGCACAAAATCAGAAGCTTGAGCTTACTTTAACGAGACCGGTGCTCGCCCGGCCTGGCTATTGATTGACCACTGGCGGCGTATTATCGTCAGGGCAGGTCGCAAACGCGTTTGCGAACCCGGCTCACGCGGGAATTCCGATGGAACTCCCGCACACGTTTGGCGCTCAAAACAACGCATACCGGTCGTTCCGGGTCGTCATGACACAACAGGCCGGGCCTCGACACTCGCCACCGAGAGGCACGAGCAAATGAACTGCAAACAGTCAGCCAGAATTTCGTTCCGCTGGGCCACAACCGGCCTCGCGGTCTGCGCCGCGACACTCTTCATCGCCGGTTGCAAGACTTCGGTCATTCAGCCGCCGAGCAGCGGCATCCCCGCGCCGCCATCGGGCGGCATGCCGTCACCGCCGTCCGGAGGTTCGTCCGGCGGAGGGTCCTCGGGAGGCGAACAAGGCGGCGGTCAACAGGGTGGCGGCTCGTCGGGTGGTGGTTCATCCGGCGGCGGTCAGCAAGGCGGCGGTTCCCCGGGTGGCGGTTCCTCGGGTGGCGGTTCCTCGGGCGGCGGTTCCTCGGGCGGCGGTTCCTCGGGCGGCGGTTCGTCCGGTGGTGGCGCCTCGCCCAGTGGAGGATCGACCGGCGGCGCAGGCGGCCAGGGCGGCGGCGTGGGCAGCGTGCCGCAAATCGAATTCCCCATGCCAGGCGGCGTGCCGGGTATGAGCGGTGGCGCGGGCGGCGACGGTTCTGACGGCGCTGCCGGCGAAGGTGCAGACGGTGGCGACGGCGAGAGCGGCGGCGACTGCGGTGGCACGGGACCGCTCCCGGGCGGCGTCGGCGGCATGGGCCAGGCCGGTGAATGTCTGGGCGGCGGGGGAGCCGCGGGCGATTCCGCCGAGGCTGCGCTGGAAGGCGGCGGCGAAGGCGCCGGCGGCGGTGCTGCGGGCGCCACGGGCACGGGCGGCGCGGGCAGCGCCGGGCAGTTTCCCGGCGAATCGGATGCCGAGCGCGCCGAAAGGCTGGGCCGCGAACTCGACGAGTCGATCGGTGGCTTCGACGAAGTCCTGAGCGAAGAACAGCGGCAGGTCGCATCGGTCGGTCGCAACATGGAAGGCTTCGGCGGTAATGGCGGTTCCGGCGGCGGAGCCGGGGGTATCAGCCTCGGTGAGCAGGCTGCAGGCGGTACCGGCGCCGGTTCGGTATCGGTCGCCAACCAGCCGCAGGCACAGCGAAAATCGCCGGTTGCGGGGCTCAGCGAAGAGGAGATTCGCGAGCGCACGCCGGACGACATTCCGGTGCTGGTGGACGACGACATCATTGCGCGGCAGCTGCGCGAGGCGGCCCTGGCGGAAGAGGACCCGCAGCTGCGCGAGCGCCTGTGGGAAGAGTATCGCAAGTACAACGGGATCTGAGGAGACGGCTAGCGAACCATGAGGAGAGCACCAGCGCTTATCGCCCTGGCCCTGTTCGCATTGCAGGGCTGCACCGTCAACGAAGTCATCACTGCCGAAGAAACCGAACTCGTCGTTGCGGATGACCCGGTCGACGAGGCCTTGCTGCTCGACATCGGCATCGTCGAGTTCCAGGACGGCGTGCCGGAGGACAACGATCCTTCGGATACCCGGATTTACGAGGAAATACGCGGCGCCGAGGCGCGTTACCTGCCGTACCATCTGAAAACGACGTTGCAGGGGACAGGGCACTGGGGCGCGGTGCGGGTGATCCCGTCGCGGGAGGCGTTCACCGACGTGATCATCAGCGGCCGGATCGAGAAATCGGACGGCGAGTACGTGAAGCTCGAGATATTTGTCGACGACGCCACCGGCCGCCACTGGTACTCGGAGAAGTACAGTGCGCAGACCGGCGTGTCGTCGTATTCGGAGCGGCGCGACCGGCGTCTCGATCCGTACCAGAAAGTCTTCAACGACATCGCGAACGATCTGCAAGCTTACGTGGCCGGCATGCCTGCAAAGGACGTGCGGCGCATTCGCCAGGTATCCGAGCTGCAGTTCTTCGGCGAGATGTCGCCGGCGCAGTTCGGCGAACACCTCGCGACCGACCAAGACGGCATCACCCGGGTCGTGCGCCTGCCGGCCGAGAACGATCCTGCGGTGGCACGCCTGCGGCAGATCCGGGAGCGCGACCGTCTCGTCGTGGATACGCTCAACGAGCACTACGCGAATTTCTATTACGGCATCGCGATCCCTTACAACGCGTGGCGCAAGACCTCGCGCGAGGAGGCCATCAACTACCGGCAGGTGAAGCGTTCGGCGGCGCTGCAGACACTCATGGGTGTCGTCGTCCTGGCCGGCTCGCTCGCCGTGGACACGGACAGCTCGAGTTCATCGAAGCGGCGCATGCAGCGCAGCCTGCAGAGCATCGGTATTTCCCAGGGAATCGACCAGATATTCGCCGGCTTTTCGCGGCGTTCCGAGGCGTCGCTGCATGTCGAGGCGATCAAGGAGCTGTCGGAGTCGTTCGGCTCCGAGGCCGCGCCCATGGTCATCGAGGTGGAAGGCCAGACCCGTCGCCTCACCGGCACGGCTGCGGCGCAGTACGAAAGCTGGCGCCGTTTGCTGCGTGAGATCTACGAGGCTCAGACCGGATTCCCGACGCCGATCGATCTCGGCTCACCTGCTCGCGAGGCTGAACCGACTGGATGAGCGATCGCAAACCGGCGCGAGGCCTGAGCGTTGGCACCCGGCTCGCTAATCGGTATACCTTAGCTCGCCCTTTAGGCAGAGGAGGCGCGGCCGAGACCTGGCTCGCGACGGACCGGATCACCCGCGCTTCCGTGGCGCTCAAGATCCTCGTGGACGATCGCATCGGCGCCGACGTGCTGCGGCGCGAGTGGCAGCTCGCGATACGTCTCATGCACGCCCACATCGTGCGCGTGTTCGAGTTTCACGAAGACGACGGCGCGTTCTACAGCCTGCAGTTCATCGACGGTCCCGATATCGGCGTGCTCGCCGGAGCCCCGCTGTCGGATTCGCTGCCGCCGGTCGCCCTTATTGCGGACGCGCTGCGTTACGCGCACGGCAAAGGGGTCGTGCACCGGGACGTCAAGGCGGCGAACATCCTGCTCGATCGCAACGGCGCGCCTTACCTGGTCGACTTCGGGGTGGCTGCGACGCGCGGCGAGGATCCGGGCGGCGGTTCGCTCATCGCGGCGAGTCCGCAGCAACTGTCGGGCAGCGCGCCCGAGCCCGCGGACGACGTCTTTGCGCTCGGCGGCCTGGTCTATGAACTGGTGAGCGGTCGGTCGCCGTGGAGCTCGTCGGACATGGGGCGCGCCATTCTCGAGGACGAGCCGCCGCCGTTGACTGCAGCGGATGGCTCGGCCGTCCCGCAGGAACTGCAGGCGCTGGTCGCGCAGATGCTGGACAAGGAGGCATCGCAGAGACCGGACGCCGAGTCCGTTGCGAACCGCCTCGCCGAACTCGGTTTTGCGCCGGCACCGGCGGCCAGGCGCTACGTCGCTTCCGCCGGTGGCGCCGGCGACGAAATCATAGAGACGCGGGAAGCCGTTCGGCCGGTGACGCGCGCGCCGCGGCCCCCGGCACCGACGGGCGGCGCGGCGTCGAGTGGCATCAGCCCGCGAACCCTCGGCATCAGCCTGGCCGCACTGCTGGTGTTGCTGCTCGGCGTCGTCTTCCTGTTGCCGAAGACCGTCGACAAGCCGGCCCCGGAGTCGGCGGCCGGCACGGACGAAGCACCGGCCGCAACGGCGCCGGCGGCCACGGACAGGCCACGGCAGCCCGAGGTCGGGTTCAGCGAGAATGTCGAGGACCTGAGTGGCCGCGACCAGCGTGTCCAGGACCGGGCGGCGACCGAAGAGGTGCTCGGGGAGTTGTTGGCCAAGATGGATACGCTGGAAAGCCGCGCCGTGCAGCGCTGGGGCGGCCTGCGTTTTGCGCGTGCGCAGGCGGTTTATGCTGAAGGCGACGAGGCCTACCTGGCCCGCGACTATGCGACGGCGTCGCGGAAGTACCGCGAGGCCATCGACATCGTCGAACCGTTGCTGGATGAGGTCGACAAGGTCTTCGCGGCAACCTATGCGGAGGCGCAAGCGGCTCTCGAGGCCGCCGATCCCGTCGAGGCCGTGCGCCTGTTCGATCTCGCCGCCGCGATCAGCCCGGGCCACCGGGGTGCGCAGGAGGGACTGCAGCGTGCGCGCAATCTCGACACGGTGCTGTCGCTGATGGACCAGGGACTCGCGCACGAGAAAGAACTCGAGCTGCAGGCGGCCCGGCAGGCCTTCGCGCAGGCCGTCGAACTGGACCCGGCCTGGGAACCGGCGCAGGCGGCCCTCGAGCGCGTGCGCGGCTCGATCACCCAGATGGAGTTCGATCAGCGCATGACGGAGGGACTGACGGCGCTCGCCGAAGGCGACTACCTCGGGGCGCGCGCAGCGTTTCGCATGGCGCAGAAACTCAAGCCGGCGTCGCCGGAACCGGCCGACGGGCTGCTGCAGGTCGACCAGGGTTTACGGCTGCAGGACATCGGTTCGCTGGAGCAGAAGGCTGAGCGGCACGAACAGGCGGAAGAGTGGAAGGATGCGAGCGACACGTACGAGCGTATCCTCGAACTCGACTCCACCCTCGCCTTCGCGCAGGAGGGACTGGGCAGGACGCGGCAGATGGAGGCCCTGCACGAGAAGCTGGAAGGCTATATCGCGGAGCCGGACAACCTGAGCCGGCCCTCGACGATGCAGGCCGCGACCGGCCTGCTGCTGGACATCACGCGCATGGACGATATCGGCCCGCGCCTCGCGGACCGGCGCGACGAGCTGTCGCGCTTGCTGAAACGGGCCGCGACGCCGCTGACGGTAACGCTCGTTTCCGACAACCGGACGGACGTTTCAATCTACAAAGTTGGTAAACTCGGCAGCTTCGACCAGCATCAGCTTCGTCTGCGGCCCGGCACGTACGTTGCGGTCGGCGTACGCCCCGGATACCGCGACGTGCGGCTCGAGTTTCGCGTGGCGCCGGAAATTGACATGCAGCCCATCGTCGTTCGCTGCGAGGAACCAATTTGAGTTTGAACGTATTCATCAGGGACGTAGAAGGCGAACGGCAGATAGACACGGAGCGCCTGCCGATCCGGGTCGGTACCGGCAGCGACTGCGAATTGCGTCTGCCCGGACCCGGCGCCGCACCCGTGATGATGCTGGACGTACTCGACGACGTTCCGTTCGTACAGCCGGTAGGGCGCGACGACTCGATGGCGATCAACGGCGAGTCGCTGTCAGCCAGCCGTCGCCTGCAGCACGGGGACGAGCTCAGCTACTTCGGCAGCCGCATCCGCGTGCACCTCGACGAAGCCCGGCTGGCACTGGAGGTTCGGCTCGAAGACAGCGCGTACGTCACGAGGCCGCCCGAAGTGGACAGTGCGGGCGACCAACCCGCCGAAGAGACGATTGCGCCGACCGCGTTCCGGCGCGCGGCCGAAGCGCCCACGGTAAGTGTGGACAGCTCGGACCACAGGGTCCTGCGATGGATCATCGGCGGCGCCCTGATTGTGTTGATTAGTGCCTCGTTTCTCCTGTTCACGTCAAAGTCGGTCAAGTTCGAGGTGACGCCCGGCGAGCCCGATTCGTTCACCGTCAGCGGCGGCTGGTTCCGCCTGCCGCTCGGTGACCGCGTGCTGCTGCGCAAGGGTAGCTACACCGTGCAGGTATCGCAGCGGGGCTATTACGACGTCACCCGCAATTTCGAGATCGGCGACGAACAGAACGTCATCGTCGACATCGAGATGCGCAAGCTGCCCGGGCACGTGACCGTCGTCACGGACCCGCCCACCGAAGCCACCGTGGCGATCAACGAGAGCGAGATCGGGCCCGCCCCGTTCGGGCCGATCGAACTGCTGCCCGGCGAGCACAGTGTCAGCGTGCGCGCGGAGCGGTTCCTGCCTTACAGCGGCGTCATCAACGTACCGGGCCTGGGCCTGCACGAGCAGCTCAGCGTGCAGCTCGTGCCGCGCTGGGCGGAAGTAAGGATCGACTCCGCACCGTCCGGAGCGCGTATCTTCGCGGGCGAGGACCAGGTCGGCGTAACGCCCGCGAGCATCGAGCTGATGGAAGGAACCCACCAGATCAGCGTGGTGCATGATGGCTACAGCGCCTGGGACGGCACGGTCGTCGCGGAGCCCAATACCGAAACCGAGCTGCCGTTGATCCGGCTGCAGCCCGCGAACGCCCGGTTGCTCGTCAACACGATCCCGCGGGGCGCCAACGTCACGGTCAACGGCCGATATCGCGGCCAGTCACCGATCACGCTCGACCTGGCGCCCGACATCAATTACGAGATCGGGCTGTCCAAGGCCGGCTACGGCATCAGCAGCCGCAAGGTTCGCCTCGAAGCGGCGGCCAGCGATTCCATCACGGTCGACCTGACCGCCAGGACCGGCACGCTGACGGTGAACGTGCAGCCGGCTGACGCCACGGTCTACGTGGACGGGCAGGCCCGCGGCACCGGCAGCACGACGCTGCGCCTCAGTTCGGCGCCGCATCGCATCGAGGTGCGCAAGACCGGTTACGAATCCTGGGCGCGCACGGTGACGCCACGACCCGGCTACCCGCAGACGCTGGCGGCACGCCTGCGATCGCTGGAAGAGATCGAACGCGCATCGGTTTCGCTCGAGCGCCAGACGGCGGCCGGACAGACGTTGCGGCTGGTGGAGCCCGGCACCTTCACCCTGGGGTCGTCGCGCGGCGAGCAGGGCAGGCGGGCGAACGAAGTCATCGTCCCGGTGCAGTTGACCAGGCCGTTCCTGATCGGGGTGAAAGAAGTCACCAACCGGGAATTCGCGCAATTCCGGGCCAATCACGATTCGGGCGCCGACATCCATCCGTCGATGGCGGGCGACAACAACCCGGTGGCGAACGTCACCTGGGCGGATGCGGTGCAGTACTGCAACTGGCTCAGCGCACGCGAGGGCCTGACACCGGTTTACAAAGAGGAGTTCGGCAAGTGGGTCGCCATCCGGCCGTTCCCCGACGGTTACCGGCTGCCGACGGAGGCGGAATGGGTCTGGGCCATTCGCTACCAGGGCGGCGCTGGCGCGCTCAAGTACGCCTGGGGCTCGGACTGGCCGCCGCGGCGCGATGCGGGCAACTATGCCGACAAGTCGGCGGCGGACCTCGTACCCACGATCATCCCGGGCTATGACGACGGTTTCGCATCGACCGCAGAGGGCGGCAAGTTCCCTGCCAACGCCCTCGGCATCTTCGACGGTGCGGGCAACGTCGCCGAGTGGATGAACGACTTCTACACGGTGCCGGCCCCCGGGGTTACGGAACCGCTGGTCGACCCGCTTGGTCCCGAGCGCGGACAGTCCTACGTGATCCGCGGTTCGAGCTGGCGCCACGCGACGGCCACGGAGCTGCGCCTGTCCTACCGGGACTACGGCACTGACGCGCGGCCGGACGTCGGTTTCCGCGTGGCACGCAATGCCGATTGAATTTCATGCGACAATTGCGCCCCGCGGCGGTCAAACAACCGGGCAAGCCCAAAGGATCGATCATGCATCGTTACATGTTGACCATACTGTTGTTGTTCGCGAGCGCCGCTGGCTGGGGACAGGACGGCGCGCCGCAGGATGACACCGAGGCTCGCGACTCGCAGGAGTCGGAAGAAGTCGACGCCGGCGAACGGGCGGAGGACCTCGATCTCGACGAGGAAAGCTACATGGACGCGGAGGAAGAGGATTTCGTGCCGAGCGAAGACATTCCCGCCGACCAGGCGATCCCGTTCCCGACCGATATCTAGTGCCCGGTCCCGATTTCAAAACTGGCGTTGTTGATCTATGAATAAGAAAAACATTCCTGTCGAGTTCGTGTTCCAGCTGTTCGCGCTGATCATCGCGATCATCGTCGTGCACGCGTTCTACGTGTCGGTCATACGGCCGAACGCGGCGGAGATCATCGCCGAGCAGAACGCGGCGGCGGCGGCGAACCCTGACTACGTGCGTGAGCGCCGGGTTGCCGTACTCATAAAGGACTTCGAGCAGGAAGCCTGCTTCATCCTGATGTTCTGGGCGCTGGCGATCATGGGCTACAAGGCGGTGAAGATCACGCGCGAGCGCCGCTTGCTCGATGTCGATCTCGTGCCGGTGGCGGAGGGCATGCGAATCTTGCCGGAGGACACGCGCGAATTCGCGCGTCAGGTGCAACAGCTGCCTGACGACCAGCAGCAGATGTTGCTGCCTCGGGCGCTGCTGAACGCGCTGCGTCGATTCAATTCGACGCACAACATCCAGGACGTGTCGAGCAGCACCAACACGATCTGCGAGTCCGAGGCAGAGCGGCTCGAATCGGAGCTGTCGATGATCCGCTACATTTCCTGGGCGATCCCGTCGATCGGCTTCATCGGCACGGTCCGCGGTATCGGTGAGGCGCTGGCGCAGGCCGACAAGGCAGTCCAGGGCGACATCGCCGGCGTGACGCAGAGCCTCGGCGTCGCCTTCAACTCGACCTTTATCGCACTCCTGATCAGCATATTCCTCATGTTCCTGGTGTATCAGCTACAGCTCCTGCAGGAGCGGCTCGTGTTCGACACGCAGGCGTATTGCGACGACAAGCTGATTCGCCACATGAGAGCGGACTGACCGTCGCTCGGAGCGAAGCGTGTCTCTGCTCGCAGCACATATCAACGACGCCGGCATCTCGGTACTGAGTGCCGAGCGGCTGCTGTACCGCGAACCCGGCTTTGCGCTTCTCGACGACGATGAACTGACGACCGGATCGAAAGCCTTCGAAAATGCGCGCATCAAGCCGCGGCGGATTCACAACCGCTTCTGGTCGGGCCTGACGACCGACGCACTGCCTGACCGGCGGTTCCAGCACCTGAGCGCTGCGGACCTCGTCAGCCGCCAGCTCGAACAGATCTGGCAGGCAGTCGCCTCGCCCGGAGACCGGCTGGTCGTTGCCGTTCCGGCTTACATGACCGGCGAGAACCTCGGGCTGTTCCTCGGCATCGCGCACGAGCTGGATGTCCCGGTCGTCGGCCTCGTCGACGCCGCAGTTGCGGCGACGCGCCGCGAATACCAGGGCGCGGTGCCCGTGCACGTGGATCTCAGCCTGCATGTTGCGACGCTGTCGCGGCTGCGGCAGAACGGCCAGGTACAGCTCGATCGCAGTGCCGTTATCGAGAACAGCGGCATACTGTCGCTGTACGACGCCTGGATTCGCATCATCTCGGACGCATTCGTCAGGCAGTCGCGTTTCGATCCGCTGCACACCGCGGAGACGGAACAGTTGCTGCTGGATCGTCTCAGCGACTGGCTCGCCGCCGCGTCCGGTAATGACAGGGTGACGCTGGAGATCGAGTACCGCGGGATCTCGCACGAAGCGGAGCTGGAGTCCCTCGACCTGATCTCGGCCGCGGCGCCGGTCTACCAGCGCATTGCGAGCCAGCTGCGCGCCATCTACCGCGCCGAGGAAACGCCCGCGATCCAGCTGAGCGACCGTGCTGCGCGCATGCCGGGCCTTCCGGACATGCTGGCAGCGCGGGTTGGCGGCGAGGTGTTTCTCCTCGAGCCGGGCGCCACCGCGCGCGGGCTGCTGACCCGCTGCCGCGACATGCAGCGCGGTGACGGCGGCGTGACGCTCATCCGGCAGTTGCCCTGGGACCAGTCGCCCGTGTCGATCGAAAAGAACGAGGCACCGACGGCGGCGGGGCAGCCCACGCATCTCCTGTTCGAGAATACGGCCTACCCGATCGACGCCCGCAGCCTGGTCATGGGTTCCCAGCCCGTGGCGGGCGAGCGCTGGATCGACCTGCGCGGCGACATGCCCGGCGTATCGCGGCGGCACTGCTCGATCCAGCGCAAGAACGGCCAGTGCGTCGTCGAGGACACCAGCCGTTACGGCACGTTCCTGAACGGCCACAAGATCGACGGGTCCGCGGTCCTGCAGGTCGGCGACCTGGTTCGCGTCGGTAGTCCCGGCTACGAGTTCCGCCTCATCATGACGGAGGCCGACGATGGCTCGTAAGCGCCGCCAGTTCGAGGTGTTCAGCATGTCGTTCCTCGACTGCATGAGCTGTGGGTTCGGCGCCGTCATCCTGTTCTTCATGATTATCAATGCGCAGGTGAAGGAGACCACCGAGGACGACCCGACCGAACTGATGGCGGAAACCAAGCGCCTCGAGGTCGAGATTCTCGAAGGCCGCAAGAACATGGTGCTCGCCAAGAACACCATCGAAACCCTCGAAGTAGAGAAGCAGACGGCGGAAGGCAAGATCGCGCAAATCATCGCGCTGATCAAGGAGCTCCGCGAAGAACTCGCCGAGTACGACGACGAGACGCTCGCCAAGATCGAACGCATCGAGAAGTTGCAGAGCGACATCAAGTCGCTGGAAGAGGAAGTCAAGCGGCTGCTCGCGCTGAAAGCCGAAGAGGAGAATCAGGGCGCGCGCATTCGCGAGTTCAAGGGCGAGGGTGATCGCCAGTACCTGACGGGACTCAAGCTCGGCGGCAACCGCACGCTGATACTCGTCGATCGCTCGGCGAGTATGCTGGACGACACGATCGTCAATATCATCCGCCGCCGCAACATGGCGGACGATGACAAGCTTCGTGCGGTCAAGTGGCGCCAGGTGGTGGCCAGCGTCGACTGGCTCACGTCGCAGTTCAGACCGGGCAGCAGGTTCCAGATCTACATGTTCAACAACGAGGTCCAGCCCGTGATCAAGGGCAGCGACGGCGTATGGCTGGAAGCTGACGACGGCTCCAAGTTGGACGAGGCCATCCGGGTATTGCGGCGCACGATTCCCGAGAACGGTACCAACCTGCGCGCCGCGTACGAGGTCGCTTCGAAGCTGACGCCGCGGCCGGACAACATCATCCTGCTCGTCGACGGCCTGCCCACGATGATGGAAGCGACGAGCAACCGCCGCATGGTGACCGGCCGCGACAGGATGAGCATGCACGGCCGTTCGATCCGGGAGCTGCCGAGCGGGATCCCGGTCAACATATTGCTGTTCCCGATGGAGGGCGACTACGACGCCGCCATCGCCTACTGGACGCTGGCTTACGGGACCGGCGGCTCGTTCATGGCCGTCAGCCGTGACTGGCCGTAGCAGCATGGAGCGCGTATGAGCAAGCGACGCCGCAACGTGGACGCTTTCAGCCTTTCGTTCCTCGACTGCATCTGCTGCGGATTCGGCGCCATAATCCTGTTGCTCGTATTGTCGAAGATCTACGAGCCGATGATCATCGAGAAGACCCAGGACGACCTCGAGTCCCTGATCGCGTTGCTGCAAAAGGAGCTGTTCGATATTCGCGGCGAAACGGCGATTCTAAACCGCGAGCTCAAGGACGTGCGCGAGCAGACGTCGGATTCGAAAATCCAGCTGGCCCGACTGCAGCAGGAACTCAACACCGTGAAGGGCCAGTACGAAGCGTCGCAGGAGGAGTCTGACTCGACCATCGACGAGGGCGCGCTCGCGTCCGCGAAGCAGCGGCTGACCGAGGAGATGCGGCGCCTGCAGCCCTATTACAAGCGCGCCGACAACGACGCGGTTGCCGGCATTCCCGTGGACAGCGAGTACATCATCTTCATCATCGACACATCGGGCAGTATGCAGCAGTACAACTGGGACCGGGTGCAGCAAAAGCTCAACGAAACGCTCGACGTCTACCCGCAGGTAAAGGGCCTGCAGATCATGAACGACAACGGCAGCTACATGTTCTCGCAGTATGCGGGCAAGTGGATCCCGGACACGCCGGGGCGCCGGGAGGCCATCAAGAACACGATGCGCCTGTGGCGCCCGTTCAGCGACAGTAACCCGGTCGACGGCATCATCTACGCGATCAGCACCTACTGGTCGCCCGACAAGAAGATCAGCATCTACGTTTTTGGCGACGAATTCAGCGGCCGTTCGGTCGAGAATGTGGTGCGGCAGGTAGATACCGTCAATCGCGTGGACGCCGCGGGCAATCGCATGGTCCGCATACACGCGGTTGGCTTTCCGTTCCTGTTCCGCGGCAGCGGCGATATCCCGCCGACCGCCCACAAGTTCGCACAGCTCATGCGCGTGCTGTGCGAGCGCAACGGCGGTACCTTCGTCGCGCTAACGCACTGGGACCGCTGAGCGCAGCCAGCGCACTTTTCGCCATATTTGATCGCCGGTTTTCCACCGGGTGGTCCGGTACGCACCGTTTTTTCGCCTTGTAATCATCCCGTCGATGGCCGGAAACCGGCCTCATTACACGAAGGAGATTTCAATGCGCAAGACGATTTCAGCAATTACCGCACTCAGCCTCGTTGCGATGGTGCCGATGGCCGCGCAGGCGGCCGCCTCCAAACAGGAGAAGATCGGCGTCGGCGCCGGCGCGATTGTCGGTGCCGCGGCGGGCGGGCCGGTGGGTCTCATCATCGGGGCCGCGATCGGGGCCGGTATCGGCGATAACCTGCAGCGCAACAGCGACGAAATCGATTCGCTCTCCGCCGAGCTCGCGGCATCCAGGACCGAGGTCGTCACACTGGAGCGCGAGATGCGCAGGATGGATCGCAATCTCGATACGGTCAGCGCCGAGCTGCAACGCATGCAGCGCTATGCGAGCCCCGAGATCGCCAGCCTGCTGCAGGCCGGCATCGCCATGGACCTGCTGTTCCGAACCAATGAGGCCGTGCTGGCGGACACCACCGGCGGCAGGCTGCACGAGCTCGCCACGACGCTGGCCTCGATGCCTGCAATCCGCGTGCAGCTCGACGGCTTCGCGGACGAACGCGGCGACACAGACTACAACCAGCAGCTCTCCGAGCAGCGCGTGAACTTCATACGCGACCAGCTCATCGCGGCCGGTGTGGACGCGACCCGCATCTCGGCCACGGCACACGGCGAGTCGCCTGCACAGGACACCAGCATCGATAGCTATGCGCTCGAGCGCCGCGTGAGCCTGAAGCTCTATACCGACGACGTGGCCTCGTTCGCCGCCAACCCGGAATGAGTTGAGTCGAGTTCCCCCGTGACTCATCGCGAGTCCCCGCTTTGCCGGCCCTCCGGGGCCGGCTTTTTCGTTCGCGCTTCTCGAAGCGCGGTCGGGATCGATCGCTGTTCGCTGGTCGAAAACTGCCGCCGCTGGCGCCGATTGTTTTATAGTTGCGACATGAGTACCGACCTCGCCGACAAACACTGCAAACCCTGCGAAGGGGGCGTCGCGCCGCTGCAGCCGGAGCAGGCGGAAGAGTTGATGAACGGTCTGCACGCCGACTGGACGCTGAGCGACGACGGCAAGTCGATTGCGCGGCGCTTTTCCTTCCCGGCCTACAGCCGGACGCTCGGCTTCACCAATGCTGTCGCGTGGATTGCCATCGTCGAGGGCCACCACCCGGTCATGTCCGTCAGCTACGGCGACTGCGTCGTCAGCTACACGACGCACGCGATCGACGGTCTCTCCGACAACGACTTCATCTGCGCGGCGAAGATCGACCGCCTTGCAGCCGACGCTGCATGATCGACATCTCTGCTGTCGAGGCGGCGGCCGCGCGCCTGGCGGATGTCGCGATACGCACGCCGCTGTTACGCAATGACGAGCTCGATCGAATCGCGGGCGGCCGTGTGCTCGTAAAGGCCGAAAATCTGCAGGCCATCGGTTCCTTCAAGATACGCGGCGCCTACAACCTCATGAGCCAGCTCACGGCTAGGCAGGCGGCCCGCGGGGTCGTCGCGTTTTCCTCGGGCAATCACGCGCAGGGCGTCGCGATGGCGGGCCGGCTGCTGGGGATTCACGCGGCCATCGTCATGCCGGAGGACGCGCCGCGGGCAAAGATGGACAGCACGCGCCGTCTCGGCGGAGAAGTCATCACCTACGACCGCTACACGGGCGACCGCGAAGTGATCGCCCGCGACATCGCGGCGGAACGTGGTGCCGCGCTGGTGCCGTCCTATGACCACGAACACATCATCGCCGGGCAGGGCACCGTCGGCCTGGAGATTGCCGAACAGGCCCTGGAGATGCGCTTGCCGCCCGAGCAGGCGCTGATCAACTGCGGCGGGGGCGGGCTGTCCGCCGGCAGCGCCGTGGCGCTGAAGGCGCGGTTGCCGGGCATCTCGGTGCGCACCGTCGAGCCGGAAGATTTCGACGATACCGCGCGATCGATCGCCGCGGGCAAGCGCATGAAAGTCGAGCGGTGCGCGCGTTCGATCTGCGATTCGCTGCTCGCCGATTCACCGGGGGTACTGCCGTTCGAGATTCACAACCGGCTGTTCGATCCCGGCCTGACGGTGAGCGATCGCGAAGTGCGCGACGCGATGCGCTTCGCGTTCCGGAATCTGAAAATGGTTGTTGAGCCCGGCGGCGCCGTGTCGCTCGCAGCGATTCTCAGCGGCAAGCTCGATACGGCGAACAGGACCACCGCGATCGTGATCAGCGGGGGCAACGTCGACCTGGATCAGTTCGCCGCGATACAGGAATCCGTTAACTGAGGCTAGCGGGCGGAGGCGGCCGCCGAGAAAGGGTTCCTGCGGATGCCGGACAACTCCAGCCCGCGCTGCCGGCGCTGCTGCCAGCCTTCCAGCCACGTCACGATTCGTTCGATCTGCTCGACGTCCATGCGGGCCCTGGACGGTTGCATCTCGTGAACGCCGATGCCGTGTTCTGCGGCATACACGAAGTTCTGGCTGTCGCGCAGTACCGCGATGATCGGGATGCCGAGCGAGTCGAGGAAGCGCATGAGCTTGGCGAGGCTCTTGGTGTTCTTGCGCGTGCGATTGGCGATCACGGCGAGTTTCTGCTCGTTGCGGTTTACCTTGGCGACCAGCAGCAGGTCCGCGATGATCCTCGATGCCGCATGCGTGTCCATCATGGATGGCAGTACCGGCACGAGGATGGATGAGGAATCGCGCGTCAGCTCCCGCAGATCATCGTGATTGATGCCGGCGGCGGAGTCGATAAGGAGCGTGCCGGTCTCTTCCGGCACGCGCAGCTGCCAGCTGCGCGTCGCCTGCATCGTGCGCTTGTACGCCGCGATGCCGTGGATCGCGGGCCGGTCGCCGGGGCGGCGCGTCAGCCAGGCCATCGCCGAGCCCTGCGGATCGAAGTCCATGATCGCCGGAGAGGCGCCGCGTGCAGCAAAGCAGACGGCGAGATTGGTCACAAGCGTGGACTTGCCGCAACCGCCCTTGGGGTTGAGGATGACTATCCGGTTCAGGTTGTCTCGTCGCGGCGTTCTCAGCATAGCCCGGTCACCGGGGTTTCCTAATAGTCTAAATGTCGCTCAGCGCGAGTCGGCTGTCCTTGCGCCGGTTCACATAATACCCGAAGCCTGTCGGGAACAGGAACGCCACGGCGCCCGCCGTCAGGCCGGTTGCGGGTAAGTGTCGTGGCAGGGCAGCGCGTCGCCGCTGCAGGACCAGGCCGCCCTGGAGCCCGCGAATATCCTCGCCTGCGGCTCGATTCCGGGTTCGCGATCGAGCGAGCCGGCCGGCACCACCGCGATGCCGCTTTCGTAAACCCGCGGCAGCGGGCTGCCGCAGACCGTGCAGAATACGGCGGTGAACCGTTCGGCTTCCGGCAGCTTGTAGCTGCGGGCAAGGGACTCGCCGGCGGTCCAGGTGATGGACGTCAGGCGCAGGATGATGTTGCTGGCATGTGCACTGCCACTCGCCTTGCGGCAGCGTTCGCAGTGGCAATGGTAGAAGCGCCGCGCGTCGCCCTCGAGCTCGTAGGCGACCGAGCCGCACAGGCAGCTGCCCGATAACGCGATTTCCCCCATGGTGCCCCCCGGCTGCGTATTCAGTGCCCGCAGGATAGCAGGACTGGGCCCGGTCTACTTCAGGTTGGAACGCGTGAAATGCCGGGCCTCGCGCAGCCAGCAGCAGGTCTTGCAGTAACAGCCTTTCTTGTGCCGCTGCGAGGCCCGCAGGTACTCGATGGCCTTCTCCAGCGCATCCGCGAGCTGCTCGACGGTCGCCTCGTCCAGCGATCGCGAGCGATGCTGGTCCAGCCAGTGGCAGGCGCTGCCGAACTGGCAGTTCGCGCATTCCTCGACGGAAGCGTTGTAGTGGCTGCCGTAACGACAACTGGAGAAATCCACGTCGCGTTCGAGAACCCAGCGCGGATACTCGAGCAGGTCAGTGATATAGCCCGTGATCGTCCGGGTCTTGTTGGTATGTGTAGCCATGGAGAGGCTCCAAGCCTGACCGCTGAGGCTAGCAAGCGTAACCGGACCGTATTATGGGGGAATCTACGTATCGCGCCGGTCGAGCGCAGCGCCTAGGCAGGCGCGGTCAGAACATCTCGCTGGGATCCAGGGTTTCGTCCCGCGGCTTGCTGCGGCCCTTGATGAAGTCGCCGGTTATCATCTTGTCATAAGACATCCCGGGGCCCACCATCGGGTACACGCCGGCTTCGGGGTCGATGATAACCTCCAGGAACGCCGGCCCTTTGAAGGCCATGAACTCGGCGACGACCGCTTCGATGTCTTCCTTCCTGTCGAGCTTCTTCGCGTACTGGAAACCGTCCGCCTCGGCGGCCTTGACGAAGTCCTTGCTGTGCAGCGACTTGTCGCTGGCAGCCATGCGGCTGTCGTAGTAGAGCTTCTGCCACTGGCGCACCATGCCGTCGCCGTAGTTGTTGAGGACGACGACCTTGATCGGCAGCTTGTAGGTCGTTGCCGTCTCGAGTTCGCCGAGATTCATGCGCATGCTGCCATCGCCGTCGATGTCGATCACGACGCGGTCCGGCTGCGCGAACTGGGCGCCGATGGCCGCGGGCAGGCCGAAGCCCATCGTGCCCATGCTGCCCGAGGTCAGCCACAGACGCGGCTCGCGGTAGTCGAAGTACTGCGCGGCCCACATCTGGTGCTGGCCGACACCGGTGGAGATGATGGCTTCGCCTTTCGCGTGCTTGTTGATTTCCTCGATCACCGCGTACGGCTGAATCAGCGCGCTGTCGCGATCGTAGTTCAGGCAGTGCTCTTGCTTGAGGTGCGCGATCTCCGCGTGCCAGGCGTCGTACTCCTTGCTGAAGTCGATGCGCCGGCCGTAGGCCAGCATGTCCGTCAGGTCGCGGTCCAGCAAACCGACGTGGTGCCAGTCGACACGCTTGACCTTGCCGATCTCGGCGATATCCACGTCGAAGTGCGCGATGTGCTTCGCGTTCGGCGCGAAGCGGCCGGGATCGCCCGCGACGCGGTCGTCGAAGCGGGCGCCGATGGCGATCAGGAAGTCGCAGTCCTCGACGGCGTAGTTAGCCGAGGCGATGCCGTGCATGCCGAGCATGTGCAGCGCCAGCGGGTGTTTGGTATCGCTGGCCCCCAGCGCCATCAGTGTCGTGGTTACCGGGATGCCGTACTCCGATGCGAGCCGCCGCATCGACTTGGCCGCGTTGCCATTGATCACGCCGCCGCCCGCATAGATCAGGGGCCGTTCGGACTCGGCCAGCATGGCGAAGAAGCGTTCGCAGGCGTCGTCGTCCAGGCGGTTCCCGGTGACGGCCTGCAGTCGCCGCCGGTAGCCGGGCAACGGCAGGGTGCCGCTGCCCATGAAAGCGCCCTGCCAGTTCTGCACGTCTTTCGGTATGTCCACGACGACGGGACCCGGCCGCCCGGTGCGCGCGAGTTCGAAAGCGCTGCGAACGGTGGCTTCGAGCCGCTCCGGGTCCGTGACCAGGAATACGTGTTTGGCGACTGCCCCCATAATTGCAGACACCGGCGCCTCCTGGAAGGCATCGGTGCCGACGGCGCTCGTCGGCACCTGGCCGCAAATGACGACGACAGGGACGGAATCGGCCATGCAATCGCGCACCGGGGTCACCGTGTTGGTTGCGCCCGGGCCGGATGTGACCATGACGACGCCGACCTTGCCGCTGGCGCGGGCGTAGCCGGATGCCATGAACCCAGCGCCCTGTTCGTTCGCCGGAACGATCAGCGGCATCGGCGAACGGCCGTTTTTGCCCGCATGCAACTTGTTGTAGCGGAATACCGCGTCATAGGTCGGCAGTATCGCGCCGCCGCTGTATCCGAAGATGGTGTCGACCCCTTCATCCGCCAGCACCTGCACCACGATATCGGCGCCGCTCATGATTTTTCCTGCCAGGGGATGACTGTTCGTGCGCTTTGCGCTGGCCTGTTCGTTCACCGTTCTGCCGTCGCTCTTTGATTTGCGGGTCTTGATCGAGTGTTTACTAATTTTTATTGCATTGCAATACTCGCTGTATTGCGCCGCTATTGGCACGACGAAGGCGCAAATGTAGTTTCAATCGATTCTTTATTGAGGGATAAAGGGCAATGCGACACGCGATTTCCGTACTGTTAGAGAACGAGGTCGGCGCGCTGACGCGCATGACCGGCATGTTCTCGAGCAGGGGCTACAATATCGAGTCCCTGAACGTGGCCCCGACCAACGACGCCACCGTGTCCCGCGTGACGCTCGTCGTATCCGGCTCCGACGCGGCCATTTCGCAGCTGAATGCACAGCTCGCGAAGCTCGTCGACGTCGTCAACATTCACGACATGACCCTCGGTGAGCACTTCGAACGCGAACTCGCCATCATCAAGTTGAAGCTCGACAAGAAAGGAGTCGCGCGCGCTGCGGATCTCGCCAGGACGTTCGGCGCCGAGGTGCTCGATGACGATGCCGCGAGCTACACCCTGCAGCTGACCGGCCGCATCGCCGAGATCGACGAATTCGTCGCTGGCGCTGCCGACATCGGACCGTTGTCGGCGGTCGCGCGCAGCGGCAGTGTCGCGGTATCCAAAGGCGAGGTAACACTGTCGTCTTACGACCGGGATCATCGCCTGTCCGGCTGATGCGATGAGCGAATTCGCCGTCGATGAATTCCGCCGTATCGTCGTCAAGGTCGGCTCGTCGCTGCTGATCGGCGACGACGGCCGGGTCGGCCGGCAGTGGCTGGCCGGCCTCGCGGAAGACATCGCGGACCTGCACAACCGCAATCACGAGGTGCTCGTGGTTTCCTCCGGCGCCATCGCGATCGGCAGCGGCGTGCTCGGTATCAACAAGCGGCGCGCCCGGCTCGAAGATCTGCAGGCCGCCGCCGCTGCCGGCCAGGTGCAGCTCGCGCATGCGTACCAGGAGGCGCTGGAGAAATTCGAGATAACCACGGCACAGGTTCTGCTGACCCCCGAGGACACGGAAAATCGCCGCCGCTTCCTGAATGCACGCGGAACGCTGGGGCGGCTGATCGAACGGCGCGTCGTCCCCGTCATCAACGAGAACGACACGGTCGCGACCGAGGAGATCCGCTACGGCGACAACGACCGCCTCGCGGCGCGCGTCGCGCAGCTGGTGATGGCCGATGCGCTGATCCTCCTTTCCGACGTCGACGGCTTCTATACCGCCGACCCGGTCACCGACCCGAAGGCGGAGCACATCCCGCTGGTGACGTCGATTACCGACGACATGCAGCGATGGGCCGGCGAGACCCGCTCGGACATAGGCAGCGGCGGCATGGCCACCAAGGTGCAGGCCGCGCGCATCGCGACGCACGCCGGCTGCGCGACGATCATTACCAGCGGCGTCGTGCCGCGGCCGCTCAGCCAGCTTGCGGCCGGTGCGCGCTGTACGCTGTTCCGCGCGCCCGGGACGCCCGCGGCGGCGCGCAAACAGTGGCTGGCCGGTGTGCTCGAGGTGCGTGGCGAGCTGCGGCTGGACGACGGCGCGTCGCAGGCACTGCGCAACGGCAAGAGCCTGCTGCCGGTGGGCGTCGTCGAGGTTACCGGCAACTTCCGCCGCGGCGACGTCGTGACGCTGGTGGACTCGCGGGGCCGGGAGCTCGGCAGGGGCCTAGCGGAGTATTCGTTCGACGAGGCGTCGCGGCTCGCGGGCCGCCAGTCGGAGAACATCGAGGCCGTTATCGGTTACCGTGGCCGGGCGGTGATGGTGCACCGTGACGAACTGGTGATATTCGATCGTGAGGACACAACGCTCAATGGCTGATTCGATTCCACAGGTCATGGACACGCTCGGCGGGCGGGCACGCGAGGCCGCGCGGCAACTGGCGATGTCCAGCGATGACGCGCGGAACGCGGCGCTGCATGCCGCATCGGCGGAGCTGCGATTGCGCAGCGACGAGATTATCGCCGCCAACGACGTGGACACGCGTGCTGCGCGCGAACGCGGGCTGAGCGCCGCGATGCTGGACCGCCTGATGCTCGACGAAGACCGCGTCGAGGCGATGGCCGCCGGGCTCGACGCGATTGCGGGGCTGCCCGATCCGCTGGGGCGCGTCCTGGCCGAGTGGCAGCGGCCCAACGGCCTCGCCATTGAGCGCGTGGCGGTCCCCCTCGGCGTCATCGGCATCATTTACGAAAGCCGGCCCAACGTCACGGCTGATGCCGCGGGGCTGTGCGTGAAATCGGGGAACGCCGTCATCCTGCGCGGCGGTTCCGAGAGCTTTCACTCCAGTCGCGCCATCCATGCCTGCCTGGTGTCGGGGCTGCAGAATGCCGGATTGCCGGCCGATTGCGTGCAGATGGTGCCGACGACGGACCGGGCGGCCGTCGGCTACCTGCTGTCATCGATGGCGCAATGGGTCGACGTGGTCGTGCCGCGCGGCGGCAAGAACCTGATTCGCCGCGTACAGGAAGAGGCGCGCGTGCCGGTAATCGGCCACCTCGAGGGCATCTGCCACGTCTACCTGCACGAAGCGGCCGACGCCGCGATGGCGGCCGACATCGCCGTCAACGCGAAGATGCGCCGCACGGGCATCTGCGGGGCGGCCGAGACATTGCTGGTCGACCGTGCGGCCGCCGGCAGGCTGCTGCCGGGCGTCCTCGGCGCCCTCAGCGCGGCGGGCTGCGAGATTCGCGGCGACAGCGACGTGGTGGCGGTGTTTCCGGAAGCGCGACGGGCCAGCGAGGAAGACTGGAGCACCGAGTACCTCGACGCGATCATTTCGGTGCGCGTCGTCGACGATATCGATGCGGCAATCCGGCACATCGGGAAATACGGTTCCGGACACACCGAGTGCATCGTTACCGATGACGACGCAGCAGCCTCAACGTTCTTCCGCAACGTCGATAGCGCCATCCTGCTGCAAAACGCCTCGACGCAGTTTGCCGACGGCGGTGAATTCGGCATGGGCGCGGAGATCGGTATCGCTACCGGTCGCATTCACGCGCGAGGGCCGGTCGGCGCGGAGCAGCTGACGAGTTACAAGTACGTCGTCCGCGGCAGCGGCCAAACCCGGCCCTGATGGCCGCCGAACCGCGGACCTGCGATGTCGCAGTGATTGGCGCCGGAATCAACGGCGCCGGCATCGCGCGCGACGCGGCATTGCGCGGCCTGTCGGTTGTGTTGTTCGACAAGGGCGATGTCTGCAATGGCACGTCCTGGGCCTCGAGCCGCCTGATCCACGGCGGGCTGCGCTACCTCGAGTACGGCGAGATCCCGCTCGTCTACGAATCGCTGCACGAGCGGCGTTATCTGCGCCGCATCGCAAGCCATCTCGTCAAGCCGTTGCGTATCTGCATCCCGATCTACCGTGGCGCGAAGCGCGGCCCGCTCCTGATAAAGCTCGGCCTGCTGGGCTATGACCTGCTTTCCTGGCGCAAGCCCATGCCGCATCACAAGATGCTGAGTGAGGACGAGATCCGGGAGCGCGAGCCCGGACTCCTGCAAGAGAGCCTGCGAGCGGCTGCGTGCTACTACGACGCACAGGTGACGTACGCCGAGCGCCTGGTGCTCGAAAACGTGCTCGCGGCACGTGCGGCCGGTGCCGAGATACTGACGTACGCCGAAGTGACGGACATCGGCATTCGACGCGGCGCAGTCGCGTCGCTGACCTGCGAGGACAGTCGGACCGGCGAGCAGAGCCGGTTTGTGCCGCGGGTGGTCGTCAACGCGGCCGGGCCTTGGGTGGACTCGGTGCTCGACAGGACGGGACAGCGGATGCCGGAGCTCATCGGCGGGACCAAGGGCAGTCACATCGTTGTGAGCCCGTTCGAAGGTGCGCCGCGAGACGCGTTTTACGTCGAAGCGGAAAGCGACGGCCGGCCGTTTTTCATACTGCCCTGGAACGACCTGTTCCTGATCGGGACGACCGACATACGTTACGACGGCGACCCGGGGAGTGTTCGCGCCAGCCGCGAGGAAGTGGATTACCTGCTGGCGGAGACCAACCGCGTATTCCCGGCCGCCAACCTGGCGGTCGAGGACGTGCACTACGCCTACGCGGGTATCCGGCCGCTGCCGCAGCGCACGCGCGGACCCGAATCGGCGATCACCCGCAAGCACATCATCAAGTCGCACCGCCGGGTTGCTAATGGCCTGCTCTCCATTGTCGGCGGCAAGCTGACGACTTATCGCAATCTCGCCGAACAGGCGGTCGACAAGATCGGCAAGGTTCTGGCCCGCCGCCTGCCGGAATGCCGCACGCGCGACACCCTGTTACCGGGAGCCGGGGGTTTCGATGAGGCGCGCGAGCAGCTGGCCGCGTATCCGGGGATTTCCGAGACCGGTGTCGAGCGGTTGCTGAGGATCTACGGGGGCCGCGCAGCCGGAATAGCCGCACTTGCGCGTGCCCGCCCCGAACTGGCCGGATTCATCGACGAGGCGGGCACGCTGCCGGCGGCCGAGATCGCTTACGTGATCCGTGAAGAGTTGCCGAAGACGCTCACCGATATCGTCTTCCGGCGCGTGATGACAGGCCTCGACCCCGATCAGGGCAGGCCACACTATGAACGAATCGCCGAAATCGCCGCAGCGGAATTCGGTTGGGACGACACCCGCCGCGCCGACGAACTGCAGGCACTCGGGGCCTATGCCGATTCCCTGCGAGTCGCTTGACGAAAGTCGCCGAGACGATCTCCCGCTCGTCGCAGGCGCTGAACAGCACGTCCGCTTCACCGGCAATACCGGCCATTCGGGCGGCTGCTCCGGAGGGTCATTGCGTGGCTGCTACCGACCCAAAGCCAAAACCGGACACTTCAAAACAACCGAAGGTGCCGGAACGCGCGTTGTCGTTCAGAATAATAATATCGGCGCAAACTCGTCGGCGTTGAGCCGCAGGGGCATTGCTGCCCCCGGGCCCTGACCGCGCTGCAGCTTAATCGGGATCCGGAAAAGTGGGCTCAAAAGTCGTCGGGCACCGATCTTCTACTTCGCTCTCGTCGATTTCTTCACCCACAGAATAAAACGCGATCACGTCCGGAATAGACGTTTCGGCTTCCAGCTGCAGGACTCCTTTACCGCCGGCCGGCGTGACCAGGCCCATCTGCGAAAAAGGAGCGCCTAAGTCGACAACGTAACCGGTCTTGGCGCCGACGGAGCCCTGGGTCCAGTTTCCGCTTGTGGGGAAGGCCGTTTCAAACCAGTCGATTCCCTCACCGTCGACATCCGCTTCGAAAACGTAACAGTTTGGAAACGTGGTCCCTACTGGCAAACCGAAAAACAGGCCGAAGGGGTCGAAGGTGAGCTCTACATCCACCAGGAAAACGCGATCCCCCAAGCCGCGAAGTCGTTGGGAGCCGTCAGGGGCAGCCGCCACCGCCCCGACGAGTCCGAGCGTGGCTATCAGCGTGGTGAAAATTCCCAGGTAGGTTTTTGTTTTCATATTTTTGTCCTCCGTCTGGTCTTCGGGCACGAACCTGCGAACCAAAGTGGCCACGATTGTTCGAACCGTTACTCACGGTTGTACGGACAAGCGTGCGAAAGCACAAATCGGAACTGCCGGCGCTTCTAGGTTTTAAACACTGCCGGTTGATTATCCTTGACTATTTCTTCGCAATGTCAGGGTCGTATGCTGCACGAGTGATTCCGCCAGGCGCGACGATACGCCTGTCATTGCACGTCCTCTATTCGCCGGCTCCAACTGCTCAGGAAGGTCGAAATAGTAGGACTGCTGACGGCATTCGAGGCTGTTATCCATTCTGCGTTCGCAGGGAGAGAATGCAGGTTCGTCTCATTACCTTATGCGGGTTTCAGGACAGGCTGGAATGAGAATTGAAATCCTGGCTAGCAATGATCGTATAGGCGCTGCTCGTCGTCCCGGTAGGCGGCGCTTGCAGTGCCATGAATGATATCTCGATCGATCCGCCAACCGATCGACCTGGCACGATGGGCAATAGCGTGCCTGAAGCGGTCGTGCGGGATCGCAAGCGCGGATCGCTGATACAGGAAATGCGGAGCCGCGATTGGCCGCGTCTGGACGGTGGCGCGAGGCGGAGTCGAGGGGCTGCGTATCCCCTGAAGGCCGCTGCCCGCCCTGATTTGAGCTACTATCTCTGCCAATGACCCGGAGCGGAATACGCCGCCGACGGTTCGACGGCAGCAACACAGAGTGGGGTGCTCGGAATTGCGGAAGAATGATCCCTCCAGGTTTTCTGGCAGTTTGCTCAATTGATTGAAACCGCCGCAATCGCGTTGGCGACTTTCTTTGCGACGATAGGCCCACTTGATGTTGCGGCCATCTTTGCCGCATTGACCGCGTCATCGGATTCGCGTCACCGGCGCTCAATGGCCATTCGTGGAATACTGATTGGCGCCGCGATCCTGTTGTTGTTCGCGCTTGTCGGTGAGGCACTTCTAACTGGTTTCGGAATTTCGCTGGCAGCGCTTCGAACTGCCGGCGGTATCCTGCTGCTTCTCATCGGAATCGACATGGTGTTCGCACGCTCGTCGGGCGGCACATCGACGACCGAGGAAGAGGAGCTTGAAGCGGCCACCAAGGAAGATATCTCTGCGTTTCCTATCGGCATGCCCCTGGTCGCCGGTCCCGGCGCAATGAGCGCAACGATTTTGCTGATGGCAGATACGGAAGGCGATCTCGTCCTGAAAGCAATCGTGATCGGATCACTTCTGGTAATACTGCTCGCTACCTTCATCTCGATGCTATTGGCGGGCCAGCTTCAAAGAGTGCTCGGGGTCACCGGCATGCACGTAGTGGCCCGTGTTTTCGGTGTGCTGCTTTGTGCTTTGGCGGTTCAGTTTATCTTCGACGGAATACAGCAGAGCGGTCTCTTGAGCGCATGAAATTCTCGTCCCGGGTCTGCGGGGACACTTGAATGTAACGTCCACTTCCGGCGGCGAGAAGCCAGCGCTCCGGTCCGGAAAGAACTTACGCGACCGGGCTGTTGCCGTCGTGTCTGGTAATCGTTCCCGGGTTGATGTCTGGCATAGTTGGCGGCGCGGTGGCCTGACGTTCGGCGGTGCTTCCCGGGCGGAGCACGGCTTCCTGCATCTGTTTCCGTGCATGTACGCTGTGCTGCTCGGCGGAATATTCAGACCCGGGGACGGCAGCCGCAAGGTCGCGGTCAACGAAACCGAACGCATTGTGCCGTAGCACAAGAAGCTGTGTGACGCGTTTGGCTGATGGCCGTTTTCGCGGCGTCCGGCCGCCAATCTGGTAGATTTGCGCATCGGTCGCCGGCGCGAGCGGTGGCACGAGTCCGGTATAAAGGAGTAACTCCATTGAACGCGAGCACAGAATCCCCGTCCCGTCCCGGCTATCTCGCCGTGCTGGCCGCAGCATTGCTGATTCCGGCCATGGCGGTCGCGGACACGCCGATTATCCAGCCGGGGGCGCCCGGAGAGGCGGCCCGCGAACTCACGGCCGACGAGGCGATCGCCATCGCCAGTACCAGCTATTCGCCGGCCGACGCGCGGTTCATGCAGGACATGATCCCGCATCACCACCAGGCGCTGGAGATGGCGGCACTGGTCGCCGATCGCACCAACCGCCAGGAGCTGATCGACGTCGCCGGGCGGATAGACCGCTCGCAGAAAGACGAGATCGAATTCATGCAGGCGTGGCTGCGCGAACGCGGCGAGCGCGTGCCCGAGCCGACGGCCCACGACGCGATGCACACCACCCACAAGATGGCCGGCATGGCGACACCGGAGCAGATGGCGGAGCTGGCCGCGTCGAAAGGCACGGACTTCGACCGCCTGTTCCTCGAGCTGATGATCACGCATCACGAGGGTGCGGTGACGATGGTCGAGAAACTGCTTGAGCAACCCGGGGCTGCCTACGATCCAGTGCTGTTCGAGTTCGTGAACGATGTCACCAATAGCCAGAGCACCGAGATCGAGCGCATGAACCTGCTCCTCGTTGGCCTGTCGTCCGATCCCCGCGCCGGACTGGCGGCCGGCCTGGACGATGCGGGACAGGCGATCTCGAACCTGGAACTCGTGGCTTCGCTGCCAAGGCCGGCCGGTTTTTATGATCCGAACAACCCCGCCGAACTGCCGCCGACCCGCCTGCAGCCAAAAGCCCACCAGGCGGACGACGGGGAGTCTGAGGGCGAACCGACAGAAGAAAGCGAGGACGCTGCCGAAGACGAAGAATACGAACGTTATCCACTGCTCAGTTTCTCCAATACCGACATGGCATTTGCGGGAGACGTCCTCGTCACAGGGAGCTATCACGGCTTCAACGTCTACCGGCTGCAGCACGACGGTGTGCCGGTATTGATGAGCTCGATTGTCTGTCCGGGCGGGCAGGGCGACGTGTCGATTGTCGGTGATTTGCTCATCATGTCGGTCGAAGAGACGCGTGGCCGGGTCGATTGCGGGCTTGGAGGCGTCAGCGAGGACGCCAGCCCGGAGCGTTTCCGCGGGCTTCGCATCTTCGACATCAGCGACCTGACACGACCCGTTCAGGTTGGCGCTGTGCAGACCTGCCGGGGTTCTCACACGCATTCCGTGGTGGCGGGGCCCGGTGAGGACGGCAATATCATCGTCTACAATTCGGGCACGTCGTCGGTGCGCAAGGAGGAAGAGCTTGCCGGTTGCATCGACGAGTCCCCGGGCGACGATCGCACCGCGCTGTTCCGCATCGACGTCATCGAAATCCCGGTCGACGATCCGCCGCAGGCGCGCATCGTCGACAGCCCGGCGGTCTTCGCCGACCCGGAAACGGGCGTGCTCGCGGGGCTGTGGCGCGGCGGTGACCACGGCGACGATACGCAGGAGACGTACCGCACCGATCAGTGCCACGACATCACCGTGTTTCCCGAGCGCGGGATTGCGGCCGGGGCCTGTTCCGGCAACGGCATCGTCTTCGACATCTCGGACCCGCGCAAGCCGCAGCGCATCGACGAGGTCGTTGACCAGGGCTTCGCGTACTGGCACTCCGCCACCTTCAACAACGACGGCAGCAAAGTCATTTTCACCGACGAATGGGGCGGCGGCACCCGGCCGCGTTGCCGCGCCTACGACCCCCTGAACTGGGGCGCGGACGCCATCTACGACATCGTGGACGGGCAACTCGAGTTCCGCGGGTACTTCAAGATGCCGGCGCCCCAGGTGGACCAGGAGAACTGCGTTGCGCACAACGGCTCGATCATCCCCGTCCCCGGCCGCGACATCTTCGTGCAGGCCTGGTACCAGGGCGGAATCTCCGTGGTGGACTTCACCGACTCGGCAAACCCGGTCGAAATCGCTTACTTCGACCGTGGGCCGATCGACGCCGAAGACATCGTCGTCGGGGGCTTCTGGTCGACCTACTGGTACAGGGGCCGCATCTACGGCACCGAGATCGTGCGCGGCCTGGATGTGCTCAAACTCGTTTCCAGCGAGTATCTCTCCGCCAACGAGATCGCTGCCGCCGCGCTCGCCGATCAGGGTGACGTGTTCAACCCGCAGCAGCAGTTTCGTGTCACCTGGCCGGCCGAGCCGGTCGTGGCCCGGGCCTACCTGGACCAGCTTACACGCGACAGCGTTCTCGACAACGCGATCGTCGTTGAGCTGTCGCAGGCGCTCGACCGGGCCGAAGAACGCCTCGGCTCGGGCGCCCGCGACCGTGCGCTGGCGCGTGACCTCGCGCGCCTCGCGGACGGCCTCGGTGGCGAGGGCGGCAGCGAGATCGTCGCGGTGCGGCGTGCAGGGCTGGCGCAGACCCTCGACGGCATTGCCGATCAGTTGCATTGAGCTCAGCTGCGAGTGATGGGCACGATGGTATGGCCGCGGTGCTCCGTGCGATGGTCGACGACATAGGGCAGCACCTCGAAGATCTCGCCGGCCTCGTGCCGCTGTTTTAGGTTGGTCCAGTACTCTGGCGTTAGCAGGTCGGCGTGATGCTCGAGGAATGCCCGTTTCGCGTGCGCCTGGAAGCCGAGGAAGTCGATGAACTGCTCGGGAAAGATGTCGTGCGGCCCGACGTAGAACCACGCGCCGGGGCGCATCTCGTCGATGTCGTCCTGCGGTTCGGGCATGCGGCGGAAATTGCAGTCGGTCACGAGGCACAGCTCGTCGTAGTCGTAGAAGATCACGCGCCCGTGGCGTGAGACCCCGAAGTTCTTCAACAACAGGTCGCCTGCGAAGATATTGCTGAGCGCGAGGTCCTTGATCGCCTGGCCGTAATCGATCGCGGCCGCGGCGGACTGCTCGTCCGTCGCGGTTTCGAGGTACAGGTTCAGCGGTATCATGCGGCGTTCGATGTAGGCGTGCTCCACCACGAGGTGGTCGCCCTCCACGCGGCAGGTCGACCCGCACTCCTCCAGCAAGTCGTGCAGCAGGTCCGGGTCGAAGCGCTGGCGCGGGAATCGCAGCTGCCGGAACTCCTGGGCGTCGACGAGGCGCCCGGCGCGGTCGCGCATGAACACCAGCTTGTATTTCGCCATGACGTCGTCGCGGCTGCCCGTCTTCGGATAGTCGAAACGGTCCCGGATGATCTTGAATACCACGTCGTAAGAGGGCAGCGTGAAGACCTCCATGACCATGCCCTTGACGCCGCGGGCGCGCACAAAGAGATCGTGCGAGGTGCGCAGGTGTTCGAAGAACAGGCGATAGCGCTCCGTCTTGCCCTGCTTCGCACGGCCGAGCACCGTGTAGATCTCGTCCATGGGCTTGCGCGGCATCAGCCGCTGCAGGAATCCGACGGTCGCGCCCACGTGCTCCAGGTCGACATGGAAGTAGGAGCGCGTGAAACCGAACAGCATGCTCACGTCATTGACCGAGAGAATTACGGCGTCGGCGAAGATGCCGTCGTCGGAGTTGCGCAGGGCGATGACCAGTGGCGATACCCAGTCATCGCCGCCGATGCGCCCGACAATGAACGCGCGGGTGGCCCGGTAGAAGACCGGCACCAGTAACTCGACGACCTCGAGGTCCTGCTGCGTGTCGTTTTCCCGGCAGTAAGCCTCGATCTCCGCCGCGACGAAGCGAATGGTTCGTTCGCGATCGCGATACGGCACGCCGAAACTGAAGTCCGACAGGACCTGGTCGATCACGAACTGCAACGCGCCGCGATTGCTGTACGTGCGGACGTCCTTTTCGTCGAGCGGTTTCTCGTCGAGCAGCACGTCTTCCGCGATGAACTCGACCCGCGGATCGACGCCGACGGTGTTGAACAGGCGCCGCGAGATCGAGCTGAAGAAGGTCTTGAAAAAGGCGTTGTCCGGGTATTCGCTGATGAGCTCGGCGTAGTGCTCCTTGACGGCGATCCACGTTGCCTTGCCGCTCTCGGATGCCTCGACGGTCGAGCCGAGCTCTCCCAGCGCGCGATTGACGGCCTGGTCGTACAGTTCGATTCGTCCGACGGCGTTCTTGCGGCCCTGCTGCCAGTCGCGATCCTCGAAACAACGCGCCGCGCGCTGCGTCAGCTCGCGGAAGTCCGCGTTGTAACGCAGGAACGCGTCGACAAGCTGCTCTGCAATCGCGGAAACCGCAGCGGGCGAGTGCGCCGGCTCATCCATCCCGGGTGCTTACATGTTGGCAATCAGTGCGTCGCCGAACTCGCTGCATTTCACTTTCTTGGCGCCTTCCATCAGCCGCGCGAAGTCGTAGGTCACGGTCTTCTTGCCGATGGTCTTGTCCATGGTCTCGAGCAGCAGGTCCGCCGCTTCCGTCCAGCCCATGTAGCGCAACATCATTTCGCCGGACAGGATCAGCGAGCCCGGATTGACCACATCGAGATTCGCGTACTTCGGCGCCGTGCCGTGCGTTGCCTCGAACACGGCGTGACCGGTCGTGTAGTTGATGTTGCCGCCCGGGGCGATACCGATACCGCCGACCTGCGCCGCGAGCGCGTCGGACAGGTAGTCGCCGTTCAGGTTCATCGTCGCGATTACGTCGAATTCCTTCGGCCGCGTCAGCACCTGCTGCAACGTGATGTCCGCGATCGCATCTTTCACGAGGACCCTGCCTCCGGCAAGCGCAGCATCCTGCTCGGCGTTCGCGGCTTCCTGGCCTTTCTCGGCCTTGGTGCGTTCCCACTGGTCCCATGTGTAGGTCTGGTCCGCGAACTCACGTTCGGCCAGCTCGTAGCCCCAGTTG
>JBFIHC010000019.1:0-36266 GCA_041601995.1 Woeseiaceae bacterium | reverse complement strand
GCACCCGATCCTAGAGTAAACATTATTCATTCACAAAAGTGGCAAGTAACGTTTCGGATGGTGCGCTAAATTGTGAACGTCCGGATTGGGTCAGTAGCGGTCATTGGGGTCTATTTTAGTCCAATGGCAGCATTGGGCTAGAATGGGTGTGTAAGACTGCTACTGACTCTATGCAGCCGTTCTGTATGCGCCTATAGCCGCGGTTGAGTCTGATCGAGTAAAGTTTTGGTGCCCGTCGAGTAACAGGAGTAGATGCAGTGGTTCAGGGTCCTGAGCGATGGTGGCTTCAGATTCCTGGGTGGCTTCTGTTGGTATACCTCGTCTACTCACAGGCAATTCCGGCTTTCGACTATGAGTTGGGCGTTCGCATGGGGACCCAAGAACCAGTACAAAGGATTACCGAGGTTGGGGCGGCTTTTTGGTATGGCTTCGCCTTTGCTGATCTTGTCGTATACATACCATTGCTCGGCGCCGGGTTAGTCGGCCACTGGCTCGAACGCCCATGGTGGAGAGTCGTCTTCGGTGCCGCTCTTGGTATCACCGTGTATTGGCCAGTGGTCGTGCTTGCGACTGCGATGGATGCGCGCGATGCTTCTGGTTGGGACATAGATGAGACGGTTTATTGGATGATACTGCCGATAATTCTTGTCTGGGCACTGTGGGGTCTGTCCGCAGTCGCGCGCAAGTAAGGCACAACTGTCGTAGATAATGCACCCGGTTGAATGACCGCTACTGGCCGAAAGCGGACGTTCAAATCAGACCTTCTCAGGGCGCCTGAAGGTCCGGTATTGATGTGAGCGGACATTCGCCCAGATCGAGTGTCCGCCTTCTAACCCAGAGCTGTTATTCGGTTAGAATCTGTCTGAACGACTGTTATTGAATCCACGGGCGAAGCTCAAAAAACTTGGCCAGTATCTTGAAGCCCATCGAGTCCAGGGGATATTGGACTGCGATATTTCTATTCGAATTGTGGCTGTTCTTGCCCGGACTCTGCGTGGGCATTGATCAGCCCGGTGCAGCAGCGTTTTTTCTCAGCTGGAACGCTATTCGACTCTATCTATCACCATTCCTGAGGTTCGCCTTGGCTCGCAGCATTCCGTTTATTCTCGCATCAGGGGTTGCGGCTGCTCTTGGGGTTTTCGTCTACGCGGCTCCGACCAATGCGGATGCGCTCTTCATCGCTACTGTCATCGGTGCTTTGGGTTTGCCAATATTGGCTCTTTCGCACCTGTGGAAATCGACGCACTTTAAAAGTTTATTTACTGCTTTCGAGGCGAGCCAAGGTGCAAATTGGAATTAGGGTTATGACCGCTTTTGGCCGTTAGCGGACATTCAACTCAAGCGATCTCCGTGCCTCTGAACGTCCGGTATTGGTGAGAGCGGACATTCGCCCAGGTCGAGTGTCCGCTTTCCGCCCTCAAGCGGTCATTGAGCTAGAATCGGTCTGAATGACCGCACTGACCCAATGCGGACATTGGAGATATGGAACGCAAAGAGAGACAGGCCACAAAGAATGCTGCACTCTTGGATTTCATATGACGCATTCACAGCGCGGATCGCCCTTTCTCAAAAGGGCAGAAACTGCTTGGCTGTGCAACTCCGGGAGTGCAGCGGACGTTCGCAATTGTTGGCATTGTCAATACAAATCATTGATTAATAGTCGATGATGTTCTGACGAGAGCCGGCAATCTGTCGCAACGTACTCCACATGATCTATAGTAGTTAGAGGGAGATGCTGTCTAACAAGAATTATCATAAATCTGGAGGGGAAAATGAGAAGAATAACCTGCTTTTTTGTATTCATTGCCCTGGCTCTTGCGTCTGGCGCTGCACTCGCCGACAAATCACGCAAGGGTCTCAGTGCGACCGCGGCGCAAGATCTCCGCGACGCGGGTGTTGACAAGTACCTGGGTCAATTCACTCCTGTATCGACTGAAGACGTTGGTGACGGATGGACCAAACATACCTTCGATTCAATGTTTGGCGCGGGCCCCATTTGCATTGCAGGTACCGACTATTCCGTGTTCACTCGTGCGGGCCATCCGTCGCGGTTGCTCATATTCGAACAGGGCGGTGGTGCCTGCTGGCAGGATTTCTACAACTGCAACGTCCTCGCGGAGGCCCAGGAGCCACCTGCGCCCCCAGTAGGCATCTGGGATTTTGACTCAAAGGACAACCCATTCGCCGACTATTCGATCGTTTACATGCCCTACTGTGACGGCTCGGTGTTCACTGGCGACAACGTCGTATTCGACCCGACATGGCAGGCCTTTATAGAAGGCGTATTGGGGCTGCCGCCAGGCGCGGGACCACTGTTTCGCTTTCACAACGGCATGCGCAACCAGTCCGCCGGCATCGATCTTGCTAAGCAGATGTTCCCCCACGCCAGCCGGATTACGGTCGCGGGTTCCAGCGCAGGCGGCGTGGGCGCTGCCGGCTTCGCCCCGTTTCTCGTCCGCTTGCTTTATGGCAACCAGGTCAAGCTCACGGTCTTAAACGACGCCGGGCCGGTGGCAGTGAATCTTGACGCAGTCGGCGACGTCACGGCGCGCGCGGCGGACTGGGATTTCGGTAAGTTTTACCCGGCCAGTTGTGCGGACTGCAGTGACATGGGCCAGGGAACGGCCATCATCAAGTGGCGGTTGGACAACGACTCCACCGTTCGAGAGGCGTTTTACGAAACTGATGCCGATCTGACGAACCGTTTCTTCTTGGGTCTTCTGGGTGATCCGGCGGCCTTTCGGGAACTCGTCGTGACCGAGCACGGACTTCTTCATGACGCCCACCCGGATCGCTACAAGCAATTCATAGTGACCGGAGACACGTCACACACGGCATTGCAGACACCGCTGTTCTACTTACAGGACGCGGACGGCGTTTTCCTCAACGAGTGGGTCGACGACTTCCTAGTGCCCAGGCCATTCTGGGTGGATATCGTCGAGGACGCGGTCCCGTAAGTAGCCGTTTGGATGGCAGCCGATTTGCAGTGAAAAAAAAGAAACCCCGCCCTCGTGGCGGGGTTTTCCATGTCCGCTCCTGGCCGTTAGCTGCCGTTACCTGCCGTTCGATTTCGCTGATTTTAGGCTGATCCAATGAGCGCTTTGGGGAAACGCGGACATTCGGGAGAAGGCCAGATTGATCGGTCTGGTCTAACGCAAGCGAACTCATCGCCGAGCCGTCGGATCAGTGCAAATCAAAGCCCCCGCTCTCAAACAAAAGGGCAGGCCCCAACGGGGTCCGGCCTTCTGCGCGTCAGGTCGATCACCCGTCATTTACCCAACGAAGACCTCAAATTCATCGACCGGAACAGGTCGGCAAATGTAGTAGCCTTGAGCATAATCGCAGCCGAGCTTTTTTAACGCATCAAGCATCTCGGCCGTTTCCACACCTTCTGCAACGACACTGAGACCGAAGCTCTTGGCGATATCGATCGTGTGTTTGACAATCTTGTAATCGCCCGGGTCCGACAGCATGCCCATGACGAACCTGCGATCGATCTTCAACTCGTCCGCCGGTAGAACTTTCAGATAAGAGAGCGACGAATATCCAGTGCCGAAATCGTCGATCGAGACGCGCGTCCCCAACTCACGAATCCGACTCAGCACGCTGTGGCTGGTCTCGGGATCTTCCATCAAAGCGTTCTCCGTCACTTCGAGAGTTAGAGCCTTGGGATCGATACCCCAGATGCTCGTAGCACTTTTTAATACGTCGATGATTTCCGAATTCAAAATGATGCTCGACGAAACGTTGATGGAAACATTCAGCCTGCCGATTTTTGCCATCCACTCGCTCGTCTGCCGACAAACGCTTTGCACTGCGAAATCAGTCAAGTCAACGATTTGTCCGCTACTTTCAGCCACTTCTATGAAAATATCCGGCGATATCGACCCGATTTCCGGCTCGTTCCAACGCATCAGCGCTTCGGCTCCGACGGTCCGGCCGCTCCGCAAATCGATTTTGGGTTGATAGTGAACTTCGAGTTCTCCGGCCTGCAAAGCGGCCCGCAGACGGAGCTCGAGGTTCCAATCAAGAATCATCTCATCCGCCGAGTCGGGCTCATAAAAGCGGATCGTCTCCTTATTCCTGCGCCCATCGAGCACTGCGATTTCAGCAAACTTGAGGAGTTCGGACGTGTCGCTGCCGTCTTTAGGGCTGTGGACAATGCCCATTGTCAATTCCGTTTGCAACCGATTGTCCGCCCGGATTAACGTCTCCCGCATAAGCCGCTCGATTTTTTGAGCAGCGAGACGCACATGCCCCCTGTTTCGCAGCCCGTTGAAAACCAGTACGAATTTCCGGTCGCTTAATTTCTCAACGAAACTCTTCTTGGGATCGAGTGTGGCCAGCCGCGCCTGAAAATCGGTCAAAAGTTTCCTTGTATTGGCATGCCCAACTGTCGCGCAAAGACGTTCAACTCCGTGAACGAAAACGAGCACGATCGCCATATCCTGTGACGCCCTGATGCCGTGGTCGATATGGTAGCTCAAGCGACTGAGACCATTGGCCTGCGGTGAGAGTATCTTGGTAGTTAAGGTACTCATGGCCAGTCGCTACTCGAGGTAAAATTCAGTGGGATCGATGCCATAGGTTCCGGGGGACAGGCCACACTCAATCCACAGCGAGTGATGGGTATCGGGCGATACGGTCTGCTCGTTTAGGTCCACGACTCGAAACTCCTCGAGTATCTGCCTGTCCGCACCCATAATGATCATGATTTTGGGACGTAAGCGTCGGATTCGGTTCTGCTGGGTGACAACCCCCACCTCACCGGTGTTGAGCTCGATCAGGGTTCCGGTCGGAAAGACGCCGATCGCCCTTGTGAATTGCTCGACAATCTCGGACTGGAATTCGACATCGGCAAGGACGCGCAGCTTGCGCAGCGCATCAAAGGACGACAGGAGTTGTGCATAAGGCCGCGGAGTGATCATCGCATCATAGGCATCGACGATGCCCGCGATGCGCCCGAATACGGGAATCGCGGTGCCTTTTAGACCCTGAGGATAACCGGTGCCATTGTGACGTTCATGATGGTGAGCCACCATGTCGAGAACGCGCCCATCTACATTGCCGGACTTGGCGAGTATGTCGAGGCCGAACTGCACGTGCCGTCGCATGAGTTCGAGTTCCTTATCACTAAGTCTTTCCGGTTTTTCAAGAATTTCCGCCGGCAGCTGAGTTTTGCCGACATCGAGCAGAATCGCACCTGTCGCGATGATATCGAGGTCTTCACGCTGGAGGCCGATCTGCCGACCGAGGATCGTCGCCCAAATCGATGACGCGATCGAATGATGGTAAAGGTAGTCATTCACTTTCTGCATTCGCATGAGACACGCTAGGGCGGCCGGATTGCGGAGCACGCTGTCGACCATTGGCGTGATGGTTTCCTCGACTCGATCCAGGTCGAGACTGCCTGAGCGACGTAAATTGCTCATGACATCCTGAATGGTGACCAGCGCATTTTTGTGAACGCCCGTTGCCGTATGAAGCTCTTCCTTGAGCGTGACCTGTTCCTTGTAAATAACGCCTGTCTGGTCGAACTTCTCGATTGACTTCGCGACGTCGGTTCTGTTTTTCTGCTTGAAAAACGCGCGCAGGCTGAACCTTTTTTTCCTTGACCCGGATGGCTTGCTGGGCGATTGCCGCGGAGGCAGAGGTTGGGGCTTGATCGCAGACATGTGGAGCAAGTCCTCAACGGATACGTAAACTTGCTTGCAATGCGCTCTCAGTTGGTCTATTTCGTCCTGATCACGAATGTAGAAGCCCTGAAACAGGAATGGCGTTTCGAGCCATGGTCGATCAAGCGAGGCAACGTACATGCCTACCTTCAGGTCGTCCACATCGACTAAGCGCGTCGCTTTCACCGAGGTCAGTCCTCATCAGGTCAAAGCACGATTATTATTACAATTGGGCAAATGCCGACTAATCCGGGCCGATAACCGTGAACTGGCGCACAAAATACCCGCAGAAAAGGCCTACATTGTCGCAGGCCATTCCGACGGGACGCGTTGGATTTTCTTTTGGCGAGGTGATGAAAGAGGTATCGGTTTTGTCGGTACTTGGCAGTGCCCGCGAGCTACTTTTACGAGCGTCTCCTTGTGGCCGTAAGGCGACGTTCGCCAGGTCTGGGCTATTATTTTTCCTGCTGACTCTTGGCGGACATTTCGAGTCGTCGCATTAAGTACATCCCAGAATTGACACAGCGTTGTCGTCCCTCAACATCGCTACCGTGGTGAAGGCGAAGCTAGACCCTAGAGAGAATACAAATGGAAAAACATTATGATGGTGGGTGCCAGTGCGGCGCCGTGGCTTATGAAGTAGAAGTGGATGCCGATGCGTGCATAACGTGCAATTGTTCGCGATGTCAGCCCCTCGGTGCCGTTCTGGCATTTGCGCCGCGTTCACAGTTCAAGCTGTTGAAAGGCGAGGACAACCTTACGGAGTATCGATTTAACAAAGGAACTATCGCACATCTATTCTGCAAGACGTGCGGCATACAGAGTTTTGCCTACGGATCGATGCCCGATGGCACAAAGATCGCAGCAATCAACATCAATACATTGCATGGGCTGGACCCGAGGTCTTTGAACCCGGACCACGTCGACGGAAGGTCGATTTAGACGGGGTATTGCCGGTCGAGTATCGGCCCAAGCGGTCCGCGGCTCGGCCGAAAGCGGACGTCAGGTTCTGCGTCCATTTTCGGTGTCTTGCACAAGGTTTAAGCGGCTGCTTCCGGTCGTTGGCGGAAGGTCAGGTGGGGCTATTTCCGTGCGTCTGAAGGTCCGGAATTGGTCGAACCAGGGACCTGTGGAGTGCGAATGACCGCTGTCTGACGTAATGCTTTCATTCAACTAGAATAAGTATCAATGATCGGGTATCGGCCTTTTCGAGCATCTGCGAGGGATCCTATGCCTACTCGAACGGCGCTGCTTTGGGTTGCTGCAGTATTGTTGCTGTCGTCCTGTGCGTCCTGGCAGGATGGAATCGATAAACGCAATAATCGATCAGCAGGGCTTCTCGATTCTGCTCCCGAGTCGACAGGACTTCTGATTGCGGACGTTAGGCTGAAACACAAAGGATCCCTCAGTTTCGGTATCGAAAATTCAATCGACGTTCTGGGTGGGGAAGTTCGCCAGGTAAATACTCGCGAAGTGACGCGGCGAGAAACGATAAAGCACCTGCTGGTTTTTCAGTTGCCGCCGGGAATTTACGAGTTAGTATCCGTCCGCGGCCATTTTCGCGCGGGGAATTATTACCACACTGTGGAGCCGTTTCTCGTGCCTGAGGTAGGGTCGATAGAAGTAATTGCCGGCGAGATAAAGCATGTGGGCAAACTGACGGCGACAGCGCATAGCAAATTGGGGCAACTGGGATTCACCTATTCGTATAAATGGGATCGTGGTCCTGCCGCGGAGAAAGCGGCTTTGGAAATTCTCGCGCAACACGACGAGGACTCGCGTTGGCTCCCGATTATTCGACAGCAACTTGCCTCGCTCGGGCCCGTGCAGACAAATTGAGGGCGTCTCAACAAATGGTGGTAACGCCGTTTTCTCTCGATCGCTGCGTGTGGCACGCTTTGAGCGTTCGTCGCGGCTGTTGACCATGCCGGGCTGGTGGCTTGGTGTTAAGTCATGCGGCTGTAATTACTTGTGAAAATGACCGTCGCTTGATTTCAGCGACAAGTTCCGCTTGTACAGCGATGTTGTCAGGACCCCGGGGTCGAGGGGCGCCTGGTTCGGTGCGAAACCTCTGCCGGGAATCAGATTGTCCTTGTGTATTTGCTTCACATCGCGCCAACGCCGTAGCGGACACGTGTTGCCTCCCCGCTGTTCTGTTACCGGTGCGTCTGGTTCATGTTCTTCATTTGCGCGGCTCGATTCGCTCGGCCTGAACTCAGCGCTGTAACACTTTTTCGGGTCATGCCTCACCGCTGTCGATGGATGTATATGGACTGGTTCGCGCTATAATTTCCGCCACGAGTTTCACCGGCCATTCAGGTTACTTCGCTGGAGGAATGCGATGCGTTCAGCTGCGCTGTTACTTTGCTTTATTTCCCTGACTGCCAACGGCCAGGAGCGATTGCCAATTATCGATGTTCACTTGCATGCTTTACCGGTAGACCACCAGGGTCCGCCTCCCCTGGCAATGTGTACGCCATTTCCAGTCCCTGTTTGGGACCAGTCCGTGCCCTACGGACAAGTCTTCATGGCGAATTTCAAAAATCCGCCCTGTGAGGATCCCGTTTGGTCTCCCACGACCGACGCTGAACTGCTATCGCGGACGATTGCCTTGATGGAGCGGCGCAATGTGTTTGGAGTCTTGAGTGGCACTGCGGAGCGGGTTGCGATATGGATGGAGTCGGCACCCGGGAGGTTCTATCCTGGGCTTGGCTTCCAACTCGCGCCAGACGCTCCTTCGCCCGAGGCACTGGAAAAACTGCATGTCGACGGCCGGTTGGACGTACTGGCCGAAATCACGAATCAGTATGTCGGTATCCCACCGGACGATCCGCGCATGGAGCCGTACTGGGACCTCGCAGAAAAACTCGATATTCCGGTTGGGATTCACATCGGGAGCGGCCCGCCAGGTGTGGCTTATCTCGGTGCTGGTGGCTATCGTGCGCGTCTCCACAGCGCTCTGACGCTGGAAGAGGTCCTGATTCGTCACCCTGATCTACGCGTATATATCATGCATGCCGGATATCCCATGATCGACGATCTTCTGGCCGTCCTGTATGCGCATCCACAGGTGTATGTGGGGGTGGGCGTTATCATCTACACGCAACCCCGAGCGGCTTTCTACGGGTTCTTGCGGCGCATTCTGGAAGCAGGCTACGGAAAGCGCGTGATGTTTGGTTCTGACCAAATGGTCTGGCCCGAGGTGATCGAACGCAGCATTCGCGTAATCGAGGAAGCTTCGTTCCTGAGCGATCAGCAGAAACGCGATATCTTGTATAACAATGCGGCGAGGTTTCTGCGACTGAGTGACGAGGAGATAGCCCGCCACCACGAAATGTAGTGCATTGACCGAACGCACTGACCGAAGCGAGTCATTCGGGAATTTCCGGTTAAAATGTCAACCACGGACCCAATGCGGTCGTCTGCGTTGATATCGCCGCAGTGTCATTTTTATGGTTAGAAGCCTTCTGATTTCAGTGCTGGTCGCCTGTTGGCTGATCGCATGTGCTCGCGTACCAGAACTCGATTCCGAATTGGCGGCGGTTGTATCCCGCGAAGCACTCGACGTATTGAGTTTCGCAGAGATCGGCGAATTGGCCGAGAGCCATTGGCCCACCGGAATCGCGAGTCTGAACCCCTGCACAGTCCTGGTCCGGCAAGAGGGGCTATACATCGTTACAGGTAGACGATTCGTCGAGAGTTGGGGTTACTTTGTTGCACGCGATCGTCGGACTTTTGCTTTGCCGAAAGGGGGGAGATCCCTCGTACACGAGAATTTCTCACTCCCTGTTCAAACACGGAATTACAGGATAGGTAACAGGCCGTCGTGAAAGCGACTGTCGCATCCAGGCGCTTATCGGCTTCTTATTGTGGTCACGTCGCGAGTTCGCAGATTGTCCGGCGGCGGCCGGCGATGCCCACGTACGGATTAGCGCCTGCCATGACGTGGCACGGCAGGGCACCCAGGACTTGGGGGACCTTTTAAGCCGGAGCAAGCACCCGGCGAAAATCCAACTGAGCCATTGCGGTCGCCGAGTCGGCCGTTTAAGGTCTTGCGGATGCCACTTCCGAACACCGTCGAAACGTTGCGCCGCGATTTTTCCGCTGTCGGACTTCGTCCGGGAGCAACTGTGATGGTTCATTCTTCGCTGGGCAGAATCGGCTGGACAGTCGCAGGGCCCTTATCAGTGATCCGTGCGCTGCTGGATATCCTGGGGTGGGAGGGCACCCTGGTTATGCCGGCGGAATCGCCTCACGTCTCGGATCCGAGTAATTGGGACGACGTGCGCGTGAAAGCCGATTGGCATGACACGATAAGAGCGCACCTGCCGGTGTTTGATCCACGTACTACACCTACCACGATGGGCGCGATTCCGGAGGCATTCAGAACATATCCGGGAACCCTGAGAAGCGGTCACCCGATGTTGTCGGTTTGCGCCAACGGACGTTTGGCAAGCATTATTACCAGCGAACATTCCCTGGATTTTGGCGAGGGACGCGGAACACCGTTTGAGAAGCTATATGACCTCGATGCAGAAATACTGCTACTCGGGGTCGGATTCGATCGATGCACTTGTTTGCATTACGCAGAATCTTTGGTGCCCGCAAGACGGACGACAGTGCATCGATTTCCGCTGGTCAGGCATGGCAAACGCGCCTGGGTTGAGAGTCCGAACATGGCAAACGACGACGGTGTTCACTTTCCGATCGTCGGCGAACAGTTTGCCGCCAGCGGAATGGTTCGCTCCGGCCGTGTAGGCAGCGCTGATGCGATGTTGGTCAGAGCCCGACAACTGGTGGACTTTGCCAGATCCTATTTCGCGCGCGTGCTCTCATGAGGCGCAACATTCGATCCTCGATGCAGGCTTGCTGCCGGTGGAAACCATAGCTGCGCGCATTTCGAGGTAGAATGACGCCGAGTGACCCGAAACGGGGACATCTGATTTGAAGGCCTGCCATGAAAGCCGGTCGCCATGGCAGGTCGGGAACGGTTGACTGCCTATGAAAAGACCAGCCGCCATCTTCATCGCACTGTGGCTTACCACCCCGGCTGGCGCCGAGGAATGTCGTACGCTGGATGTTGTCGAGTGGGTGTTGGGTGAGTGGACGACGACTCCGGGCCGTGTCGTCATTCGCGAGAACTGGCACCGAGTCAGTGACCAGACCTTCGAAGGCGAAAGTACCGCGGTGTCGGTGGCCGACGGCGAGATTGTCAATTACGAGACGCTTCGCCTCGTGACCATGTCGGACGGCGTGTTTTATCTGGCAAAAGTGTCGCACAATGATCTGCCGGTGCCCTTCCGGCTCACGCAATGTTCCGAAGCGACCGCTGTTTTCGAGAACCCCGATCACGATGCACCGCAGCGCCTGATCTACCGGCTTTTGGAGGTCTCGCGGTCAGGCGATACGGAGTTGGAGGTAAGGGTGGAAGGCGATGGGATGAACGATTTTTCCCTCCGGTTCCACAAATTGTGAAGCAGAATGCTGCGATCAGGTCCGTTCGGCCAGACCGAAGCATTCAGCCGATAATTGACATCGCGGCCGATGAGGACTTCGAGGAAGCTGCAGTGATCGCCGAGAGCCCGGCTGCGTTCGATTTTTCGGGCTGTAGAGAAGTTGTTCGGATAAACCTCTCGTGAGCGACACCGTGGGTCAATCGCGGCCGTTCTGGCAGGCCGTACTGAGTCTGGCATCATTCCTGATTGCATGGCAGACCCTGGCCTTAGCCGAAGATTACCGGGGCTGGTACCACTATGGCGGTGGTCAGCACGGCATGCAGTACTCGAGCCTTTCCCAGGTAAACACCGAAAACGTCCACAAGCTCGAGGAGGCCTGGCGCTTTAGAACCGGTGAACTGGGGCAAGGCCACCGGGAACCGTTTGCGTTCCAGGCGAACCCGATCCTTGTCGAAGGGCGGCTATACCTGCCGACCGGCAGCGCCATCGTCTTTGCCCTCGACCCGGCGACCGGCAAGGAACTCTGGCGCCACGATCCGAAGATCGACCGCAGCAAACCGCACGCGGAAATTGCCAACCGTGGCGTGACCTCGTGGGTGGACCCGGACGCGGAACCGGAGGATGCCTGCCGCCATCGAATTTTCGTGGGCACGCTCGACGCGCGCCTGATCGCCCTGGACGGCGCGACCGGGTTGCGGTGCCGCGACTTCGGCGAACAGGGGCAGGTATGGCTCAACAAGGGCGTTCGTGCCGACGCGGATAGCGACTGGGTGAACTACACCGTTACCTCGCCCCCGGTGATCGTCGGGGACCTCGTCGTCGTCGGCTCGGCGATCGGCGATAACCGCGCCGTCGAATCCGAGCTCGGCATCGTCCGCGCCATCGACGCGCGCAGTGGCGAAGAACGCTGGCGCTGGGATCCGATCCCTCGCGGTCCGGACGACCCGGCATTCCCGACCTGGCGGAGCGAGGAGGCCGCGCGTAACGGTTCGGCCAATGCCTGGGCGCCGCTCGCCGCGGACCCCGAACTGGGGCTGGTCTACGTCCCGACCGGTTCGGCGAGTCCGGACTTTTACGGCGGCGAACGCGAAGGCGACAATCTTTACGCGAACTCGCTGGTCGCGTTGCACGCGTCGACCGGCGTGATCGCATGGTTCCGACAGCTCGTTCATCACGATGTATGGGACTACGATCTTGCCGCGCAGCCGACGCTCGTTGACCTGGAACGCGGCGGGGTGGTGATCCCCGCAGTGCTGCAGGGCACCAAGACAGGCCATATCTTCAGCTTTGATCGCCGGACGGGCGAACCCGTCTTCGAAATCGAGGAGCGGCCGGTCCCGCAAGGCGGTGTCGATGGCGAACACCTGTCACCCACGCAGCCATTCCCGGTGGCACCGCCGTCGATCGCGAGCCACGACGCGGTTGCCGTCGAAGACGCGTGGGGCCTCCTGTATTTCGACAAGCGTGCATGCCGCAAGAAAATGGTCGGGCTGCGCTCGGAGGGAATATTCACGCCGCCCAGCCTCGAAGGTACCATCGAATTGCCGGGTTTCGCGGGCGGCATCAACTGGGGCGGCCTCGCCTTCGATCCGATCAGCCAGACCGTCGTTACTTTCTCGATGGACCTGCCGATGGAGATCGCGCTGATCCCGCGCGACCGGCTTCGTGCAACCATCGAATCGGGCGACTATGACGATTACGATTTCGCACAGATGGAAGGTACGCCGTACGGCATGCGCCGGAAGCTGCTCGATTCCCCGCTCGGCGTTCCGTGCACGCCGCCACCGTGGGGCTGGCTGGCCTCGGTCGACATGCGCGCAGGCACCGTCAACTGGCAGCGCAAGGTGGGCTCGATCCAGGATGTCGCACCTGCTGGCGCGCCCAATCTCGAACTCGGCATGGGCGGGATCGGTGGGCCGATCATCACCGCTGGCGGCCTGATTTTCATGGCCGCGGTGATGGACAATTACCTGCGCGCGTTCGATCTCGCCAGTGGCGAGACGCTGTGGGAGGGGCGTCTGCCCGCCGGCGGCCAGGCGACGCCGATGACTTATTACCTCGATGAGACCGGCCAACAATACGTGGTGATAGCGGCGGGCGGTCATGCCCGCGTCGGCACCACGCCGGGCGACTACCTGATCGCCTACCGATTGCCCGACTGACGCGCTCGGCGCGGTCCGATCTTGCAATATCCCGCAAAGCACGCGATAAATGATCGTCGTCCGATCGCGCAAGGAACAAGAAGAATGACGTCGCGCCGCATGCTCCTGCTGATTTCTCTCCCCGTTTGGTTGCTCTCTGCACCCGCACGCGCCGACGTGTCCGAATTCACCAGCTACGACGAATGTATCCTGGAATCCCTCAAGGGCGTGTCCAGCGACGTGGCGGCCAACGCGATCATCGCGAGCTGCAGGAACAAGTTCCCGCAGGCGGCGCCTGCGTCCGCGCCCGCAGCGCCGGCATCCAGGCCCGCGCCTGAACCGGCGCCGGTTCAGCAGGCAGCGCCGGCGGAGGAGGCGCACGCCACAGCCAAGCCTGCCGTCACTGCGGCCGGCGAGAGCCGCGAACTGAGCAAAGAAGAACTGAGCAAGCTGAAAGCGACGCTGTTCGCGTTCACGACAAAGTACAGGGTCACGTTCGAAAACCTCAATGACGACATCACGGTCACCGAGGTGACGATTGCGGTGTGGGACGATTTCGACCCTCGCGGACTGAAGAAATACACACAGACGATGCACATCCCGCCGTCGGCTGAGGAGAAGGTCGAATACGAGGTCATTTACATGGGCGATGACCAGGGCTGGCGCTGGAAAGTCGATTCTGCCAGAGGCGTGCCGATCGTATACTAGTTTCTAGGAAGTTCGCGTATCCACTGGGAAAATAACCACTTTTCACCAGATATCGGAGGCATTCCGGCATGCCTCGTCGCCTCGTCCGGGTTGCCATCGGCGTCGACGTTTGAAAACCACAGCGCGTCACCCTTCGCGCCGCTGTGCGAGATCCCGAGGTCCGGAAAATGCGTCTCGCCACCCGAGAAATCGTCGTTGAGGTAAATCAGGAACGTATCCGTGCGCTGGCCGCGCAGCGCGAGTTCCCGGGCGTAGGCCGGCTCGTCGGGGTTGAGGTAGTCGTAGTGCGCCGCGAATGTCTCGCCGGGCCGGTAGTGCAGCACTTTCGGGACCTCCATCGCGGCATCCCGGCGCCCGGTGACCGCCGCAATGCGGCCGCGCACGACGAAGGTCATCACGCCGCCGATTTCGACATCCAGGTCGCACTGTGAGTTCGTTCGCCGTTCGTCCTCGGTCGTGCCGCCGGTCGACTTGTCGTAGATGGTCGCGCGTGCGAGGCGGTCCCTGACGGCCGCGATGAACCAGTCGCAGACAGCCGGTGGGATGAAGCCCTCGAGTGCCCGGATGCGCGGTGACTCCCTCAAGAGCACGGGCTGCGGCGGTGAAAACCAGGTATCGAGGTCGATCGATGCGCGCTGCTGATCCCAGTCGCTTTGCTCGACCGGAATGCCCGTGGGTCCGGCAGCGAGTATCCGCGACGCCGACTGTGCCGCTTCGTGCCCGAGTTCGGCGGCGTGCCGCAGGTGGTCGAGCGCGTTCGCCCAGTTGCGGGGGCGCCAGAACGCCGTGCTCGCGATCGTAGCCGCCAGGTAAGCGCCTGACGCATCACCATTGCGCGCGGACTGGTCGATCAACGCGATGCCACGCACGGGATCGGCGGGAACCCGGGAGCCGACCAGGTAGCAGAGGCCCAGTCGTGCGGCCGCTCCCCAGTCCCCGGACAGGGCCGCACGTTCCATTGCTTCGATTGAATCAGGGTGCATCGCGGAACGATAACACGCGCCAGCGCCGCAGCTGCGCGAACAGGCGCGTGAGGAAAGTATCCGTGAAGTCGGCGCGCCGGTGCTGCAGGTGCTGGAAAATCGCGTCCGCTCGGGTAGCGCCGTCCACGAGACCACCCAGCAGTAATTCGAGCACCGCGAGCGTCTGCTCGTCGCGCAGCCCGAAGACGTAGGGGCCCCACGGCGTCGTCACGGCAAATAGCAGCCCGTCGCCGCTGGGCGGTCGGCGAATGTCGCCGGGGCCCACGAGGAGATACGGGTACAGGTCGCGGAGAGACTCGTAGCCGGGCTTCTTCGTGACAATCGCGCCGTCAAACACGCAGGCGTCGAGCTGGGTCAATAGCAGGCACCACAGCGCGTCTTCGGGTGTCTCGACAATGGGCTCGCCCATCACGTTGAGGGAAGTATTGAGCAGCATCGGTACGCCGGTGCGGCGACCGAATGCGCGGACCAGATCGTAATAAGGGCCGTTCACCGCGCGCGTAACTGTCTGCACGCGGCCGGTGCCGTCGACGTGAACGACGGCGGGCACGAGGTTGCGCTTGTCCTTGCGGAAGTCCATTACGCGCAGCATGAATGGACTCGATGGATCGACGCCGTCCACGTCGAACCAGTCGGCCGCATCTTCGAGAGGAATAACCGGGGCAAAGGGACGAAAACCCTCCCGGTGCTTAACCCGCGCATTGAGTTTCTGCTTGGCGTCCGGTTGCCGCGGATCGCAAAGAATGCTGCGCTGGCCCAGCGCGCGGGGGCCGAGCTCGGACGGCCCCGAGAACCAGGCGATGATCTTGCCGTCGACCAGCAAGTCCGCGGCGTCGCCGACGCAGTCGCTCGTCTCGCGGGTCGCGATCGAGGGCGTGCGATGGATTGCCGCCGCTATCTCGCCATCGCCGTAGACTGTGCCGAACGCGTCCCGCTCGTACACGCGCGGGGTGTATTCGCCGGTCAGCTGCCACAATCCGTGGTAAGCCGCACCGATCGCGGGCCCGGAATCCTCGGCGGCAGGGATCACGTAAACGCGGTCGAAATCGGTCTCGCGCACGATGCGTTCGTTGGCAACGCTGTTGAGTGCCACGCCCCCGGCATAGGCGAGATTGCGGCTCGATGACAAGTTACGTGTATGGTTTACGAGGTACAGCAATGCGTGTTCCAGCGCATTCTGCACCGACGCCGCGAGATCCTCGTAGGCGTCTTGATGATTCGGCCAGCGCTCCTGCGATGCGAAGCGCTTCGGTACCTCGTCCGAGAACACGAACCGTCCGTCCCGGATCTCGAAAAACTCCTCGGGGCCGATCGTCGCCGACCCGTAGGGCGCCAGGCCCATGACTTTACCGGCGTCCATCGCATCGCCGAAGATCTGCGCCGCCGCGGCCGAGAAGATCCCGCCCAGGCTGCCGAAACCCGGCATGGATGATCCGGGCGGCGGCGGATTCAGCCAGCGACCCCGGTCGACCATGTGCTTCTCCAGTGCCTTCAGCGTCGTTCCCTCGGCGTGATAAATCGAGTTCGTTTCGCCACCGGACAAACAGTCATCGATGACCGCAGATTTCTCGTCGGCCGACAGGTCCTTGGTCGGCGAACCCATGCCGTCGACCACCAGCACGGCGGCGTCCGCGAATCCGGACGTGGCGAAGGCGCTGATCGCATGCCCGGCATGGTGCGAAATGCTCAGCGTCGGAGTGCCGTTGCCAGTGACATTCAGCATCGGGTTGGCCGTGAGGTCGTTTTCGGGGAGTTCCAGGCCGGACTGCGCGCACAGCACGATCATGTCCAGATCGGCGGCAGCGATACCGCCCTGGGCGAGGCAGTACTGCACGGCCAGGGAGGGTCGCGAGCCAAACAACCGCGCACGCTTCTTGCCGACGAGGCGTTCCTCCTGCACCGCGGCGACGATACGGTCGCCGTGCAGCAGGCAGGCAGCGCCGTTGTGCGAAGCGCTGAGGCCGAGGATCCACGGGTTGCTGCTGTTCGCCATAGCGCATTGGACCCCAGATCGCGTCCGGGCTTCAACCGCCTGCTTTTCCCGCACGGCGTCGCGGCGCGTTGCCTGTTAAACTCGCGGCCCGGTTTCACGTCGAACCAACAAATCCATGTCCATCGATTCACAATACTCCAGTCTCAATGTGCAGCAGGTGCAGGGTGTTTTCTCACTGTATTCGGCTGGGCGTTTCAACGAGGCCCTCGAGAATGTCAACGCGTTGCTTCGCACCTACCCCGATGAAGGCATCCTTTATAACCTCGCGGGACTGATACACGCCGCGATGCTCCAGTACGAGCCGGCGATCATGAACCTGCGACGGGCGATCGAGCTCAAGCCCGAGATTGCGGACACGCACTATTTTCTCGGCAACACGCTGCTCCAGAAGGGGGACGTGACCGAGGCGCTCGAACACTTCGGGCGAGCCATCGAGCTCAGGCCGGACTACGTCGAGGCGCACAGCAAGTTGTGCGAGGGACTCGAGCGGGGCAATCGGCTCGAGGAACTCGAGCAGGCGCTCGCGCGTGCGCAGGAGCGTTGCCCGGGGGCGCACCCGGCGCTCGCGCTGCGCGAAGCGGAGCTCATGAAGCGCAAGGGCGATTTGGAAAATGCGCGGGCGCGACTCGAGAGCAGTGCGTGGCAGGCGGCCGACGACGACACGCGCGAGACCGCGGCTTACCTGCTCTGCGACCTTTGCGACCGGCTCGATGCGACCGACCAGGCGTTCGCCTACGCCGAGCAAGCCAATCGGATCACGCGTGCGTCGCTGGCCGCGCAACCGGTGGACGCGAGTGCTTACTTCCGGGTGATAGAAGCCCTCACGCAGTCGTTTACGAAGCTCGATGCAGGCGACTGGCAGCCCGTGGCGGCCCGTGACGACCGTGCCGATCCCGTCTTCCTCGTCGGCTTCCCGCGCTCCGGAACGACGTTGCTCGACACGATCCTGCAAAGTCACGGTGGCATCCGGGTGCTCGAAGAGGTGACGACCGTGCACCGGTTGGAATCCGAATTCCTGGAGCTATCGGGCGGGGATCGCGACGCCGTTTTCGGCCTCGACGCCGCACAGGTCGGCGCGCTCCGCGATGCGTATTTCGACGAACTGGATCGCCATATCGCGCGCGACCGGCAGGCGTCTGTCGTCATCGACAAACTGCCACTGAACATCGTGCAGGCCGGCCTGATCCAGCGGGTGCTTCCGGGCGCTCGCTTCCTGTTCGCCGAACGGCATCCCTGCGACGCCGTGCTGAGCTGCTACATGCGCAACTTCAGGATCAACGAGGCAATGATCAACTTCACCGAACTCGCGAGCGCGGCGAAACTCTACGACCGCGTCATGTCGCTCTGGTCGCTGTACCGCGAGAAGCTTCCGCTCGCGGTGCACGCAGTTCGCTACGAATCGCTGATCTCTGATTTCGAGGCAACCATTGCCGAGTGCCTGCAGTTTCTTGGCCTCGAGTGGGAGGAGGGCATTCGCAACTACGTCGACACGGCGAGAAGCCGCGGACAGATCGGTACGCCGAGCTACAGCCAGGTCACGGAGGACCTGTACGCGGAAGCAAGCGGCCGCTGGCGGCGGTACCGGGATCACCTCGAAGGCGTCCTGCCGGATTTGCTGCACTGGGCGGAGCGAATGGGCTATCCGGGCGAATGAGCCTTAATCCGTATTAACCACGATTGCTCGTATTGGTTGCTGTCGCTAGGGTTCGCTCATAACAAGAGCAGTTCAAGCCTACGGCAACCCCCCTATATTGCCTGAGCGCTTGTTGCCCCGCCGGGGTCCCCTGGCGGGGCACTTTTGTAAAGGGCGATTGTCAGTTCCGCAATTATGCCGTTTTGCCCAAGATCTTGTCGCACAGCGCCGCGCCAATCGGTATTGCAGACGTGGCTGCCGGTGAAGGGGCATTACAGACGTGCAGGCTGCGCGCTGTTTCCGCGAACAGGAAGTCGTGCACCAGCGTGCCGTCGCGCAGGACTGCCTGGGCGCGTATTCCGGCCGGGTACGGTCGCAGATCGGAGAGGCGGACCGACGGGCAGTATTTGCGCACCTGCTTCAGATAGCCGGGCTTCCAGACCGAGTTCCACAGCTCGGCCAGACCGATCCCGAGGTTGTCCGCCGTCACCTGCCAGAATCCCGGGAATGCGAGCATCTCCGCGGTATCGCGGAGGCTGAAGTTGAAGCGACCGTAGCCCTCGCGCTTCCAGCCCTGGACCGCGTTCGGCCCGACCGTGACAGTGCCGTCGATCATGCGCGTGAGATGCACGCCCAGGAACGGCAATCCCGGTTGCGGCACCGGGTAGATGAGATGACGCACGATCTCGTTGTGCTGTTCCGGCAGGCGGTAGTACTCGCCCCGGTACGGCACGACCCTGAAGTCGACGTCGAGCTGCATCATCGCCGCGAGACGATCCGCCTGGAGCCCGCCACAGACAACCAGGCGTCGCGCCTCGACCTGCGGCTTGCCGTCGATATGGACGGTCACGGCGTCGGGAGATTCATCGAGCGCGGTGACCTCGGCGCCGGTGCGGACCTCGCCTCCGAGTTCCTTGAGCCTGCGGGCCATGGCCGCGGCAACGGCCCCGTAGTCGACGATGCCGGTCGTCGGTGACAGGATCGCACCGACGCCTCTTACATTCGGCTCAGCCGCCTTCAGCTCCGCTTCGTCGAGCAGTTCCACCGGTATGCCGTTCTGCAATGCGCGTTCGTAGAGGGCGAGCATGCGTACGTGCTCGATGGCGTCCGTGGCGACGATCAGTTTCCCGCATTGCTCGTGGGGGACGCCGTTTTCCCTGCAGAAGCGGAGGGTCGCGGTGACGCCCTTGCGGCACAGTTCGGCTTTCAGGCTGCCGGGCTCGTAGTAGATGCCGGCGTGAATGACCCCGCTGTTGTGGCCGGTCTGGTGGCGGGCTACCGCGGCTTCTTTTTCGATCACGACGATACTGCGCGAGGGTTGCCGCTGGCGTAATTGCCACGCCACCGACAGCCCGACGATGCCGCCGCCGATGACCGCGAAGTCGTACATCAGAAGGCCGTATCCTTTGGCTCGGGCAGCCAAGTCTAGCCGCGGCTGCCGCTGCGCGGAAGGCTTGCCGCATCCGGCCTGCAGGGCGGCCACGGGCATTGCGTACGGCGCCGTGATTGCCGTATAATCGCGCGCCATCGCGGTGGTGGGGCCGGAATGGAGCCTTCCGGGAGGATGTGAATCCTGACACGCACCGCTACCATCGTCTTGGTAGAAAGAAGCCCCGCTCAGGGGTTTTTTGTTGCCCGGCTACCGGGCAGCCGCGGTTGTAGATAATGGGCCTATGGCCCATTTTTTGGTTTTGAAACAATTGGTTAGGTTTAGACGTGACGCGTGACGAGTTATTGAAGACGCTCGAGCCGACCGTTGAACGACTCGGGTACGAACTATCGGACCTGGATGTGAAAATCGGCGGCAAGCACGGCGTCTTGCGGGTGTTTATCGACAAGCCTGACGGGATCGGCCTGAACGACTGCGAGAAGGTCAGCCGGGCGATCAGCGCGCTCCTCGATGTCGAGGATCCGCTGCCCGGCCGTTACGACCTCGAAGTGTCGTCGCCGGGACTGGACAGGAAGTTGACGAAACCTACGCATTTTCAAAGGTTTACGGGACAAACCGTGAAAGTTCAGATGCGCTTCCCAATCGAGGGGCGGCGACGCTTTCGAGGCACGCTGGTGTCGTCGGATGACGAGAACATCGTGGTCGAAGTGGATGGCGAATCGCACACCCTGCCGGTGGCGACCATCGACACGGCCCGACTCGTGCCCGGTGCCGACTGAGGGACGGGGCAAGACTGGAGTTTGAGGTAATGAGCAAAGAGATCCTGATGGTGGTCGACGCCGTTTCTAATGAAAAGGGCGTCGAGAAAGAGATCATATTCGAGGCGATCGAAGCCGCGCTTGCGTCCGCGACGCGCAGGAAGCACGGCGAGGACATCGACGTGCGCGTGGCGATCGACCGCGAGACCGGCGACTACGACACGTTCCGGCGCTGGACGGTCTTCGAGGACGAGTCGACCGAACTCGAATTTCCGGACCGCGAACTGCGCATGATCGATGCGGTCGAGATCGACGAGAACGCGGAGCCGGGCGGCCACGTCGAAGTGCCGATGGAGTCGGTGGAATTCGGGCGTATTGCCGCGCAGACCGCGAAGCAGGTCATCGTGCAGAAGGTGCGCGAGGCGGAGCGCGAGCAGGTTGTCGAGGAGTACAAGGATCGCGAAGGCGAACTGTTGTCGGGCCTCGTCAAGCGCGTTGACCGCAATGGCGTCTACATCGACCTCGGCGGCAATGCCGAGGGCTTCGTGCCGCGCGACCAGATGGTCCCGCGCGAGCCGGTGCGGCCTCAGGATCGCATCAAGGCGCTGTTGACCGAGGTGCGCTCCGAGCCGCGGGGCCCGCAGCTGTTCATGACGCGGACGTCGCCGCAGTTTCTGATCGAGCTGTTCAAAATCGAGGTGCCGGAGGTCGGCCAGGGCCTCATCGACATCCTGGGCGCCGCGCGCGACCCGGGTCTGCGTGCCAAGATCGCCGTGAAGAGCAACGACAGCCGCATCGACGCGGTCGGCGCCTGCGTGGGCATGCGCGGTTCCCGTGTTCAGGCCGTGTCCAACGAGCTCGCCGGCGAGCGCGTGGACATTATCCTGTGGGATGAGAATCCGGCGCAGTTCGTGGTCAATGCGATGTCGCCCGCCGAGGTGGTATCGATCGTCATGGACGAGGACGCGCACAGCATGGATATCGCGGTCGAGGAGGACAAGCTGTCCCAGGCAATCGGACGCGGCGGCCAGAACATCCGGCTCGCGAGCGAGCTGAGCGGCTGGGAGCTTAACGTCATGACGGCGGCCGACGCCGAGCAGAAGAGCGAATCCGAGATGAAGGAGCTCATCGAGATGTTCTCGAAGCAGCTCGACGTCGACGAGGAAATCGGTCTCATCCTCGTCCAGGAAGGGTTTTCGACGATCGAGGAGGTCGCTTACGTTCCCGCCTCGGAATTGATCGAAATCGAGGAATTTGATGAGGACATCGTCACGGAACTGCGCAGCCGCGCGCGCGATGTGCTGCTGACGCAGGCCATTGTGCAGGAAGAGAAGATCGACGAAGCCGAGCCGGCTGCAGACCTGCTCGAGCTCGAAGGCATGGAGAAGGGTCTGGCCTACCTGCTGGCCAGCAAGGGCGTAGTGACCCGCGAGGACCTGGCCGAACTCGCGACCGACGACTTGCTGGAGATCAATGAAATGGATGCGGAAAAGGCGGCTGCGCTCATCATGAAGGCTCGCGAACACTGGTTCGCCGAGGAGCAGCAGGCCTGAGCGCAAAAGGCGCGGAGTAAAGTATGGCAGATGTCACAGTTGCACAATTTGCCGAGGTACTGAAGGTACCGGTCAAGAAGCTGCTATCGCAGCTCGACGAGGCCGGCATCCAGGTCAGCAGCTCGGAAGACACAATCAGCGAGGACGCCAAGCTCGAGCTGTTGACGTACCTGCGTCGCAGCCACGGGCAGAAGGATGCCCCGGCGGGCGACGCAGCGCCCCGGCGGATCACGTTGAAGCGCAAGTCGCAGTCCGAGCTCAGGCTCTCGGGTGCACAGGGGCGTTCGCGCACGGTTAACGTCGAGGTGCGCCGCAAGCGCACCTACATCAAGCGCGACGTGCTCGAAAAGCAGGCGCAGCAGGAACAGGAAGAGCTCGATCGCAAGCGCCGCGAGGAAGAAGAGCGCATCGAGGCAGAGAAGCTCGAGCAGGAACGTCTACTGGCCGAAAAGGAAGCGGCGGCCCGCCGCGAGGCGGAGCAGCGCCAGCAGGAAGAGAAGGCGCGGCTCAACGCCGAGGAGGAGGCCCGCAAGGCGGCCGAGCAGGTGGCAGCGGTGGAGGCCGAGGAGAAGGCGCGTCTCGAAAAAGCCGAAGAAGATGCCCGTGCACGCCGCGCAAAGGAAAAGGAAAAAGAAAAGGACAAGGGCAAGGCGAAACGGCCCGAGACCCGCTACGGCCGCAAGGAACTGCATGTGGCTGGGGACAAGAGCGGCCGCCGTAAGCGCAAGACGCCGATGCGGCGCCGTCCCGTGTCGGTGGGTGGCGATTCGCAGCATGGCTTCGAGAAGCCCACGGCGCCGGTGGTCCGCGAGGTCGAGGTTCCCGAGAGCATCGCTGTATCGGAGCTCGCGCAGCGCATGGCGGTCAAGGGCAACGAAGTCGTCAAGGTACTGTTCAACATGGGCGCCATGGTGACGATCAACCAGGTGATCGACCAGGACACGGCGACGCTCGTCGTCGAGGAATTCGGCCACATTGCAAAGCTGATCTCCGCCGAGGACATCGACGAACAGCTGCTCGCCGAGGAACAGGTCGAGACGGGCGACGAGGTGTCGCGCCCTCCGGTCGTGACCATCATGGGCCATGTCGACCACGGCAAGACGTCGTTGCTGGACTACATCCGCCGGACCCACGTGGCCGACGCGGAGGCGGGAGGCATTACTCAGCACATCGGCGCGTATTCCGTGAAGACGCAGAAGGGCCGCGTTACGTTCCTGGATACACCGGGCCATGCGGCGTTCACAGCCATGCGTGCGCGTGGCGCTCAGGCGACGGACATCGTGGTCCTCGTCGTGGCAGCCGACGATGGCGTCATGCCGCAGACCGTCGAGGCCATCCAGCATGCCAAGGCGGCGGGCGTGCCGCTCGTCGTCGCGGTCAACAAGATCGATCGTGAGAATGCCGATCCGGACCGCGTGCGCAACGAACTGGCGCAGCACGAGATCATCCCCGAAGACTGGGGCGGCGAGCACCTGTTCGTGCACGTATCCGCGAAAACCGGGGATGGCGTCGACAGTCTGCTTGACGCGATTCTGCTGCAGGCCGAAGTGATGGACCTGAAGGCCGTCAAAGACGGACCGGCCAAGGGACTCGTCGTCGAGTCGAGCCTGGAGAAGGGGCGCGGTGCCGTTGCGACGCTGCTGGTCCAATCCGGCACGCTGAAGCACGGTGACATGATCATTGCCGGGGAGGAGTACGGCCGAATCCGTAACATGTTCGACGAGACTCAGCAGTCGATCGGCGAGGCGGGTCCGTCGAGTCCGGCGCTCGTGCTCGGCTTGTCGAAGACGCCGAGCGCCGGCGACGACTTCATGGTCGTCAAGAACGAGCGCAAGGCCCGCGAGGCCGCTGAATTCCGTCGTGCCAAGACGCGCGAGACCAAGCTCGCGCAGCAACAGGCCTCCAAGCTCGAAGACATGTTCAGCCAGATGACGGAATCCGCGGTGAATTCCATCTCGGTGATCATCAAGTCGGACGTGCACGGCAGTGCCGAGGCGCTGCGCGACGCGCTGACCAAGCTGTCCACCGACGAGGTCAAGGTCAACGTATTGAGCGCGGGTGTCGGCGGCATTACCGAGACGGACGCGACACTGGCCGCCGCCTCGAACGCGGTGATCATCGGCTTCAATGTACGTGCCGACGCAGCCGCGCGTTCCACGATCAAGGAATCGGGCGTTGACGTTCGGTATTACAGCATCATCTACGAGGCCATCGACGATGTGAAAGCGGCGCTCAGCGGCATGTTGTCGCCGGAAGTTCGCGAGCAGATCGTCGGCCTGGCCGAGGTCAAGGACGTATTCTCGTCGCCGAAGTTCGGCGATATCGCCGGCTGCATCGTTACGGAAGGCTTCGTGAAGCGCTCCAACCCGATCCGTGTACTGCGCGACAACGTCGTGATTTACGAGGGCGAACTGGAGTCGCTGCGGCGCTTCAAGGACGATGTGAACGAGGTTCGGTCCGGCACCGAGTGCGGCATCGGTGTGAAGAACTACAACGATGTAAGAGTCGGCGACCAGATCGAGTGCTACGAGCGGATCGAGGTGGCGCGCACGCTCGACTAACCCGAGCGTCGGGAAAAAGAACATGCCACGCGAGTTTTCAAGGCACCAGCGCCTCGGGCACCAGGTCCAGCGTACATTGGCCGAGTTGCTGCAGTTCGAGGTCAAGGATCCGCGCGTCAGGAACGTGTCGCTCACGTCCGTGGATCTGTCGCGTGACCTGAGCGTCGCGCGGGTCTACTTCAGCCTGCTCGAACCTGACGCGGATGCTGGCGAGGCGCTCGAGGGTCTCGAGAGAGCGGCGGGCTTTCTGCGCGGCAAGCTCGGCAAGGCAATCAAGGCGCGGCACGTGCCCGAGTTGCGCTTCGTTCACGACGACAGCGCCGCGGAGGCGGTGCGGCTGGCAGCACTGATCGACAGCGCCGTCGCGGCCGACGACCACGACTAGCTGTCATGGTGCGCCGCCGACACGGTCGATCGGAAGCGGTCGATGGGGTTTTGCTCCTGAACAAGCCGGCCGGGCTCACGTCCAACCAGGCGTTGCAGCGGGTCAAGCGGCTGCTGAACGCCGGTAAGGCGGGGCATACGGGCAGCCTGGATCCGGCGGCGACGGGGATGCTGCCGCTGTGCTTCGGCGAGGCGACCAAGGTCTGCGCATTCCTGCTGGATGCGGACAAGACCTACCGGGTCACCGCGAGACTGGGCAGCGCCACGGACACGGGCGACGCGACCGGCAGCGTCATCGAGACGGCTGGTGTGCCGCAGTTGACGGCGGAACAATGGGATGCCGTTTTGCAGGAATTCCGAGGCGAGTCGCTGCAGGTACCGCCGATGTACTCGGCGCTGAAGAAGGATGGCAAGCGGCTCTACGAGCTCGCACGAAAGGGCGAGACCGTCGAGCGCGAACCGCGGCCGATCCGGATCGACGCGATCGAGCTGCTGGAAGCGGCCGGCTCCAGGCTGGTGTTTCGGGTGCGGTGCTCGAAAGGCACGTACGTGCGGAGCCTCGTGGAGGACATCGCGCGGGCTGCAGGAACCGTCGCGCATACGGCGCGACTGCACCGGGAGACGGTGGCGGGGTTCGAGGCCGGCGAAATGATCGACCTCGAGGCGCTCGAGGAATCGGCGGCCGAGGGGCCGGAGCCGCTCCGCGCGAGCCTGCTGCCGCCCGACCGGGCGCTGGCGGGACTGCCGGAGGTTGTGGTCGGCAGTGCCGATGTGGAGCGATTCTGCAGCGGACAGGCCATTGCAGGAGGCGGCTCCACGGTTCGCGGGCTCGCCCGGGTGTACGGCGAAGGGCAGGGATTTTTGGGCGTGGGCGAGGTTCTTGCAGACGGCAGGATCGCGCCACGCAGGGTCTTCGGGCGCCCCGGCGGCAACCCGTAGATATTTGATTTTGGGCTGTCATTAGGCTCTTTCAGGCGCTAGAATACCGCGCTGCAAAAAAGGGCCAAGAGACGAAAGTAGTACTGGAGAAATAAAGAGATGTCACTGTCGAGTGAAGCAAAAGCCAGCATTGTTGCTGAATACGGCCGCGGAGAGGCCGACACGGGGTCACCCGAAGTCCAGGTAGCGCTGCTATCTGCAAGAATTTCCGAACTCACCGAGCACTTCGGCGAGCACAAAAAGGATCACCACAGCCGTCAGGGTCTCCTGAGGATGGTCAACAAGCGGCGCAAGTTGCTGGACTATCTGAAAGCCAAGGACCAGGACCGGTACCGCGAGCTCATTACACGGCTCGGCCTGCGCCGCTAATCCAGCGGTCTATCTCCGGCAATGTAAATACTTACCCGACGTACCCTGACAGGGCGTGCGATCGGTCGCTGTTGCCGTCATTAATTCCAATCGAGCAAATACCGTGAAATCAATCAAGAAATCGTTCCAATACGGCGAGCACGTCGTCACCCTGGAAACCGGGGCCGTAGCGCGCCAGGCAGACGGCGCCGTCCTCGTAGACATGGCCGAAACCGTGGTACTCGTTACCGCCGTGGGCCGGAAAACGGCTGATCCGGGCAGAGACTTCTTCCCGCTGACCGTCAACTACCAGGAAAAAACCTACGCCGCCGGCAAGATCCCGGGCGGCTTTTTCAAGCGCGAGGGGCGCCCCAGCGAAAAAGAAACGCTGGTGTGCCGCCTGATCGACCGGCCGATCCGCCCGCTGTTCCCAAAGGGCTTCAAGAACGAAGTGCAGGTCATCGCGACGGTGATGTCGCTGAACCCGGATGTCGACCCGGATATCCCGGCCCTGATCGGTGCATCGGCGGCCCTGGCCATCTCGGGCATGCCGTTTGCAGGTCCCGTTGGTGCTGCCAAGGTCGGTTATGTGAACGGCCAGTACGTGCTGAACCCCGGCGTTGCGGCACTCACGGAATCGGACCTGGAGCTGGTCGTCGCCGGTACGCGCGACGCGGTTCTGATGGTCGAATCGGAAGCGAAAGGGTTGTCCGAGGAAGTCATGCTCGGCGCCGTTATGTACGGCCACGAGCAGATGCAGACCGCCATCGACGCGATCAGCGAGCTGGCAGCGGAGGCCGGTAAGCCGGCCTGGGACTGGCAGGCGGCCGAAGAAGATGCTGAACTCGCGAGCGCGGTCGCTGCGCAGGCAACGGCCGGGTTCACCGAGGCATACCAGATCAGCGACAAGATGGAGCGGCAGGCCGCGGTATCGGAGGTGAAGGCAGCGGCCATCGACGCACTGGCTGGCGAAAGTGATGACGCCCGCTGGTCGGCCGAAGCGGTCTCCGCCGCCCTGTCGAAACTCGAGAAGAATGTCGTGCGGCAGCGCGTCATCAAGGGCGAGCCGCGTATCGACGGCCGCGATCAAAAGACGGTGCGTCCGATTCACGTCGACGTTGGCGTCATGCCGCGCGCGCACGGCTCGGCCATCTTCACGCGCGGTGAGACGCAGGCCGTCGTCGTTACGACGCTGGGCACCGGGCGCGACGCGCAGATCATCGATGCCATCGAGGGCGAGCGTAAAGAGCCCTTCATGCTTCACTATAACTTTCCGCCGTACTGCGTTGGTGAAACAGGATTTATTGGTTCACCGAAACGCCGTGAAATCGGCCATGGCAAGCTCGCCCGTCGCGGCATCCAGGCCGTCATGCCCGACCTCGACGACTTCGGCTACGTCATTCGCGTCGTGTCGGAGATCACCGAGTCCAACGGTTCCAGTTCAATGGCATCGGTTTGCGGCACCAGCCTTTCGCTGATGGATGCCGGCGTACCGATCAAGGCGCCGGTCGCCGGCGTGGCCATGGGCCTGGTCAAGGAGGGCGACGACTTCGCCGTCCTGACCGACATCCTGGGTGACGAAGATCACCTCGGCGACATGGACTTCAAGGTGGCCGGTACCCAAGAAGGTGTCACCGCCCTGCAGATGGACATCAAGATCCAGGGCATCACGCGCGAGATCATGAACAAGGCCCTCGGTCAGGCCCGCGATGCGCGTCTGCATATCCTTGGGGAGATGAACAAGGTCATCAGCAAGCCGCGCGAGGAAATGTCCGAGTGGGCCCCGACCATCATGACGATGAAGATCGACCCGGAGAAGATCCGCGACGTCATCGGCAAGGGCGGCGCCGTCATCCGTGCTATCACGGAGGAGACCGGCGCCACCGTGGACATTGAGAACGACGGAACCGTGCGCATCGCTTCGGTCGACGGCGCTTCCGGCAAGGAGGCCCGACGCCGCATCGAGCTGATCACGGCGGATGTCGAGGTCGGCCGCATCTACGAAGGGCGCGTGGCACGTCTCATGGACTTCGGCGCTTTCGTCACGATCCTGCCGGGCAAGGACGGGCTCGTGCACATCTCGCAGATTTCCAACGAGCGCGTCGAGAAAGTCAGCGACAAGCTGGCCGAGGGCGACATCGTCAAGGTCAAAGTACTGGAAGTCGATCGTCAGGGCCGCGTGCGGCTGTCGATGAAGGAAGTCGACAACGCCGCCTGAGCCCGAACGGCACGAACGGTTCTCGTAGGAGCGGTTCTCGAACCGCGAACGGTCGCGGGCCCAGGCCGGCTCCTACAGACCGGGCCGTACCGTCAGAGGCGCCAGGAAGCCGATCAGGCGCTCCGGTAAATAGAAGCGTGGCCGCCAGGGCCACCCGCCCTCGATGAAACCGACGTGACCGCCGCGTTCGGCCACCTCCAGTGTTACGTGTTCCGACAGCACGGCCGCGTCGGGAATGACGTCCGGCGTCATGAACGGATCGTCCAACGCATTGACGACCAGCGTCGGTCGCTCGATGTATTTCAGGAATTGCGCCGAGCTGCAGCGATCGTAGTAGTCGTCCTTGTTCGCGAACCCGTGCAGTGGGGCGGTAACGGCATCGTCGAATTCGGCGAACGTCTGCGCCTGCATCGCCCGGTGCCAGTCGAAAGCGGCGGTGTGCGGGTCGAACTTGCGGGTCACCGCCTTCTTCATCCGTTTTAGCAAGTAACGCTGGTAACCTTTTGAAATACCGATATTCAGCGCCTCCGCGCATGCGTGCAGATTCAGCGGAACGCAAACCGCCGCCGCACCCTTGAGGGGACAACCGGCGCCGCTTTCGCCCAGGTACTTCAACAGCACGTTGCCGCCCAGAGAGTAACCCGCCGCGACCATCGGACCGAACTGGCCCTCGCGCTCCAGTTTCGCCACGAAATAGCGCACGTCGTTGGTCTCGCCGGCGTGATAACGCCGGGGCAGCACATTTCGATAATCGCCGCAGTCGCGGAAGTGCAGCACACAGCAGCGCCACTGACGTGCAACGGCAGCGTGCATCAGCATGCGGGCGTAGGTCGAGTCGGCCGAGCCTTCGAGACCATGCAGGATGATCAGCAACGGCGCCGACTTCGGTGTGTTTTCGGTCTCCATCACCCAGTCGACCGCGGTCTGGTCCCCATCGGGGAGCTTCAGCACCTCGCGGCGCAGCGCCGGCCGCTCGCGACACACCCAGGGAAAAGACGGGTAGATCGTCTGCGCATGGCGGTTGCCCAGCCATCGCGCGGGTCGGAAGTCGCTGCGCACTATGCGCTTGTCGGTGTCTTCAGGGGCCATCTCGGCATCGGCGCCGGATCACGGAATGGACAAAAAAATGGCCCCCCGCTTACGCAGGGGGCCTGCCGTTGAGTTTTGAACCCTTCAGGCATGGCAACGGGGGGCGGGGGAGCAAATCCCCGTTGCACCTGACAAGATTGGTCATTGATCGCATTTATGTCAAGGCGTTCAAGAATCCTTGACCGCTTGTACCACGAACTCAGCCGGTCCGTTTCCGGTCGCCCGCGGCGTCGTCATCGTTTTTGTCCGCGGAGCCTTCACTATCCGGGGCAAACCCCTTCAGCATCTCCTCCTGCAGGGACTGCAACCGGGCGAAGTTCTTTTGCGTCAGCTCCGCCATAGCGCTGAGCGGGTCGGTGCCGACCACGCTTTTCACCTGCCCCTGCAGGAATTTCTGCTGCTTCATGAAGAAGCTCATGCTTTGTTCGAGGTAACGTGCCATGAAGTCCGGGACGACGGAGCCGTAGGCGCGAATGATCTGCGCCAGGAAGTCCTCGGTCATGATCGCGTCGCCGTGCTGCTCCTGCTCGCTGATCACCTGCAACAGGATAGTCCGCGTGATGTCCTCACCGGATTTCTTGTCGATCACCTCGAAATCCACCTTGTTCATCACCAGCTCCTTGACGTCTGCCAGCGTGATGTAACGGCTCTCTTCGGTGTCGTACAGCCTGCGATTGGGGTACTTCTTGATAACGCGCGGTTTGCTCATGCGAAGCCTCTATCTACGTGCGGCGACTACAATAGCCCATTTTTGCCTTCAGCCATAGCGTCGGCGGCTACCGGTATTCGCGACTTGCCTGAGAGTGCTTCGATGCGCCAGTTTTCGATGGCCCAGCTCCAGACGTCGGTCAGCGTGGCATTCCGGAGTTCGGCCCGGGGTCTTTGCCCCAGTGCTTCCAGGGCGTGCACGAGCACCGCTTGCGGATGCCCAAGCGGGACCGCAGCTGCGCCCGTCAACTTGCTCAACTTCTGGCCGTCCGGATGCGCCGCCACGGGAATGTGCAGGTAACCGGGTGTCGGAAACCCGAGCAGCCGCTGCAACCAGATCTGCCGGCAGGTCGAGTCCAGCAGATCAATACCGCGCACAATTTCCGTGATGCCCTGCGCGTGGTCGTCGACGACGACGGCGAGGTGATAAGCCACCAGCCCGTCACGGCGCCACACGATGAAATCGCCGGACTCGGACTCGAGGCGTTCCTCGTGCGCACCCTGCAGTCCGTCGACGAAGCGGATCGCGAAATTGTCAGTGCGGACCCGCACGGCGGCCTCCTCGGCAGTACAACCTTTGCGGCAGGTGCCCGGATAAATGATGCCAAGCGGGCCGCGCGGCGCGTCCGCGAGGTCGCTGCGCGAGCAGCCGCAGCGGTAAGCGCGGCGCTCGCTCAGCAGACGATTCAATGCGGCCGCATGGGCGTCGCGACTGTCGCTCTGGTAGACGATGGGGCCGTCCCACTCGAATCCATAGCGCTCGAGTGCCTCGACGATACGCTGCGCAGACCCCGGCTGCTCCCTGGGTGGATCGATGTCCTCGATCCGCAGCAGCCAGCGGCCACGCTACCGGCGTGCCTGGAGATAGCTGGCTGCCGCAGCGAGCAGAGAGCCGAAATGCAACGGCCCGGTGGGCGAGGGCGCAAAACGCCCAACGTATTCCGTGTTACCGGTAGCGATCGTCGCGGTCGCGGAACTGGCGTTCGGCCTTCTCTCGCCGCTCCTGGGCTTCCAGGCAAAGCGTGGCGACGGGGCGGGCTTCGAGGCGCTTCAGGCCGATTTCTTCGCCGGTTTCCTCGCAGTAGCCGTAGCTGCCGTCATCGATGCGCGCCAGGGCGGAATCAATTTTTCGCAACAGTTTGCGTTCGCGGTCGCGGGTGCGGAGTTCGAGTCCGAATTCCGACTCCTGCGTCGCACGATCGTTGGGGTCCGGGAAATTTGCCGCCTCATCCTGCATATGGTGAACGGTGCGGTCGACCTCGTACATCAGCTCACGCCTCCAGGCGTTGAGAATCTCGCGGAAGTGTTCGAGCTGCTTGTCGCTCATGTACTCCTCGCCGCGCTTGGGCTGGTAAGGGCTGATGCCGTGTATCGGCGCAGACAGTACGTCGCCGCGAGAACGACGCGGACGTGCTGCTTTCTTCTTCGCAGCCGGCCGCTTCTTGCTGACCTTTTTCTTGGTCGCCTTCTTTTTGGTGACTTTCTTCTTTGCTGCTTTCTTCTTGGACGCCTTTTTCTTAGCGACCTTCTTCTTGGTCACTTTCTTTTTCTTGGACGCCTTTTTCTTGGACGCCTTTTTCTTGGACGCCTTTTTCTTAGCGACCTTCTTCTTTGAAACCTTCTTCTTGCTCGCTTTTTTCTTGGTTCCGGCTTTCTTCCCTGTGGTCCGTTTCTTCGTCACCGATTTCTTCCTTGTCGCCCGTTTCTTGGTCACTGCTTTCTTCCTGGTCACCTTGCGTTTACTGGCTGCCTTTTTACGGGCCGGCTTTTTCTTCGCCGTCACCTTCCGACGAGTGGCTGAGACCTTCTTCCGCTTTTTGCTGGCGGCCTTTTTTGCGGACATTGTCGACTCCTGCCGGCTCGAGAAAAGGCGGGGATTATACATTGCCTGCCGGCGCATGGAAGCCATTATGAACCGGTATTTGCCGGGATTTTCGCCCGCGGGCGGCCCGCCCGCGAGCCGCGTGCCCGCGGGACGATGAGAATCGTTTTATTCTGGAAATTCCTTTAAACTACGCCGAACTCTCTGGTATTGGGCAAATTCCATCGCATGCGACTCAGCAAGATAAAGCTTGCAGGCTTCAAATCATTCGTAGATCCCACCACCATTACCTTTCCTAGCGCCCTCGTCGGAGTGGTGGGGCCTAATGGTTGTGGCAAATCGAACGTAATCGACGCCGTTCGCTGGGTGATGGGCGAGAGTTCGGCCAGCCGGCTCCGCGGCGACTCCATTACCGACGTGATCTTCAACGGCTCCAGCGCCCGCAAACCGGTCGGCACCGCGTCCGTGGAGCTGCTTTTCGACAACAGCCACACGACGCTGGAGGGCCAGTATGCGAAATACGCGGAAATCGCGATCCGGCGCGAGGTGAGCCGGGACGGGATTTCGAGCTATTTCCTGAACGGCACCCGCTGTCGTCGGAAGGACATCACCAGCGTGTTTCTCGGCACGGGCCTTGGGCCGCGCAGCTATTCGATCATCGAACAGGGGATGATTTCCCGGGTGATCGAGTCAAAGCCCGAAGAAATGCGGGTGTTCCTCGAGGAAGCCGCGGGCATCTCGAAATACAAGGAACGGCGCAAGGAAACGTCGAACCGCATCAAACACACCCGGGAGAACCTGTCACGCCTGCAGGACCTGCTGGAAGAAGTCGAGAAGCACATCAAGCACCTCGACCGCCAGGCGAAGACCGCTGAGCGCTACGGCCGCTACAAGGAAGAGGAGCGGCGAGCCGCGGCCGAATTACTTGCATTGCGCACCCATCACCTTGACGACAAGGCAGACGCGGCCAAAGCCAGGCTGGACGAGCGCAAGACGCGGCTCGAAGAGCAGATCGCCGGCCAGCGCAAGCTGGAAGCCAGCATCGAGGGCGCGCGCGTCCGGCAATCGGATCGCACGGATCGTTTTAACGAAGTCCAGGGCCGGTACTACAAGGTCGGCTCGGAGATCGCGCGCCTGGAGCAGTCGATCGAACACGCGAACGAGCTTCGCGAACGACAGGAAAAGGACCTCGAACAGGCGATCCAGGGCGCAAAGGAAATCCGCGAGCACATCGACAAGGACGAGTCGGAGATCGCGCAGCTCGAACTGACCCTGAACGAACTGGTGCCGGGCCTCGAGCAAGCCGAGCATGCGGAGAAGGCCTCTGCCGAATCCCTGCAGCGCGCCGAAGCGGCGCTGGCCGACTGGCAAGAGCAGTGGGATGAGTGCACGCGCAGGCACAACGAGGCGCTGCAGCAGCGCAATATCGAGCAGACGCGTGCGGAGCAGATCGAATCGAGGATCCGGGGTTACAGTGACCGCCGCAGGAAACTCGACCAGGCACGGACCGCGAGCGACCGGGAAGCACTCCAGGCCAGACTCGAGGAGCTGACTGACCAGGAGCAGCGCGAGCGCCAGGCACGGGACGAGTTCGAGCGGGCACTGGCCGATATCGCCGAAAAGATTCGCAAGCTGCGTGAGCAGGACCAGAAACTGACGCGCCTCGTCGACGAACGGCGCGGCACCGTTCAGGCGGCACAATCGAGGTTCGCCTCGCTCGAAGCGTTGCAAAAGGCGGCATTGGGCGAGGGCGACGAGGGCGTGCAGCGCTGGCTGGAAGGCCAGGGCGTCGACGGCGACCGCCGCGTGGCCAAGACGCTCGACGTGGCGGACGGCTGGGAAAAGGCCGTGGAAACCGTGCTCGGCGATTATCTTCAGGCGGTTTGCGTGCCGGATCTCGAGCCGCTCACCACGGGCATCGCCAGCCTCAAGTCGGGTAACGTGACGCTGTTGCTCCAGGGTGCCACCGAGGCGTCCGCGGCTGGATCGCCCGAGATGCTGTCGGGCAAGGTCAGGGGTGCTCCGCAGTCGATTTCCGGGATTCTCGCGCGGGTGCGCGTGGCCGAATCGCTCAACGAAGCGCTGGCGGTCCGCGACGCGCTGGGCGACGGTGAGTCGGTCGTCACGGCCGACGGCATCTGGCTCGGCCGCAGCTGGCTGCGCGTGTCGCGCGACAAGGATTCGAGATCGGGCGTGCTGTCGCGCGAGCACGAAATGCGTCGTGTCAAATCCAATCTCCGCGAGTACCGCGCCCGTTTCGAAAGCGCCCGCAAGCTGCTAACTGACGGCCGCATGCGGCTCACGCAGCTCGAAGAGCGTCGGGAATCGATGCAGGGTGACGCTGCAGCCGTGCTGTCCGGGCACTCCGAGGTGCGCTCCACCCTCGATTCGGTGCGCTACCAGCTGGAGCAGGTCAATGCACGCGAGGCGACACTCACGCAGGAAGCACATGAGGTCGACAACGAGAAAATCTCCGCTGAAGAGCAGCTGCGTGAATCGCAGCGCCTGTTCGTTCAGGCGGACGGCAGTCTCGAGGAATTGACGGCAATTCGAGCAAACCTCGAAGCCCGACGCGCAGAGCTCCGCAAGGAACTCGAGCGCGTGCGCGCCCAGGCTCGTGAAGATCGCGAGGCCGTGCAGCGGATCAGGATCCAGTTCGAGAGCCGGCGCTCGAGCAAGGAGTCCGCCGCGCAGAACCTGCAGCGGATGCAGTCGCAGCTCGGGCAGTTCCAGACCCGCGAGCAGGAGATCCGGGAGCAACTCGAGCAGCGCAGGACGCCGCTCGCGGATCAAAAGAAACGGCTGGAAGAGCAGCTGCAACAGCGGGTGCAGGTCGAGCAGGAACTCGCGTCCGCACGCAGGCTCGTCGAGGAAGTGGAAAACGAATTGCGCGAACTCGACCAAGGGCGGATGCAGATCGAGCAGGGCGTCGATGCCGCCCGTACCGAAGTCAACGAAGCGGAGATGCTCCTGCGAGAGTTACGGGTTCGCCGCGAAGGCTTTGCCGAGCAGCTCGCCCAGACCGACTTCGAGCTGGAGTCACTGCTCGAGGGGCTCGACGAATCGGCGTCGATCGAACAATGGGACGAGAAGCTGGAATCGCTGCGTCGGCGCATCGACCGGCTCGGCCCGATCAACCTCGCTGCCATCGACGAATTCAAAGAGCAGTCCGAACGCAAGGAATATCTCGACTCGCAGCTCGCGGACCTCACGAGCGCGCTGGAGACGCTCGAAGCGGCCATTCGCAAGATCGACCGCGAGACACGGTCGCGCTTCCGCGACACCTACGAAAAGGTCAATAGCGGCTTCCAGCGACTGTTTCCGAAGCTGTTCGGGGGCGGTCATGCCTACCTCGAACTCGCGGGAGATGACCTGCTGTCCGCCGGCGTCACGGTGATGGCGCGGCCGCCGGGCAAGCGTAACAGCACGATCCACCTGTTATCGGGCGGCGAGAAAGCACTCACCGCGGTGGCGCTGGTGTTTGCCATCTTCGAGCTGAACCCGGCGCCTTTCTGTCTGCTCGACGAGGTGGATGCACCGCTCGACGATGCCAACGTCAGCCGTTTCTGCGATATCGTTAAGGAGATGTCCGGCAAGGTGCAGTTCGTGTTCATTACGCACAACAAGGGCACGATGGAAATGGCGCGCCAACTGACCGGTGTTACCATGCAGGAGCCTGGCGTCTCGCGGCTGGTATCCGTCGATCTCGACGAAGCGGTGAAGATGGCGGCAAGTTAGCTCGAACGACGAACCTGGACTGAGAGATGGACGGTCTGCGCTGGTTGCTGTTGCTCTTCGGACTACTGGTAATCGCCGGTGTCTATTTCTACAGTCGCCGCGAACGTACTGCGCCAAAAACCGAGCCGAAGCCTGACGGGCGCCGCGAACCGACACTCGGCGGCGCCAG
>JBFIHC010000018.1:0-37721 GCA_041601995.1 Woeseiaceae bacterium | reverse complement strand
CTGTCCACGGAAGCGCTCGTGAGAATTGTTCGATTGCTCTGCGTCAACAGGCGGCAATTCTGCCAATTTCTGGCCACCGCCTCGGTACGGCCAATAGCAGGCGCCCAGGTGGCGGTTCGGTATGCACCGCCGTACCGGGTGATTCCCGGGCAAGCCGCGAGTCACGATTGACCGGCTTTGGGCAAAGAAAACGGCAATCCCGGTGCGGACGGACGGCAATACTGTGAATTTGCTCACGTTTCAGCAAGGTCGATTCCATTTATTCCACATAAGCCATTACTATCGTCCGCACGTCCTAAATCAAGGTATTACCGGTGAAGGAACCGTCAGCTCCACTCGACGAGACCGTCAGGCTGAAAAGCCTGCATTCGATGAGAATTCTCGATTCGATGCCAGAAGAGCGATTCGACCGTATTACGAGGATGGCGAAAAGACTGTTCGAAGTCGAAATTTGCCTGGTCAGCCTGGTGGCCTCTGATCGCCAATGGTTTAAATCAAAGCAGGGCCTCGAAGCGTGCCAGACGCCGCGAAACATCTCGTTTTGCGGTCATGCGATTCTCCAGGAAAAGGCGTTCGTGATCGAGGACACGCTTATCGATCAGCGATTCGCCGACAACCCACTGGTTACCGACGAGCCACACATCCGTTTTTATGCCGGCTACCCTGTCCATGCTCCGAGTGACCAACGTGTCGGAACACTTTGCCTGATCGACTCGAACGCTCGTAGTTTTTCGCCCAAAGACGAACAGATGTTGAAGGATTTTGCGGCGCTTGTTGATGATGAGCTGGCCGCATCGTCGAAAATGCACGTTGATGAACTCACTGGAATAGCCAATCGTCGTGGTTTCATGACGGTTGCTCAACACCTGCTCCCACTGTGCGCGCGTAATGACCTCAATGTGGAGTTGTTGTTCTTTGACCTGGACGGATTCAAGCAATTGAATGACACATCAGGGCATGAGGCAGGTGACGAAGCCTTGAAACTATTTGCGACAAACCTGTTGAAAAGCTTTCGCTCTGCGGACGTCGTGGCTCGTCTTGGTGGCGACGAATTTGTCGTGATGATGGCAGGCGAGAAGGCTTTCAGCCATCGCGCGCTTGAATCCATGCAAGATCGCATACGCCAGGCGCAGCAACGCACGGGCTGTAATCTCGAGTGGAGCGTAGGCTGGACACAATACGACAGGTCCCGCCATGCCGGCGTGGATGACCTCCTGGCGGATGCTGATCAGAAGATGTATGCCGACAAATCTCGGAAGACATCGGTCGCACGATAGGTTGACCTGACGGTCCCGTGATCCAGTTCGGTGGCGGAACCTGATGTTTACCGTTCCGACAGCCGGGCTGTAGGATTTCGCGGCCTGGTCAGCCTTTCTCACTCCGCGGAATCGTGTATCCGGAACGCTCTCAACTGCGACAACGATATCCGCTTCCTGCGCTTATCAATCGCTTATCGAATCACCCGGTCAATGGCCCGAACCTGTCAACAACGGAGGCCTGGCCGGCAAGCACGACATTATCGCCCTGGTGCAGTTGGTGTTTTAATCCGCGGCGCGGTCATAGCTGCCAGAGGCCGTGGTGCACGCCCCCAAGGGTATAGATAGCAAACATGCCGCGGCCGGGAATCTCCAAAGGCGGATGGGCCACCTCTCCGCCAGCCTCTACCGCCGCAGCCACGGCCGATTCGATGTCGTCAACAAGCCAGTATGGCCGAACTACCGGCTCCTCAGCTTCGTGCATTGGCGCCCGCACTCCCACAACGTAGCCTTCCTCCACAGCGGCAGTCCGCGCGCTGCCGAGCTCGGCCTCCGGTTCGCCGAACTTCACGTTGTTTGCTGCCGCATACGCCGAGCAGACCGCGTCGACATCCGTCGCAACAATCTCGAGGTAATGAATGCGCATGGCTATCTCCACGGTCTGCAGAGGGTCATTAGAAGAAATATTACCTCAGATCAGGCGACGGCCGGTTCCCAGTGAGAAAGCAGCCATTCGACTCAGCCCCGCGCCACCGGTTCAGTACGGCCAGGAGCGGACCACGGTTGGCGGAGACGTCGCCCGCCAAGCTCGGAATGCTCGATCATTGGTCGTACCGATCCGCTAAGTGAAAGACCGTATGGCAAACTCGCCTAAGATCAGCTAATAGATGGGCTGACGAAGTCTCAGGAGAATCACATGGAGAGCTTCCCCAAGATCAGTGAGTACATGGATACATCGGTACCCACCCTCGGCCCTGAGACCCAGATTATGGCAGCGGTCGATTTCCTGCTGCGTCATGAGGTGACTGGAGCCCCGGTTGTCGACTCCAATGGTAGGTTGGTCGGGATCATCACTGAAACGGACCTGCTCAAGCTGCTGACCGAAGGCGTTCAAGGTGAGCCTGCGGCTGAGGCAACGGTGGCCGAGTTTATGACCACGAATGTAATCACCGTGCCTCCAGCAGTCGACATCTATTATGTTGCAGGCATGTTCTTAGCTAACAAATTCAGGCGCCTGCCCGTAGTCGAAGATGGCAAAATCGTCGGCGCCATCACACGCTATGACCTCCTCCGGGTTGTTCGGAGCCTGTCCTCCATGCCTTGATGGTAGCGCCCATCTCTTTTGACCCATCAAGAAGAACCCTAAACTACCCCACACACCGTCGGCCTCAACGTCCGAACGCGACCCGCGACGGGCCGCAATGGGTCAGTCGCCGTCATTCCGGCTCGACTTGCCTGATTGACTGGCGTCGGCCAGGAGCCGGCAATGGGCTTTCGATGGAATCTGACAGCGCCTGTGCACGGACGTGTGGACAATTGAACGTGGTTGACAAGCGCCAGCGGCGCTTTCAGGCGTTCTGACGGCAAGAGCCTCGCGATGTACGTGCGCGGCTTCACCTCGGTGTCATTCGGGCCGGTATCGAGGAAAGCCAGCGAATCGAGATCCCTACGCGCTTGCCGAGGAGCTCACGCGACCGTGCGTCGCTGCCTTACTCGCTCGCTGGTTCAGCGCCCTTCGCTCGTAAAAGTAGGCTGCCCACAGCACGCCCGGGAAAACCGAACAATGTAGCCACAGGATCACGAAGCCAACGGGGTGCTCGGCCCGGGTGACAACACCGGACCACTGGAACAACAGCAGATCTGCCTCTACATGAATCTCGCCCACGATCAGTGCGCCGATCCACCCGACGCCGAACGCGATCGCGAACATTTTGAGCATGCGCAGCCCGTGGCGGTCGTAGATCAGTCGCTCCTCTTTGCTCAGCCGCTTCACGGCTTTTTTGCGAGCCTTCTTTTTCTTCCCCGACAGCTTGCGAAACACAGCACGGGCCTGCCATCGCGAGTAGGCCCAGTACGCCAGAGCCGCGGGCACGCCAGCGGCGAACATGAGTAGCTCGATGTCGTCCATTCTCCGTAGAGACTACGCCTGACGCTGCAAAGGGGGAGTGCCGGATTCACAAAATCCCGTCTCAACGCAACATTGGCATGTTTGATCGCCGCAGAGCCTCGAGAACCATCTCGGGATTTCGTCAGCTTGAAAGCGACTGTCCGCTTTGCGCGGAGTCTTCACACAGCCTCGCCCGAAAGCGGCTGCCGTCACGGTGCGTCGCGTACCGACCTGGAGCTGCCACCGAGGCGACCGGCCGGACTGGGTCATTAGCAGAACGCAATGATACGCCGACAGCGGCCTCTCAAGCGGCCGGTTTCGGGGGTGAAACGGACGTCGCCATTGGCGGGTTCTGAGCCTTGCCTGCCTTCAACACTGACTCAAGCCGAATTCGGCAAGACCCGGGTAACCCGACCGGCGGATCAAAAAGGTTGCGGATCGAATACCGCGATCGCGGGCCGAGGCGCGCTCCTGCAGCTCAGTCGAGTTGCAGCGCCTTCATCTTGCGGGTCAGGGTGTTGCGGCCCCAGCCGAGGAGCTTCGCGGCTTCCTGGCGGTGACCCTTGGTCTGGCTCATGGCGGTGAGGATGAGCGTCTTTTCGAATTCCGGCAAGGCACGGTCGAGTAGCGGCGCTTCGCCGGAGCTGAGCTGGCGTTCGGCCCAGCTCGCGAGGCTGCGGGTCCAGTCCTCTGTTGCTCGTTCCTGCGATGCGCTGCCGCCCATCTCCGGGGGCAGGTCCTGCGTGCCAATCATGTTGCCCGGGGCGGTCACGGTCAGCCGGCGCGTTGCGTTTACCAGCTGCCGGACGTTGCCGGGCCAGTCGTAGCTGCGCAGTACTTCCATGGCGTCCGGGTCGATCGACTTCGCGGATGCGGCGAGTTCGCGTGCCGCCTCGGCGAGGTAGTGATTCACGAGCAGCGGGATGTCCTCGCGCCGCTGCCGCAGCGGCGGGGTGTTGATCCGGATGACGTTCAAGCGGTGATAGAGATCCTCACGGAAGCGGGCTTCCTTGACGGCGCGCGCGAGATCCTGGTTGGTGGCGGCGATGACGCGCACATCGACCTTGATCGACTGTTGCCCGCCGACGCGGTAGAACTCGCTTTCCGCCAGCACCCGCAGCAGGCGCGTTTGCAGCGCGGGCGACATGTCACCGATCTCGTCGAGAAACAGCGTACCGCCGTCCGCCTGTTCGAAGCGCCCGATGCGGCGCGCGTCCGCGCCGGTGAACGCACCTTTCTCGTGCCCGAACAGCTCGGACTCGAGTAACTCGGATGCGATAGCGGATGTATTGAGCGCCACGAACGGCTTGTTGGCGCGGGGGCTGTGTTCGTGCAGCGCGCGTGCGACCAGTTCCTTGCCGGTGCCGGATTCGCCGGTGATCAGCACGGTCATGCTCGAGCCGGCCAGCCGGCCGATGGAGCGGAACACCTCCTGCATCGCGGGCGCCTGCCCGATCAGGGACGGGATTTCCTCTGCCGCGCTGGCGGCCTGCTCCGGTTCGTGGCCGTTGCGTCGGGCGGCACGATGCACCAGCTCCACGGCCTCATCGATGTCGAAGGGCTTGGGCAGGTATTCGAAAGCCCCGCCCTTGTAGGCGGCGACGGCATTGTCGAGGTCCGAGTGCGCGGTGATCACGATCACCGGCAGGTCCGGCCAGCGGCGGTTCACCTCTTCGAGCAGCGCAATGCCGCTCATTCCCGGCATACGCACGTCCGTCACCAGGACATCGGGCGGCTCGTATTCCATCGCTTCGAGCAGGTGCTCCGCGCGCTCGAAACTGCGGGTGTCCATCTGTTCCTGGCGGAGTGCTTTCTCGAGCACCCAGCGCACGGACTGATCGTCATCCACGACCCAGACCTTCAGCGCGTCGCCGCTCATGTGGATGGTTCCGTCTGGTCGAGGGGGATGCGCACGAAGAACACCGTGCGGCCGGGGCGGCTCTCGAATTCGATCAGTCCGCCGTGGCGGCTGATCAGTTCCTGCGCCGCCGGCAACCCCAGCCCGGTGCCGTGCGGATTACTGGTCACGAGCGGGTAGAACACCGTGTCCTGCAGGTTCGCCGGGATCCCTGGGCCGTCGTCCTGGATCTCGATGCTGGCAATCACCCGGTGGCGGAAGTCGCCGATAGTGAAATTGGTGACCGCGCGGCTGCGCAGCGTGATGGTACCCTGGCCGTCGAGGGCCGTGGCCGCGTTGCGCATCAGGTTCAGGAATGCCTGCACCATCTGGTCGCGATCGAGTTCGATCAGTGGCAGCCCGGGGTCGTAGTCGCGCACGATGTGCAGCGAGCGCCGGTCCTCGGCCTCGATGATGCGCACGACGTATTCGATCAGTTCGTGCACGTTCAGGGGCTGCTTGTTGGGTGCGCCACCCGGGCCGAGCAGGCTGTCGACGAGGTTGGCGAGGCGGTCCGTTTCGCTGATCACGACGTCGGTGTATTCGGTCAGTTCCTTGTCCTCGAGCTGGCGTGCCAGCAATTGCGCGGAGCCGCGGATGCCGCCGAGCGGGTTCTTGATCTCGTGGGCGAGCTGCCGAATCATCTGCCGGCCGGCACCGTGCTGGATGAGCAGCGCGTTCTCGCGGCTGATCTTCGAGCGCCGGGTCACGTCGGTGAGTTCGACGAGCAGCGTCGCCACACCGCTCGTGATCGGAGAGACGCGGCAGTCGACGATGCGTTCATCCGGCTGCACCTCGTTCGGCCCGAGACGCAGTTCGTTGGCGTAATGGTCGCCCGTCGCACTGACCCGGCTCAGGATGTCGCGGAGCTCGGGATCGTCGTCGAGAAGCCGCAGCAACGACTCGCCGCGTGCGCGCCGCTGGCTCATGCCCAGGATGTTTTCCGCGGCAGGATTCAGGCTCACGATGAGCAGGTTTCTGTCCAGCAGGATGACGCCCGAACTCAGGCTGTCGAGGATGTTCTTGGCGTGCTCGAGGATGCCGCCGTCGCCTAGAACGCCACCGTGCTCTGCTGCACGTAAAAGCGGTTCGGCTTGCTGCGAATCATCAGTCTCCCGGTCGCGTCCACTACTTCCACCTGGATGTTGTGGACTCCCCGCCAGACCTCCTGCAGCTGGAAGCTCGTCCCGCTCACCGGCTGCATCTCGCCGTCGAAATACGCGCGAACCTGGTGGCCCGGCTGCAGGCCCGGCTGCAGCGCCACCGAAACGTTCAGGACGCCCTCGATGTTCCATAGCGTCTCTTCCGGCTTGGGCGACAGAATCTCGATGCTGGTATAGCCGGGGGCGGGCTCGGTTGCCGACTCCTCGTCACCGCCAGCTTCGGCCGCAGCCCTGGGGACCCGCCGTGTCGTGGCGATGTTGGGGGCGGGTAACTGGATGGCTTCGGCGCCCTCCCGGGGCCGATCGGAATAGTGCACCACACCGTCCTCATCGACCCAGCGATAGGCTTCCTGTGCCGGCGCGGCAGCCGCCGCAAACAGGCAGAAGAGTATGAAAACAGGGCGCAAATCCATCCGCTTAGCATAACAACTTAATCCCCGTCTGGGGCAGTGACCGGGCGGCCAAAATGCCGCCCGGTTCACAGTTTTGGACCCTCAGAGGCTGTAGTACATGTCGAATTCGACCGGGTGGGTCGTCATGCGCAGCCGCGTGACGTTTTCCATCTTCAGGTCGATATAGGCGTCGATCAGGTCGTCGGAGAACACGTCGCCGGCCTTGAGGAAGTCGCGGTCCTTGTCCAGCGCCTCGAGCGCCTCGTCGAGGGAGAACGCCACCAGCTGCAGTTGCTTCTCTTCCTCGGGCGGCAGATCGTAGAGATCCTTGTCCATCGCATCGCCCGGATGGATCTTGTTCTGGATACCGTCGAGGCCAGCCATCATCATCGCCGAAAACGCGAGGTACGGGTTGGCCATCGAATCCGGGAAGCGAACCTCGATGCGGCGTGCCTTCGGGTTGGACACGTAGGGAATGCGGATGGATGCCGAGCGGTTGCGTGCCGAGTACGCGAGGATCGTCGGCGCCTCGAAGCCGGGGACCAGGCGCTTGTAGCTGTTGGTCGAGGGATTCGTGAAGGCATTGAGGGCCTTGGCGTGCTTGATGATGCCGCCGATGTAATAAAGCGCCGTGTCGGAAAGCCCGCCGTAGCTATCGCCCGAGAACAGGTTCTCGCCACCCTTCGCAAGCGACTGGTGCACGTGCATGCCGTTGCCGTTGTCGTTGACCAGCGGCTTGGGCATGAAGGTTGCCGTCTTGCCGTACGCGTGGGCGACGTTATGCACGACGTACTTGAGAATCTGCACCTCGTCGGCCTTGTTAACCAGCGTGTTGAACTTGACGCCGATCTCGCACTGGCCGGCCGTTGCGACCTCGTGGTGATGCACCTCGGTTTCGAGGCCCAGCTCTTCCAGCGCGAGACACATCGCGGAACGCAGGTCGTGCAGCGAGTCGACCGGCGGTACCGGGAAGTAACCGCCCTTGACGGTCGGCCTGTGACCGGTGTTGCCTTCTTCGAGGCTGCGGTCGCTGTTCCAGGCGCCTTCGTCGGAATCCACCTTGTAGAACGCACCCTGCATGTTGTCGTCCCAGGAGACGTGATCGAAGACGAAGAACTCGTTCTCCGGGCCGAAGAACGCGGTGTCCGCGATACCCGTCGACTTCAGGTAGGCTTCGGCACGCTCCGCGAGCGAGCGCGGGCAACGATCGTAGCCCTGCATCGTCGACGGCTCGATGACGTTGCAGCGCAGGTTCATCGTGACTTCGTCGGTGAAGATATCCACGACGGCCGTCGCCGCGTCCGGCAGCAGGATCATGTCGGACTCGTTGATGCCTTTCCAGCCCGAGATCGACGAGCCGTCGAACATCTTGCCTTCTTCGAACAGGTCCTCATCGACCGTGTGGGACGGCACGGTTACGTGTTGTTCTTTTCCTTTCGTGTCCGTGAACCGAAAGTCGACGAATTTGACCTCTTTCTCTTTGATGAGGCCGAGTACCTCTGCGGGCTTCATGGTTTCCTCCAAAAGTCGCTATGCAAATGAACGGCCAGCGGGTGCCGGCCCGAATTCCTGTAGTACTGCATTAAGCGTGCCAAAATGGTGCCTTCCCTAAGCCGTTGTTTTTATGAGATTTCGAACGGGATCGCCGGCTCCATTCGCACTATTATAGTGCAAAACGGGTATCGGCCGCACCACTCTAGTGCGTCTGTCGGCCGGTGCACCGTTTTGGCAGGCGTCGCGAAGCACCGCTTCTCGAACCGAGATCGCGCGCCGTGGCGCGCTCCTGCTGAAGGTCCAGGGCGCAGCGGTCGCTTGTCGACCGAGGCAACGCTCGGCGAGCCATGAAGGCGACAGATGCCCGGGCCGCCGGGACAACAAAGATCGCTGGCCCCTGACCGCTGACAGGGACAGTCGGTCCGGCCGGTGGTGTCCGAATGGGCCCGAGTGCCCTATACTGCGCGGGTTTGCCACCAGTGACCCCGATTCATGAGTGTGAAGGGCGCACAGTCATTTCTTTCCTTCCAGGACCTGATTCTCCGCCTGCAGCAGTACTGGGCCGAGCGCGGCTGCGTCATCATGCAGCCTTACGACAAGGAGATGGGTGCCGGGACCTTCCACCCGGCGACGTTTCTGCGTGCCGTGGGCCCTGAGCCGTGGAGCGCGGCGTACGTGCAGCCCAGCCGGCGGCCGACGGACGGCCGGTACGGCGACAACCCGTTCCGCCTGCAGCACTACTACCAGTACCAGGTCGTTATCAAACCGTCCCCGGCCGATTTTCAGGACCTGTACCTGAAGTCGCTGCAGGCCATCGGCATCGACACGCGCGTGCACGACATCCGCTTCGTCGAAGACAACTGGGAGTCGCCGACGCTGGGCGCCTGGGGCCTGGGCTGGGAAGTCTGGCTGAACGGCATGGAGGTCACGCAGTTCACGTACTTCCAGCAGGTCGGCGGCCTCGAGTGCCGTCCGGTCACGGGCGAAATTACCTACGGCCTCGAGCGCCTCGCCATGTACTTGCAAAACGTCGAGAGCATCTTCGACATCGTCTGGACGGACGGTCCGCTGGGCCGCATCACCTATGGCGACGTCTACCACCAGAACGAGGTCGAGCAGTCCCGCTACAACTTTGACGAGGCGGACGTCGACACGCTGTTCCACGACTTCGACCACGCCGAGCACGATTGCGAGCGGCTCATCGAGAAGAACCTGGCGCTGCCCGCGTATGAGAAAATGCTCGCAGCATCGCACCTCTTCAACCTGCTCGACGCCCGCCAGGCGATCTCGGTGAGCGAGCGCCAGCGCTACATACTGCGTGTACGGGCCATGGCCCGCGCCGTCGCGGAAACCTATTTCAACAGCCGCGAGGCACTGGGATTCCCGATGGTGGAATCCGTGCGGGCCCGGAGCAAGCGCGCATGAGCCCCGCGGACCTGCTCGTTGAAATCGGCACCGAGGAGCTGCCACCGAAGGCGCTGCGAGGGCTCATGGACGCCTTCGCCGCGAATCTCGAGAGCGGCATCGACGAAGCCCGCCTCGAGCATGGCGCGTTGCACGCCTTCGCAAGCCCGCGGCGCCTGGCGGTGCTCGTCGAGGCGCTTGCCGCCGGCCAGGAAGATCACCGCGTGTCGCAGAAAGGCCCGCCCGTGTCGGTTGCGTTCGACGACGAGGGCAGTCCGCTGCCGCCCGCAACGGCGTTCGCGAAAAAGTGCGGCGTCGACGTCGCCGAGCTCGGCCGCATCGAGACGGACAAGGGCGCATGGCTCGTGGCCGAATCGGTGGAGAAAGGCCGGCCCACGGCCGAACTGCTCCCCGGGCTGGTCGAAAAAGCACTGGCCGACCTGCCCATCCCGCGCCGCATGCGCTGGGGCGACGGCGACGCGGAATTCGTGCGCCCGGTGCACTGGATCGTGTTACTGCACGGCACCGACATCGTCGAGGGCAGCGTCATGGGACTGCCCTGCGGCAACACGACGATGGGCCATCGTTTTCATTCCGATGGCCCGGTGACGATCACGCAGCCCTCCGACTATGTCGCGTCGCTCGAGAAGGACGGTCACGTGATCGCCGATTTCGATGTCCGGCGGAAACTGGTTCGCGACGGCGTCGAGGCCATGGCAAAAAAGGCGAATGGCAACGTGGTCGACGGCGAGTCGCTGTTCGATGAGGTTGCGGCGCTGGTCGAGTGGCCGGTGCCGGTGCTCGGCAAGTTCGACGAGTCATTTCTCGAGTTGCCGCGCGAGGTCGTCGTTTCCACGCTGACCGGCCACCAGCGTTACTTTCCGATCGCCGACGATGACGACGCGTTGCTGCCCTGTTTCGTAACGGTTGCGAACCTCGAGAGCAAGGAACCGGACAAGGTCCGGGACGGCAACGAGCGCGTGATCCGACCGCGACTCGCGGACGCCGCGTTCTTCTGGGACAACGACCGCCGCAAGGCGCTGTCCACGCGCCGCGAAGGCTTGCACGACGTGGTCTACCAGGGCGGCCTCGGCAGCCTCTTCGACAAGAGCGCGCGTACCGCGGAACTGGCCGGCTGGATCGCGGCAAGCCTGGACATGGAAAGCGCTGCCGTGGAGCGTGCCGCGGAACTTTGCAAGTGCGACCTGCTCACCGGCATGGTCGGCGAGTTTCCCGACCTGCAGGGAACGATGGGCGGCTACTACGCGCTCTCCGACGGTGAATCGGAGGGCGTCGCGACAGCGATCCGCGAACACTACCAGCCGCGCTTCGCCGGCGACGCATTGCCCACCACCGACGAGGGCCGCGTGCTGGCAATCGCCGACAAGCTCGACACGCTGGCCGGCATCTTCACCATCGGCAAGAAGCCCTCCGGCAACCGCGACCCGTTCGGGCTGCGGCGCTCGGCACTCGGCATCATTCGTCTGTCGATCGAGTGCGGGCTCGATCTCGACCTCGATGCGCTCATCGCAAAGGCGCTCGAACTGCAGCCCGCCGGTAAAGAAGAACCCGGCGCGCTGCAGGAGTCTCTGTACACGTTCATAACCGATCGCCTGAGACGGTATTTCCTCGACAGCGACCCCGCGCTGGATACCGAGACCTTCGATGCCGTCATGGCGCGGCGGCCGGCGTCGCTGGTCGACTTCGAGCGCCGGCTGCAGGCGGTGCAGGCGTTCCTGAAGCTGGACGAGGCCCAAAGCCTGGCGTCCGCCAACAAGCGCATCGCCAATATCCTGCGGCAGGCCGAAGTTACCGAGACCGGCGAGGTCAGCGAAAAGCGCCTCGAGGAGGAAGCCGAGCGAGCGCTCTATGATGCGCTCGTCGCTGCTGGAAACGTCGTCGGCCCGTTGCTCGCCGACCGTGATTACACGCGCGTCCTGCAAGAGCTCGCTGCGCTGCGGCAGCCCGTGGACCGGTTCTTCGACGATGTCATGGTCATGGCCGATGATGCCGCGGTGAGGGAGAATCGCCTGGCGCTGCTCGGCGCCCTGCGGGCACTGTTTCTCGACGTGGCCGATATTTCGCGCTTGTCCATCGCCTGACGATGAGCGGGAAACGTCTCGGCAAGGGCCTGGTCATCCTCGATCGCGACGGCGTGATCAACCACGACTCGGAGGCCTTCATCAAGAACGAGGCGGAGTGGCAGCCCATTCCGGGAAGCCTCGATGCCATCGCGGCACTGACGCGGGCCGGGTTTACGCTGGCGGTCGCCAGCAACCAGTCCGGCCTCGCCCGCGGGCTGTTCGACCGGCAGGCCCTCGATGCGATGCACGCGAAGATGCTGGGTCTCGTTCACGATGCCGGCGGTCGTATCAGCCGCATCGTGTTTTGCCCGCACGGCCCCGACGATGCCTGTGACTGCCGCAAACCCAGGCCCGGCTTGTTCGAACAGCTGGCGCGCCATTTCGGCATCTCGCTCGAGGGCGTACCGGTCGTCGGCGACTCGCTGCGCGACCTGCAGGCCGCGGCAGCGGTGAACGCCCGGCCTATCCTCGTACGCAGCGGCAAGGGCCGCAAGACCGAAGCGGCACTGCCGGAACAATTCGCCGGCGTGCCCGTCTACGACGACCTTGCCGCTGCCGCACGCGCGTTGATCGAGGAGGCCGCGTGACATGCTGTTGATCCGCTCACTGCTGTTCCTCGCTTTTGGTGGCATTTCGGTTGCGATCGGCGCCGCGCTGGTGCTCCTGACGTTCTGGGCGCCGTCGCGCGTGCACTGGGCGATCACGGTCGGTTATTGCCGTCTGGCCGTCTGGGCCGGACGGTTCTTTTGCGGCATGGATCCCGTTGTCGAGGGCATGGAGAACCTGCCCGACGAGCCGAGCGTCATCATGATCAAGCACACCTCGACGCTGGAAACCTACTGGCACGTCACGGTTTTCCCGAAAACGGCCTGGGTCATCAAGCGCGAAGTCATGTGGGTGCCCCTGCTCGGCTGGGCGATGAAGTTGATGCTGGACCCGATATTCATCAACCGCAGCGCGGGCCGCAGCGCGGTCAAACAAGTCATCAATGACGGCAAGAAGAAGCTCGACGCCGGCATCTGGGTAACGATCTTCCCCGAAGGTACGCGCATGCCGCCGGGCGAAACCCGCCGCTACGGCGTGAGCGGTGCGGCGCTCGCACGCGACGCCGGCTGCAAGATCGTGCCCGTCGCCCACAACGCCGGTGATTTCTGGGGGAAGCGCAGCCTCGTCAAGCGGCCCGGCAAAGTGCGGTTTTGCATCGGCCCGCCCATCGACGCCGCGGGGCGCGACCCCAAGGACACGAACCTGATCGTGCAGGACTGGATCGAGACCAAGATGCACGAAATCAGCGAGGTCTACAAAAACAAAGCCGCGGCGCGCGGTCCTGCTGAATCGTAGGAGCGCGCCCCGGCGCGCGATCGCCGAATCGCGCCTCGGGAAGCGCTCCTGCAGCGCCCGTGTCCGGCTTACCAGATCTTGACGCGCTCCTCCGGCGGCAGGTAGAGGGCATCCCCCTCCCTGACGTCGAATGCTTCGTAAAACTCGGGCACGTTTCTGACGGCGCCGTTGGCCCGGTACTTCGACGGTGAGTGCGGGTCGGTCATGATCTGCTGGCGCAGCGCCTCGTCGCGGTACTTGTTTCGCCATACCTGGCCGTAGCCGAGGAACACGCGCTGGATGCCGGTGAAGCCGTCGATCACCGGCGGCTCTTCGCCGTTCAGCGACATCTTGTAGGCCAGGAGCCCGATGCTGATGCCGCCGAGGTCGCCGATGTTCTCGCCCAGCGTGAACTCACCGTTCACACTCAGGTCGTCGAACGGCTTGTACCGGTTGTACTGTTCGACCAGCTTCGCCGTGCGCGCCTCGAACTCGGTGCGATCGGTTTCCGTCCACCAGTTGCGCATCACGCCGTCACCGTCAAAGGTGCTGCCCTTGTCGTCGAAACCGTGACCGATTTCATGGCCGATTACGGCGCCGATCGCGCCGTAATTGACGGCGTCATCAGCCTCCAGGTTGAAGAACGGCGGCTGCAGGATCGCCGCCGGGAAGACGATCTCGTTGAGCGGCGGCATGTAGTAGGCGTTGACGGTCTGCGGATTCATCGCCCACTCCTCGCGATCCACGGGGCCGCCCTGGCGCGCGAGTTCACGCTCGTACTCGGCGATCGTGGCGCGCTCGATATTGCCGAAAAGGTCGTCCGCCTCGATGTCGAGCGCCGAGTAGTCACGCCACACGTCCGGGTAGCCGATCTTCGGGCGGAACTTGGACAGCTTGTCGAGCGCCTGGGCCTTGGTCTCACCGGACATCCAGTCGAGCTCCCTGATGCTCTTTTCGTAGGCCTTGATCAGGTTGCCGACGAGCTCGAGCATGCGCTCCTTCGCTTCGGGCGGAAAATGTTCCTTGACGTAGACCTTGCCGACGACCTCCCCGAGCAGGCCGTTGACGGTCGTAACCGCGCGCCGCCATGGCTCGCGCTGTTCCTCGCGACCCTGCAGCACGCGGCCGTAGAATTCGAAGTCCTGGTCGTCGATCGCCTTGTTGAGCGCGTTGGCCCTCGAATTCAGTACCACCCACTTCAGGTAGGTCTTCCAGGTATCGATCGGCGTCTCCGCGATGATGCCGTCGAGCTGTTCGAAATAGGTCGTCATCATCAGCACGAGGCCGTCGATGTCCGCGATACCCGCCTCGTCGATGTAACCCTGCCAGTTGTAATTCGGCATGACCTCGTTGAGCTTGTCGAGCGCGACCTTGTTGTAGTTGTTGGGCCAGTCCCGCGCAGCCTCCTTGGTGATGTGCGCGGCCGCGATGCGCGTCTCCAGCTCCATGATCTCGGCCGCCGCTGCGGCGCCCTCCTCGAAGCCGGCCAGGCCGAACATCGTTTCGATGTGGTCGACGTACTTGTCGCGGATTGCTTGCGAGGCCTCGTCCTCCTTGAAGTAATACTCGCGATCCGGCAACCCTAGCCCGTTCTGCCACGCGTAGATCATGTAGTAATTGGGGTCCTTGAAGTCCGCGACCTGGCCGATATCGACGGGCACCGGGTAGCCGCGCCGGCCGGCAGCCGCAAAGTAGATCGCAAGCTCGTCATGGTTCTTTATCGCGGCAATACGCGCGAGCTCCGGCTCGAGCGGCGCGACGCCCTTCGCGTTGCGCGTGTCCATGTCGAGGTAGGACTTGTACAGATCGCCGACCTTCTGTTCGTCCGTGCCTTTCGCGAAATCCCCGGTCGCAGAGCGCTCGATGATCGCTTTGACGTCTTCCTGGGCCTCGTCGGCAAGAATGCCGAAGCCGCCATAGCTCGCCTTGTCGGCCGGAATCTCCGTTTCGGCGATCCACTTGCCGTTCACGTACGTGAAAAAGTCGTCACCCGGACGGGTGTTCGTGTCCATGTTGTCGAGCGCGACACCGGACGTGAGCCCGGCCGGCGCGCCGGTGCCGGTCGTGGGTGCTTCCTGCTGACCGCAGGCCGCCAGGGCCGCTATCGTGGCGGCCGCCAAAAAAACGTGTCTCACAGCTGTCCCCTGTTGTGTTGTCCTGTGTTCCTGGCCGATGCAGAGCCGTCTTCCCGGGCGCGCCCGGCCACCGGGATAGACAGGCTGTCGGGTATTTAGTTTCCGCCGTCGGCCGTCTTGACGAGCGCTTCGATTTCCAGCGCCTGGGCCTCGGTCAGCGGGTACATCTTGTCGATGCGGCAGCCGCGCAGCGTGTCGATGCCGCGGCGCATCACGTTGTGGTCGTAGCGGCGATCCGGCGTAATCCGGGTGTTATCGGTCAGCTCGCGGCATATCCGGTTGAACTCCAGCAGATACCGGCTGTCGCGGCTCTTGTAGAGCGCGTAGTAGGCCGTCAAGGGCGACCATTTGTCAGAGCCGTGGGTGCGTATCCGCTCCGCCTGCTCGAGTTCGCCGACGTCGACGTAATCGCGAACAGCCTGTACGTCGGACGGTACTTCCGGCGTGCCGGCGCAAGCCGCCATCAATGCCAGCGCTGCCATCAGGTAGCTTGTCTTCATTTGCCTAACCCTCGTTCCTTCGGTTCGCATACAGGTCTTCTATAAATCTGGTGACGCGCGGGAATTCTTCAATCCAGCGTTCGATGTCCTGCCGCATGGCCGGCGGCACGCTGGCGCGTTCTATTCGAATTCCCGCTGGGCCGCCGTACCCCGGCGGCTGCAGCCACAGGCCCTGTATGGCCGCGAAAGCGAGGTCGGTGTAGTTGAGGCTGTCGCCGCCCAGGATCGAACGACGGCCGTCGGCCAGGCGCGCTTCGGTCTCCGCGAGCAGCGCATCGATGCGGTCGCGGCTCTTTTGGTAATTGGCGTCCGTGATGCGAAACACCTTGCGCATCAGGAAAGCCTGCAGCGGATACAGCACGCCGATCAGCTTGCGCTGCCATCCCGGGACGGCTTCGCTGTCAATGCCCCAGGCGTGCTTGCATAGGTCCGGCGCGTCGAGCAAGTGGTAGTAAACCCATACCTGCAGGCTTACCCCGCAACGGTCGATGCGGCTTTCGAGCTCCAGCCGCTCTTCGCTCGGCTCGAGGAACTCGGCGGCGGTGCCGAGGGTCGCGCGGTAGGCGCCCCACAGGTACCGAAGGATCTCCGGGGAATTACCGATCTGCGAACGAACCATGCCGCTCCGGAAGTGCAGCCGCGGTACCGTGCGGCCAAGGTAGAAGGCGCCGAGGGTGCCGCACCACGGGACCTCCTGGTAGTCGAGGCCAAGGCGATCCATGCACCAGCGCACCTTTTCCACGAAGTGACTCGCGGAGATGGTCTCCAGGACCAGGTCCGGCGCCGGCGGCGGCTGCAAAAAGCCCTGCAGCACGATCGCCCAGCGCCACAGTATTGCGAGCAGGACGAGTAACAGCGCCGTCCACACCGACCAGCCGAACGCCGCCACGAACACCGGTAACAGCAGTACGAACACGGCGTGCAGGACTATTCGTCTATCAGGCATCAGCAGACCTCGCCGGCCGCCCCGGGCCCGGCATTCCTCCGTCTGGTCAATCCGCTAGACGTCGAGGTTCGACACCGTCAGCGCGTTTTTCTCGATGAACTCCCGGCGTGGCTCGACCTGGTCGCCCATCAGGGTCGTGAAAATCTCGTCCGCCTTCACAGCATCCTCGATCTTCACCTGCATCAGCCGCCGCGTCTCGGGATTGACGGTGGTGTCCCAGAGTTGATCGGGGTTCATCTCGCCGAGACCCTTGTAGCGCTGGATGCTTTGCCCGCGGCGCGCCTCGTCCATGAGCCACTCGACAGCGTCGGAAAATTCGCTCACGGCGAGTCGGCGCTCACCGCGGCTCACGTAGGCGTCCTCGCCCAGCAGGTCATCGAGCTTCGCCGACAGCGCCATGATATGCGCGTATTCGTTCGTCTCGAAAAACTCGCGAGGTATGTGGCGCGTGGTGCCGATGCCGTGCTGGATGCGGGTGACTGCAATGCGCACGCCTTCCCCGTCCTCGTCACCGCGCTCGAGCAAGGCCGCGTAACTCGCGCCATTGCCGTTGCGCTGCGCGCGGTCGCCGCCGCCTTTCGGCAGGCGCGCGGAGAGTTGCGCGGTCCAGGCATCCAGGCGGTCGAGATCGTCTGCGAGCAAACCGGTAACCTGCGGCAGGCCGACGAGCGCCCGCAATACGTGGTCGTCGTATCGGCGGGCCAGGCGATTGAAGATGTGCTCGACGGCCATGTACTCCTTGGCCAGCGACTCGAGCGCCACACCGGACAACGGCGGCGCGCCGGCAGTGACATGCAGCTCTGCGCCCTCGAGGGCCGAGGCCAACAGGTAGGCGTTCAGTTCGGCGTCGTCCTTGACGTACACCTCCTGCTTGCCACGCTTGATCTTGTAGAGCGGCGGCTGGGCGATGTATACGTGGCCGCGCTCGATCAGCTCCGGCATCTGGCGGTAGAAGAACGTGAGCAGCAGGGTGCGGATGTGAGAGCCGTCCACGTCGGCATCGGTCATGATGATGATTCGATGGTAGCGAAGCTTGTCGGGGTCGAAGTCGTCCCGTCCGATGCCGCAGCCGAGCGCCGTAATCAGCGTGCCGACCTCGGCGGACGACAGCATCTTGTCGAAGCGCGCCTTCTCGACGTTCAGGATCTTGCCCTTCAGCGGCAGAATGGCCTGGGTTCGCCGGTCACGGCCCTGTTTCGCCGAGCCGCCGGCCGAATCGCCCTCGACAAGGAACAGCTCGGACTTGGCCGGGTCCTTTTCCTGGCAATCGGCAAGCTTGCCCGGCAGGCCGGCCACGTCGAGCGCGCCCTTGCGACGGGTCATCTCGCGTGCCTTGCGCGCGGCCTCCCGCGCTCGCGCGGCATCGATAATCTTGGACACGATGGCCTTGGCTTCCTGCGGCTGTTCGAGGAGGTATTCCTCGAGCCGGGTCGCCATGGCCTGTTCCACGATGCCTTTAATTTCAGATGAAACCAATTTGTCCTTGGTCTGGGACGAGAACTTCGGGTCCGGGACTTTCACCGACAGCACCGCCGTCAACCCCTCGCGGGCATCATCGCCCGACGGCGTTGCTTTTTCCTTGCGCCCGCTCAGCTCCTTTTCGATGTAGGCGTTCAGCGTGCGCGTGAGCGCGCTGCGAAAGCCGGCCAGGTGGGTGCCGCCGTCCCGCTGCGGGATATTGTTGGTGTAGCAGAACATGCTCTCCTGGTAGCCATCGTTCCACTGCAGCGCGGCCTCGACGCCGACATCGTCGAACATGCTCGAGAAGTGAAAGACCGTCGAGTGGATCGGATTCTTGTTCCGGTTCAGGTGTTCGACAAATGCGCGAATGCCGCCCTCGTACTGGAAAACGTCCTCGCGCTCGTCCCGCTCGTCGATCAGGCGGATACGCACCCCCGAATTCAGGAACGACAGCTCGCGCAGACGTCGCGCCAGGATGTCGTAGTGGAACTCGATGTTGTTGAACGTGTTGCTGCTCGGCTTGAACCGGAGCGTCGTGCCGGTGCGGTCGGTGGTCCCGACTTCGGCCAGCGGCGCGAGCGGCTCACCATGGGCGTATTCCTGCTGGTAGATCTTGCCCTCGCGATGGATCGTCAGGGTCAGCTGCTCGGACAGGGCGTTCACGACCGACACACCCACGCCGTGCAGGCCGCCGGAGACCTTGTAGGAGTTGTCGTCGAACTTTCCGCCGGCGTGCAGCACGGTCATGATGACCTCGGCCGCGGAACGCCGTTCTTCGGGGTGTTCATCAACCGGGATACCGCGCCCGTCATCGATGATGGTGACCGATTCATCGGCGTGAATCGTCACGGTGATGAGGCTGCAATGACCGGCGAGCGCCTCGTCGATGGAGTTATCGACGACTTCGAAAACCATGTGGTGCAGCCCGGTGCCGTCATCGGTGTCGCCGATGTACATTCCGGGCCGTTTGCGCACCGCCTCAAGGCCCTTTAAGACCTTGATATTACTGGAAGTATAGTTCTTCGAATCGGCCATTCGATTTCCTCGGGTAAAAACCGGCTTATTGTATCAAAATCAGGCCCTTAAACGAGCCTCAACGGCGTCTTTTTTGATGGCTTTCGCGAACCGGCAGAGGCGCCCTCGACGCGCGCAATCAGGCGCTGTGCGGCGCCTCCGACAGCGAGCCGTGTTCCACGTGGAACACCCGCGGAGAGGAAGCAAACGGCAACTCGCCGGCGTCCAGGCTGGTTGCAATGACCTGGCTGCGGAGGGCCGCAACCTGCTCCATCAGGCACCCCAGCGAAACCCGGTCCAGTTCTGCGGCGGGATCATCCAGGAGCAGGAGCAGCGGCCGCCCGAGCGCCGCCTGCGCCGTCGCCGTCGCCGCGAGGATCATCGAGCTTGCGAGCAACTTTTGCTGCCCGCGTGACACCAGTCGCCGGGCCTGCCGCTCATCGTAAATCAGCCGCAAATCCGCCCGGTGCGGGCCGACCTGCGTCGCGCCGAGCGCACGATCGCGCTCCAGGTGGTCTTCGAGGGCCTCCGGCAGCACCCGGTTCCGGCTCCACCCGGACGCATACCGGAAATCGATATCGGCCCCCAGCAACGCATGGCCGTAGCCCCGCAGCGTGTTCAGGCAGCCCTCGAGAACCTCCTGCCGGACCGCGCCGACCCGCTCCCCCAGCCGGCAGAACTCGGCGTCCCACGCCCGCAGGGCCTCTCGCTGCCCGCCCGCCTTGAGCGCCGCGTTGCGTTGCTTCAGCACCCGCCGGAACTGGCGCCACAGCCCCAGGTATTCCGGTTCCACGTGAAACACCAGCCAGTCGAGAAACCGCCTGCGCTCGTCCGGCCCACCACTCACCAGGTTGTGCACGTCCGGATCGATCACCTGCAGCGGCAGCGCGGCTGCGAGCGCCGCGGCGCCGCCGCCGGTCTCGCCGTCGACCTTTACTTCGAGCCCCGCACGGCTGTTGCGAACCCCGACACTGGCCAGCCGCCCCCCCGATTCGACCTGGCCGAACAGCACGAACGCCTGTTCGCCGTGCTGGATGAGGGTGCCGGACGGCGCCCCCCGAAAGGATTTGCCGCGCCCGAGATAGGCAATAGCCTCCAGCAGGCTGGTCTTGCCGGAGGCGTTCGCTCCAATGATCAGCGTGTAGTCCGGGGCCGGCTCAAGCTCAACGGCCGTGAGACACCGAAACGCCTGCGCCGTGAAGCGCTTTATCGCCACGTGCGCCGTCCGAGCGCCGCCTCAGAGGCGCATCGGCATAACCACGAACTTGCAGTCATCCTGTCCCGGCGCCCGTATCAGGCAACTGGAATTGCTGTCCACGACCGACAGCGCGACCTCCTCTCCGTCCACCGCACCGATCGCGTCCAGGAGGTAATTCACGTTAAAGCCGATCTCGATATCATCGCCCTTGTAACTGACTTCCAGTTCTTCCTCCGCCTCTTCCTGCTCCGGGTTATGCGCCTGAAGGATCAGCGCATCGTCCCGGATGATCAGGCGGATGCCCCGGTACTTTTCGTTCGAGAGAATCGCCGTTCGTTGCAGGCCACCCCGCAACACCGCTCTGTCCGAGCGCACTTCATTCGAGGAATCCCGAGGTATCACGCGGTCGTACTCCGGGAAACGCCCGTCGATCAGCTTGGAGGTAAACCGGATTCCGTCCAGCTGGATGCGCACATGATTCGCGCCCAGCACGACGTCTACGTTGCCTTCCCCCGTCAGCAACCGCTGCAGCTCCAGAACCCCCTTGCGTGGCACGATTACCTGCTGTTTGTCGAGTTTCGCACCGTCCAGCTCGGCCTGGCACAGCGCCAGCCGGTGCCCATCCGTCGCCACCGACCGGATGTGCTCGCCAGCGGTTTCGAGCAGCATGCCGTTCAGGTAATAACGCACGTCCTGCTGCGCCATCGAGAAATGCGTTTTCTCGATAAGCCGCCCCAGCACATCCTGGCCGACCGAAATACTCTGGCTTGCCTTGATGTCTTCGACACTCGGGAACTCGGCCGCCGGCAGTGTCGCCAACGCGAACTTGGAACGCCCGGAGCGCACATGCAGCTTCTCACCGCTGACACTGACGGCGATGTCAGACCCCTCGGGCAACGCGCGACAGATATCCAGCAGCTTCCTCCCCGACACCGTGATCTCGCCACCTGCCTGGACGTCCACGCTCGCTTGCGCGACCAGTTCCACTTCGAGGTCCGTCGCCGTAACCGAAAGCTCCCCGGCTTTTGCGACGAGCAGGACGTTGGACAGAATCGGCATGGTTTGCCGCCGCTCCACAACCCCGATGACTGCCTGCAAAGGCTTCAGCAGCACGTCCCTGGTTGCACTCAACTTCATAGGTTCCACCTGTTAATAATTATTGGAAATTATTAGTTTACTGTAATTATTAGTGAATCAAACAGCTGTGCATAACTAAAAAACTACGTTTAAAAACAGATACTTAATTAGGTTTTTACCACCCCTAAGCCGGTGCACTTCCGGTCTCCTGGTTGTGCGTACTATGTGGATAACTTATGCACTCGAGTTTATCCACCGCTTATCCACATCAACCGGTCAGCGTTCTTAACAGGTTCAAATAGTCTTCATCAATCCGCTTCTCGGTCTCGCGTAACGCCGCGATGCGGCGACACGCGTGCAACACCGTCGTATGGTCCCGGCCGCCGAAAGCATCGCCGATCTCCGGTAGACTGTGGTTCGTCAGCTCCTTGGCCAACGCCATCGCAACCTGCCGTGGCCGGGCGATCGACCGGCTGCGTTTCTTCGACAGCAAGTCGCCGACACGGATCTTGAAATACTCCGCCACGGTTTTCTGGATATTCTCGATAGACACCAGGCGTTCCTGCAACGCGAGCAGGTCGCGAAGCGCCTCTTTTGCAAATTCGAGATTAATCGGTCGCCCGGTGAACTTCGAGTTTGCGATTACGCGCCGTAATGCGCCTTCCAGCTCACGAACGTTAGAACGGATGCGCTTCGCGATAAAAAACGCGACCTGCTCCGGTAGCTCGACGCCATCCGCATCCGCCTTGCTCATCAGGATTGCCACCGACGTTTCCAGTTCCGGCGGTTCGATTGCGACGGTCAGCCCCCAGCCAAACCGGGATTTGAGCCGTTCCTCGAGCCCGACGACCTCTTTCGGGTAGCGGTCGCAGGTCAGGACGATCTGTCGCTGGCCCTCGAGGAGGGCATTGAAAGTGTGGAAAAACTCTTCCTGCGAACGTTCCTTGCCCGCGAAGAACTGGATGTCATCGATCAACAGGGCGTCCAGCGATCGGTACGAGCGCTTGAATTCGGAAATCTTGTTGTGTTGAAGGCCTCGCACCATATCGCCGACGAAGCGCTCCGAGTGCACGTAGGCAACGCGCGCATTCGGGTTCCGCGCCAGCATCGCGCTACCGACCGCCTGCATCAGGTGGGTCTTGCCGAGACCCACGCCGCCGTATATGAACAGCGGGTTATACGATGTGCCCGGGTTCTCGCCAACCTGCGACGCGGCCGCTCTGGCGAGCTGGTTGCTCTTGCCCTCGACGAAATTCTGGAACGTAAATGCCGGGTTGAGACGAGACGCAATCGTCGCCGGCCCGGGGTCCGCCGCCGGTCTCGGCATCAGGGTCGCCGAACGCTCCGGCGGCGCCGCGGCCGCTTGCCGCGAACCGACCTCGACCACCAGCTCCGTGGTGTTGCCGCCCGAGCCGTCGATGATCTCCAAAATCCTCTGGATATAGTGTTCCTGCAGCCAGTCCACGACGAAACGATTCGGCGCCAACAGCTTGAGTCGGCCCTCGTCCTCGACGGCCTGGAGGGGGCGAATCCACGTGTTGAACTGTTGCTCCGGCAGCTCCGCCTGCAGGTCACGGATGCAACGATTCCAGAGCGTTGTTTCGGCCGGCAAGGAAGTCCCCAACATGCCCCTGGGAGGCGCTTTTGAGAGTGAGACCGGGCAGTCTATACCGGATAAGAAGCTGCTGCCAATTGGTGTTTTTCCCTGATATCGTCCAGCCGGGCCCGGCCTTTCCGGCCATTCTATTGACACTGCTGGAGGTCGGGCGTACCCTTGCCGACCCTTTTGCGGGCGGCGCCCGGTGATCGCCCGACTACACAGGTAGCAGGAACATGAAACGTACGTATCAGCCCAGCAATCTGAAGCGCGCACGCACGCATGGCTTCCGCGCCCGTATGGCCACCAAGGCAGGCCGGCTTGTGCTAAAGCGCCGCCGCGCCAAGGGTCGAGCGAAGCTGACGCCGTAAACCCGCCTGCGGCCCGGCCCGCAGCGCAGCAACCACCAGGATTGAAATCCGGCAACTCACGCACCGCATTATTCCGGTTTCGACGTCAAAACCGGTTATTGAATGCGGCAGCGTTCGGCCGCGTGTTCGAGAAAGCGAAGCGTAGCCGAGACAAGTGGTTTACCGTGCTATGCCGGGAGAACGGGGACCAGCACGCGAGGCTGGGGCTCGCGATCTCGAAGAAACATTGTCGTAAGTCGACATCAAGAAACACAATAAAGCGCATCGTCAGGGAGTCTTTCAGGCAACACCAGGCCGAATTACAAGGCCTTGACCTCGTCGTGATCAACCAGCCTGCAGCGGCGACGGCCACGCGCCGGCAACTGTTTGACAGCCTGGCCGCTCACTGGCGACGATGTAGCCTGGACAGCGCGGCCGAAAGCGAGCAGGAATAATAACGCATGGACAATCAACGACTGCTGGTTTGGGCCACCTTCGGCATGCTGCTCTGGTTTACTTACCAGACCTGGATGCAGGACTACGGGCCGGCGCCCGTGCCTGCCGCGCCCACGGCAGAAACCGACGCGCCGCAGGAAGCGCCCACCGAAGACCAGTTGTCGTTACCGGAACTGGGCACGGTTGCCGATGAGCCGGTGGAGCCCGGCAGCGAACTACCGGGCACCGAGCCCGCCGATACGGACGGGCAGGGTCGTATCATCACGGTACGCACGGACGTCTTCGAGCTGCAGATTTCGACGCGCGGCGGCACGCTCGTCCGTGCAAGGATCCTCGGCTATCCGATCCACAAAGACCAGCCTGATGAACTCGTGGAGCTTCTGAGCCCGCAACGCCGCAATTTCGGGCTCATTCGCACCGGGCTGCGCAGCGCGAGCGGGGCGTCGGCCGACCAGGACACCCTGTTCAGCGCCGCACGCAGCGACTACGCGCTCGGTGATGCAGAGGAGCTCGTGGTCCCTCTGACGTGGACCGACGAGAGCGGCGTCACCATCGAGAAGCGCTTTCACCTGCGCCGCGGCAGCTACGTGATCGAGGTCGAGCAGACCCTGGACAACGACAGCGAGCTGCCGTGGCGCGGCGATCAGTACACGCAACTGCTGCGTCGCTCGAAGGGCATCGATCGCTCGATGTTCGACGTGGACTCCTATTCCTTCGACGGGCCGCAGACCTACAACGGCGACAAGGCTGAAAAGCACAAGCGGGACGACCTGCTGGACAAAGGGCCGGTTGAATTCTCGACGCCCGACGGCTGGGTCGCTGCGATCCAGCATCACTTCCTGAGCGCTGTCGTGCCGCAGGCCGGGGCACCGCATGTCTATCGCGTGGAAGTCCGCGGCGATACGATGATCGCCAGCGTCGTCGGGGCGAAACGTACCGTCGAGCCGGGGGCATCAGAGACGTTCACCCGCCAGCTGTTCGTCGGGCCGAAGATGCAGTCGCAGCTCGAAGAGCTGCACGAGCGCCTGAAGCTGACCGTGGATTACGGCTGGCTCACAATACTCTCGCAGCCGATGTTCTGGCTGCTTGCATTCATCCACGACTTCGTTGGCAACTGGGGCGTCTCGATCATCCTGGTCACGGTGCTGATCAAGCTGGTGTTCTACAAGATGACCGAATCGAGCGGCCGCTCTATGGCGAAAATGCGCAACCTGCAGCCGCGCGTCAAGGCGCTGCAGGAGCGCTACAAGGACGACCGGCAGCAGCTGTCGCAACAGATGATGGATCTGTACAAGCGGGAGAAGGTCAATCCCGCGGCGGGCTGCCTGCCCATACTGATCCAGATGCCGTTTTTCCTGGCGTTCTACTGGGTGCTGATCGAGAGCGTGGAAATGCGCCAGGCGCCCTTCGCGCTGTGGATCACGGACCTCTCGACCCGCGACCCGTATTTCATCCTGCCGCTGATCATGGGCGCGGCGATGCTGCTGCAGCAAAAGCTCAACCCAGCACCCGCGGACCCGGTCCAGGCGCGGGTCATGCAGATCATGCCGATTTTATTCACCGGTTTCTTCGCGTTCTTCCCATCCGGCCTCGTCCTTTACTGGGCGACCAATACCATCCTGTCGATCGCGCAGCAATGGAAGATCAACAAGGTCGTGGAGCAGGAAGAGAAGGACCGCAAATCCGGCAAGAAGAAAAAGACCAAGCCCTGATCTTCGGCCGCCGCGTAATCACGCGTCGGCGAGCGCGGTTCGCACGTTCACCTCGCCATGCAGGGTCCGGTGTACCGGGCAACGATCGGCAATCTCGAGCATCCGCTGCCGCTGTACCTGTGTGAGGTCGCCGGTTAGCACCAGCTCGCGCTCGAACTGGTCGATTCGCCCATCCGATTTCTCGCAGTCCACACAGTCCTCCGCGTGGATCTTGCCGTGCCTGACGCGCACCGTGGCCGATTCGAGGCCGATCTTCTTGTGGGTCGCGTACATCCTCAACGTCATGGACGTGCAGGCAGCGAGCGCGGCGGCCAGGAGATCGTACGGTGACGGGCCGGCATCCGTGCCGCCGACGGACGAAGGCTCGTCCGCGACCAGCGCATGGCCGCCCGCGAGGATGTCCGTGCGAAACCCGCCTGTCCGGGTCCGCGCGGCCGTTTCGTAGTCCCCCGTGTCGGGCGGATCCGACGCAACGTCTGCGCCATCGGCGTCGAGGTATCGCGACGCCCAGGCCGCCAGCACCCGGCCCGCGTACAGCGAGTCCTCTTCGCGGGTAAGCAGGTGATCGGCCTGGTCCAGGCTGACGAAGCTCTTCGGGTGCAGCGCGTTCGCAAACAGCGCCGACGCGTTGTCGATCTCGACGATGTCATCCAGCGGCGCATGCATGATCAGCAGCGCCCTGCGCAGCGATCGAATCGCCGCCGGTAATTCGTGGTGCTCGAGATCGTCGAGAAATTGTTGCTTGATCGTGAACGGCCGGCCCCCGAGATCCACCTTCGCGCAACCCTCGTCCCGCAGCGTTGCTTCGGCACCCGCAAGCAGGTGCCGAACGTGGCCCGGCTCCGATGGCGAGCCTATTGTCGCCACTGCGGCCGCCGACGGAACGGCGGCCGCGGCCTGCAATATCGCTGTCCCGCCGAGCGAGTGGCCGACCAGGATTTCCGGCGCACGGTAGTCTTGCTCGAGAAAGCGCACCGCGGCGAGCAGGTCGCTGACGTTCGATGAGAAATTCGTATCGGCGAACTCGCCTTCGCTCTGGCCCAGCCCCGTGAAATCGAAGCGCAGCACGGCGATGCCGGAATCGGCCAGCGCACGTGCGATGTTGGTCGCCGCCTTGAGATTCTTCGAGCAGGTAAAGCAATGCGCAAACAGCGCGTAGGCTCGCGGCGTCGTCTCGGGCAGCGCCATGAGTCCGGAGAGGGTGTGGCCTTCGTCGTTGTCGAAAGAGACCTTCCTGTTCTGCATGTCGGGTTTACCTGTGCTTTCATTGCCGTATGTCGAGCCCCGAAGACACGATCGTCGCTGTTGCCACGCCGCCCGGCACGGGCGGGGTCGGGGTCGTGCGCATTTCGGGCGCGGATTCCGGGCGCATCGCCCGGGCCATGCTCGGGAGTTTACCGGAAGCGCGGGTCGCGACTTATGCCACGTTCGCGGACGCGGCCGGCGAGCCGCTGGACAAGGGGCTGGCGCTGTACTTTCCTGGGCCGGCCTCGTTCACCGGCGAGTCGGTCCTGGAGCTGCACGGCCACGGCGGCCCGGTCGTGATGTCTTTGCTGGTGGAGGCGGCGTTGAGGCTCGGGGCCCGGCGGGCCGAACCGGGCGAATTCACCCGGCGGGCGTTCGTCAACGGCAAGCTCGACCTGGCACAGGCGGAAGCCGTGGCCGACCTGGTCGCGAGCGGCACGGAGCAAGCGGCGCGCGCGGCCCTGCGTTCGCTCAGCGGTGCGTTTTCCATTGCCGTCCACGGTCTCACGGAGCAGTTGACCGCGATTCGCGTCTACGTCGAGGCGGCGATCGATTTCCCCGAGGAAGAAATCGACTTCCTCGCCGACGACGAACTCGCCGCGCGGCTCGAGCGCTGCGCGGCATCGTTCGAGTCCCTGCTGTCGCGCGCGACCGTGGGGCGCGTGCTGCGAGACGGCTACCAGGTGGTCATCGTCGGCAAGCCGAACGCGGGCAAGTCCAGCCTGATGAATCGCCTGTCGGGGGAAGAAACGGCGATCGTTACCGAGGTCGCCGGCACCACCCGGGACGTGCTGCGGGAGCGTATCAACATAGACGGGCTCGCGGTCGAGCTCGTGGACACGGCGGGCCTGCGCGACAACCCGGACCGCATCGAGGAAGAGGGTATTCGCCGGGCGCGCAAGGCGATGGCGGAGGCGGACGCGGTGCTCTGGATCCAGGATGCGAGCGAAGCGATTCCGGAGCGGATCGCCGAGCCGGTCCCGGACGGAATCCCGGTCACGATTGTGCGCAACAAAATCGACCTTACCGGCGAGGGCCCCGGGATCGCCGCCGGCGAGCCGCCCGTCGTAAGGTTGTCGGCGCAGACCGGCGCGGGGCTCGACGCGCTGCGCACGCGCATCCGTGAGCTCGCGGGCTTCCGCGACCTCGGCGAGGGCGCCTTCACTGCGCGGCAGCGTCACGTGGCGGCGCTGCGCGATGCCCGGAAACACTTCGAAGGGGGAAGGGCGGCGCTGCGCGACGCGCGGGCTGGCGAGCTGCTCGCCGAAGAGCTGCGCCTGGCCCAGCAGGCGCTGGGCACCATCACCGGCGAATTCACGGCTGACGACCTGCTCGGCCGTATCTTCTCGGAATTCTGTATCGGCAAATAGCCTGGCAGGCCCCGGCGGCTACTCGTCGTTGTCCGCGGGCGGTGCCCTGAAGCGCGGCTCGGTGATCGACATCTCGATGAGGGGCCCGTACTCGCCCGCCCGCTCGCGAATCGCTTCGGCGTCGCCGAGCAGCACGAAAACGAGATCGTCCGGCGACGGATAGACGGCTTGGATCACGGCGGCGACCGTCGCCTCGTCGGTTGCCATGAGCGCCTGGCCGTAGCCGTTGATGTAGCCCACGTCGAGACCGAAGGCCGCCAGTGCCGCCAGTTGCCTGCCGAGCTGCGCGGCGGTTTCCAGCGTCGTCGGAAACTGACCGAGGATGTAGTTGCGCGCGGACGCGAGCGCTTTCTGGTCGACGCCGGCCCCGCGCAGCCGGTCGAGTACACCGAGCGCCTTATCGATCGCTTCGAACGTGGTCTCCGTCGGTGTGTACGAGACGATGGCGAGCGAGCCGGGGCGAGACGCCCTGGAGAGTTGCGATTGCGCACCGTAAGTGAGGCCGGACTTCATCCTCAGCTCGGTGTTGAGCATCGAGGTGTAGCGGCCGCCGAACACCGTATTGGCGATGTCGAGTGCCGCGCGTTTCTCGTAGTTGCGCGCGACACCCACGTTGCCCAGCCAGAAATACGTTTGCGTGGCGCCCGGCTTGTCGATCAGCAAAACGCGGCGTCCGCTCTGTGGCGAGGCCCGGGGCACGTCTGACAGTGGCGCCGCAGCCGGTTGCCAGTCACCGAACGCGGCGGTCAGCTTCGCGACCATCGCCGCCGCATCGAAGTCGCCGGTCACCGCGACGACCAGCCGATCACCGCCGAGCTGCTGTTCATAGTAATCGCGCACATCGGCGTGCCGGATCGCGGCGAGCGACGATTCGCTGCCGCTCACGGGATTGCCATAAGGGTGTGCGCCGAACAGGAAAGCCTGGCCATAGATCGGCAGCAGTGCGTTCAGGTTGGTGTCTTTTGCGGCACGAATGAAGTTGATCGAGCGCTCGCGCAGCTTGTCGAACTCGGTTTGCTCGAGGTCCGGCCGTAACAGCATGTCGGCCAGCAGCTCGACCATCAGGTCGGCGTCTCGGGCGAGGAAGCTGCCGGAAATCGTGATCGACTCGAGGTCCGCGCGGCTCGATAGCAGGCCCCCGCTGGCGTCGATTGCCTCGGCGAATTGCGCCGCGTTGCGGCCGCCGGCGCCTTTCTCGAGCAGCGATGCAAGCAGGCTGGCCAGCCCGCTGCGGCCCTCCGGGTCTACGAGCGCGCCGCCGCGCAAGATCGCCGTCACGGCAACCAGCGGGACCTCCCGGTTTTCGCTCACCAGCAGCACGGTACCGTTCGCGAGCTCTACCCGCTCGAAGTCCGGCAGCGTGACGCCGGCGCCGAAGGCCGCGCCGGACAAAAGCGCGAACGACAGGACGGTGACCTGCAGCAAGGTGCGGCCGGGCGTCATTCTTCGTCCTCCGCGGCCGGCGCATGCAGCAAGCCGATCGTGGCGTTGCTGCGGCGGAAAACAGACGCCGCGACAGCCTTCAATTCGTCGGCGGAGAGCGCCTCGATGTCAGCGGGCAAATCGAAGAGCGCCTCGTAGCCACCACGGAACACGGCTGCGTCACCGAGCCCCGCCGCCTTGCCGTTGATAGTGGCCATCGAGCGCCAGAAATCGGCCAGCATCATGTTGCGCGCCTTGGCGAGTTCATCGGTGCTGACCCCTTCGGCGGCGACACGCGCGAGTTCGTCGAAAATGCGCTGTTCGAGCAGGCCGAGATCGCCGCCGGCCGGCAGCGTGGCGTAGAAATACACCAGCCCCGGATCGAAGCCCTCGAACTGGAAGCCGCCGACCGAAATCGCCAGCTGTTCCTCTTCGACCAGCCGCCGGTGCAGACGGGACGAATCGCCGTCCACCAGTATGCTGAGCAGCAGGTTCATCGCCAGGGTCTCGGGGTCTGCCGCGCGGCCGGCGTGAAAGGCGATGTGCAGCATCGGTGTACGCGCGTCGGTCTCGATGACCACGCGCCGCTCGCCCTGTTGTTCGGGTTCCACGGTGCGGACGGCGGCGGGCGGATCCTGTGCCTCAAGGTCCTCTAGGTAGTCCTCCGCGAGATCGAGGATCTCCGCTGGCGTTACGTCCCCGGCGACCACCATCGTGATGTTGTTCGGTGCATAGTAGGTCCGGTAGTAACGCTCGAGGTCGTCCACCGTCCAGGACTCGATGTCGGACGGCCAGCCGATGATCGGAAATTGGTACGGGTGCGCGATGTAGGCGGTCGCCCGCATCTGTTCCAGCAGTCTGCTGATGTTGTTGTTGTCGACCGTCGTGCGGCGCTCCGAAATGATCACGCCCCGCTCGCTCTCGACCGCCTCCGGGTCGAACGCGAGGTTCTGCAGACGCTCGGACTCGAGCTCGAAAACCACCTCGAGCGCCGATCGCGGAAACCAGTCCTGGTAGACCGTGACGTCGTTCGATGTGTAGGCGTTGTTCTGGCCACCGGCCGCCTCCATGATGCGGTCGAATTCGCCGGGCTCGAGGTCCTCGGTGCCATTGAACATCATGTGCTCGAAGAAGTGTGACAGGCCGGTAATGCCCGGGTACTCGTTGCGCGCGCCCGCGCGCACGAAATAGTAAAGCGCCACGTTGGGTATGTCGTGGTCCGGCCAGACGATGATCTCGAGGCCGTTATCCAGCGTCACGCTGCGGATGCCGGGCGGCACGCCGGGCATTGCCGGGGCCACCATCTTGGGGCCGAGGTCGAGCAGCGCCGGCGGCTCCGGGAACAGGCGGCCGACGATCAGCGCGGCGAGCAGCAGGACCGACACGACCGCGAGCGCTGCGTTCAGCTTCTGGCCGGTTTTGTAGACGATCGACTGGGTCTGGGTCACGTCGACGGCTTTTTTCAGGCCGACCGGCGTGATCTCGTAAATCCAGGCGAAGTACAGCGCCAGCGGCAGACCGATGAGCAGGATCAGGCCGACGAGCTTCTCGATCCAGTGCGGCAGGCCGAACAGCGGGTGCAGGTGGTGGAGGAGCTTGACGATCAGCCAGCCCGCGATCAGGTAGACCAGCAAGACCTTGAAGACGTTGCGGCGTCTGAGCTCGGAGAACAGGGACATAATCGTTATCGTTGTGCCCGGACCGCCCATGTTGGGCAATTGGCCGGGATTGTCAACCGAGGAGACCCTCGCGCCGGTACAGCCGGGCGCAGACCCAGGTCAGCAGCCCGCCGAGCAGCAGCGTGCTGCCGGCCGAGATCGCGACGTGCAGGGGCTCGAGCGGCTCGTTCTTGACCATGTCGACGAGCAGCAGGTGCTGGCTCAGGCTCGGCACGAACATGAACTCGAGCCGCGGCCTGAGCGTGAGGATGCTGACGATGAGTATCGGCAGCGTCGGCGCGAGCAGCACTCCGCTGAGCCAGGTTTGCGCTTCGCGGTAGCTTTTCGTGAATGACGCCACCAGCGTCATTACGGCGGCTCCGAGGAGGATGAATGGCGCCAGCACCAGGAAGGCGGCGGCGACCGTCGGCGGCCCGAAGTTGGGCGTCATTCCCAGCTCGTCGAGCGGCATGAACTTGAGGGCGACGTAGAACGACCCCAGCGCCAGGCCGAGCGACAGCGCCATGAACACGCAGGTTGCGGCGATCTTGCCGAGCAGCAGCTGGTTACGGGTAACGGGCAGCGCAAGCAGCGGCTCGAGCGAACCGCGCTCACGCTCGCCCGCAGTGGTATCGATGGCCAGGTACATGCCGCCCATGAGCAGGGCGAAGATCAGGAAATAGCTCATCATGCCGAGCAGGATCGCGGAGCGGCCGCTCGGCGTGGAAACGTCGACGTCGTCGATGTTCAACGGCCGCAACGCGAGCGGACTTAACCCGCGCGCCGACAGGCGGATCGATGCAAGCTCACCGCTGTATGCGTGCAGCGCGCCACGTACGCGGCGCGCCTGGCGGTCAGCCTGCGAGTTCGACTGGTCCGCAATGACCTCGATGCGCGCCGGAATGCCGTCCGCGAACTGCCCGGCGAACTCCGGCGGAATCACGACCACCACGTCGTGGGCGCCGGTGCTGACGGCGGCCAGCGCCGCACCGCGATCGGCGGGGCCTTCGACGGCATCGATGTTGCGGCTTTCGAGGTAGCGGACGAGATTCGGAGCGTGCTGTTGGCCGATCACCGGCAGGTCGATGACCCGCTCGGCGTCTTCGAGGGAGCGCTCGATGGACAGGTTGATCATGAACGCGAACAGCAAAGGGCCGAACAGCGGGCCCATGATCAGCGCGGAAACCAGCGTACGCCGGTCGCGCACGTTGTCCAGCACTTCCTTGCGGAATACGGTCAGCAGGGTGCGCATCATGCCGGCCCTACCATCTGTATTGCCCTCACGAAGGCGTCCTCGAGGTCGTCGCAGCCGGTTCGCTTGCGGATGCCGTCGGCCGAGTCGTCGATCGCGACCTGGCCGTCGGCGATGATGCAGATGTCGTCGCAAAGCGCCGCGACCTCCTGCATCACGTGGCTCGAAAACAAGACGCAGCGTCCGGCGTCTTTCAGCTTGAGGATCAGGTCGCGGAGCGATCGCGTCGCCATCACGTCGAGTCCGTTGGACGGCTCGTCGAGGATGATGTTCTGAGGGTCGTGCACGAGGCTGCGGGCGATCGCGACCTTGGTGCGCTGACCCTGCGAGAAGCCCTTCGTGCGGCGGTCGGCGAAGTCGCGGATCTCGAGCAGGCGGATGATGCCGTCGACCCGGTCCTCGATCGCCCCGGGTTCGATGCCGCAGAGCCTCGCGTAGTAGGCAATGTTCTCGCGCGCCGTCAGGTGCGGGTAGAGCCCGGCGCCGTGCGGCAAGGCGCCGATGCGTCGCCGCGCCTCGAGGCTCTGCGTAACCACGTCGGCGCCGTCGATGAACGCACGCCCCTTGTCGGGCTGCAGCACCGTGTACAGCACGCGAAGCGTGGTCGACTTGCCGGCGCCGTTGGGTCCAAGCAGGCCGGTGATCTTGCCGTCCGGCGCCTCGAAGCTCACGCCGCGGACAGCGCGCACCTTGCCGAAGGACTTGTGGATGCCCTCGACCCGGATCACGGCGCGGGCCCCGTGAAATCGAGGAAGAACGGCATGACGAAACTGCGTTCGAGGCAGCTGACCTCGTCGTCCGCCAGGCGCCCGGGACTCTCGACGAACAGGCCGATCAGCCGCGGCGTGCAGCCGACAGCCGCCTGGCCGTGCCCCTGTTTCTGCATCGTGAGGTGCTGGGCGTCTTTGAGGTCGACCATCGCGAGCTCGGCGTACTCGGGCGGCGTGATCGGGTCGGCTTCGCCCGACAGCAGCAGCACCGGTATATCGGTCGCCAGCGGTGCGCGGAAGTCGGCATCGACGGGACCCGCCGGCCACACCGAGCACATCGCTTCGATCGCGTCGAGCTGCACGATGCCGATGTAGCTCGCTTCGACCGCGTCGCGGTCGATCGCTTCACGGTCATAGAAAGGCGCGTCTTCGGAACACATGACCGCGTTGTGCATGCCGAGGGCAAGCGCGTCCGACATCTGCGCAGCGATCATTCGCGCCTGCGCCGCCAGTGGCTCCAGGTTGCCGGTCGCCGCGGTGTGGACCAGCAGCGGCAGGATCGAAATCGAGTGCGCGTTGTAGGCCAGCATGCGCACTGCGCCGGCGAGCTCGGAGAGGCCGAAATCCAGCGTTTCGAGGTGGCCGGTGACCGGGTCCGCGATCTCGACCGTGACCGGCTGAATCTCGAGGTCGTTCCGGAGTCGCCGAAATCCCTGCGCGAGGTCGGGGAAGCGAGCGCCGCACGCGCTGTCGGCCGCGCAGCGGGCAAAAATCTCGTCCAGCGCCTTTTGCGCCTCGGTCGCAATCTCGGGACCGAGCACGAGCTGCGGCGGCACGACGCCGTCCAGCACGATCGAGCGTGTCGAGCCGGGGTAGCGCTTTGTGAAATGCTGCGCTACCCGGGAGCCGTACGACACGCCGTAGAGATTGAGCGTGTCGTAGCCGAGCGCCTCGCGCACCGCCTCGAGGTCGCTTACGGCGACGCTGGTCGTGAAGAAACGCGGATCGTGGGGCAGCGCGGCCAGGCAGTCCTGCGTTACCCGCAGCACCTGTTCCTCGCTGTACCTGCCTTCGATGATGTCTTCGTCGACGTCGCAGTCCATGCGTGACGACGATCCCGTGCCGCGCTGGTCGACGAGCAGTATGTCGCGGTGCCGGCGCACCGGCTCGAAAGCGGCCGAGTAAGCCGAATAGAACTCGATGGCGCTGCCGCCCGGCCCGCCCGCCAGCGGCACGAACGGGTCCGGTTCGGGCTTCAGGTCCAGCGCCGGCACCAAGGCCACCGAGATCTCGATGTCCGGCGAACCGGGGTCGGCGGGGTTCTCCGGCCGCAGCATCGTGCCGCAGCGCGCCTTGATCCCGGGGAAAGCCGGACCGGCGCTGATGCGGCAGTCCTCGAGTTCCAGCGCGGTGGCGCCGGAAGCGAGACCGAGCAACAAAACGGCGGACAATCGGGCACGTCTGTTCTTCTGCATCAGGGTCCGGGGGTCGTGAAAGCCGCGATATCTTGGCGACGCCGCTTCCTCATGTAAAGAAAGGCCGCTAAAATGCGCCGCCCAGTGTTGCTCATTTTTTGACCAGTAGTGCTCATGCGCAAACGTTTCGACGTCATAGTGATCGGCGGCGGTCACGCCGGGACGGAGGCCTCCACGGCCGCCGCCCGCACGGGTGCGCGCACACTGCTTATCACGCAGAAGCGATCGGCACTGGGGCAGATGAGCTGCAACCCGGCCATCGGCGGCATCGGCAAGGGGCACCTGACGCGCGAGATCGATGCCCTCGGCGGCGTCATGGCGGCTGCCATCGACCGCGCCGGCATCCAGTTCCGGACCCTGAACGCGAGCAAGGGCCCCGCGGTGCGCGCTACCCGTGCGCAGGCGGACCGCGAACTCTACAAGGGCGCGATACAGGCATTGCTCGAGGCCCGGCCCGGCCTGACGATCGTCGAGGCGAGTGTCGATGACCTGCTTGTCGAGAACGGCCGCGCGGCCGGCGCCGTAACCGCGGACGGGGCGGTGTTTTTTGCGTCATCGGTCGTGCTGACTGTCGGCACCTTCCTCGGCGGGCGCATCCTGATCGGCAGCACCGAGCGACCTGGCGGGCGCGCGGGCGACGCGCCGTCGATCCGGCTTGCCGAGCGCCTTCGCGAAATGCCCTTCCGCGTGGCACGACTCAAGACGGGTACGCCGCCGCGGCTCGACGGCCGGACGCTGGACTACGCGGCCATGCAGGAACAGCCGGGCGACACGCCGGCGCCGGTGTTTTCCTTCATTGGCGAGCGCAGCCAGCATCCGCGGCAGGTTTGCTGCCACATCACCAAGACGCGGGAAGAGACCCACGACATTATTCGTGCCTCGCTTCACGAGTCGCCAATGTACTCGGGCAAGATCGATGGCGTCGGTCCGCGCTACTGCCCGTCGGTGGAGGACAAGATCGTGCGTTTCGCCGACAAGTCTTCGCACCAGATCTTCGTCGAGCCGGAGGGGCTCGATACCGACATCGTCTACCCGAACGGCATCTCGACGAGCCTGCCGGCCGAGACCCAGGAGCGCTTCGTACGCACGATCGTCGGTTTCGAGAACGCCCGCATCACGCAGCCGGGCTACGCCATCGAGTACGACTACTTCGACCCTCGCGACCTGCGCCCGACGCTGGAGACGAAGCACGTCCCCGGGCTCTTCTTCGCCGGGCAGATCAACGGCACGACCGGCTACGAGGAAGCCGGCGCGCAGGGAATTCTCGCCGGCATCAATGCTTCGCGCGCGGCGCGCGGGGAGGATGGCTGGTACCCGCGGCGCGACGAAGCGTATATCGGCGTGCTGGTGGACGACCTGATCACACGCGGCGTCAGCGAGCCATACCGGATGTTCACGAGCCGCGCCGAATACCGGCTGACGCTGCGCGAGGACAATGCCGACCAGCGGCTCACGCCGGTCGGGCGCGAACTCGGCGTCGTCGACGAGCGGCGCTGGGCGCTGTTCGAGCGCAAGCGCCACGCGATCGCGTCCGAGCAGCGGCGACTGGACGGTATTCTGCTGCGGCCGACCGACCTCAATGAGGCGGACCGCGCAATACTGGGCGGGGAGCTTGCGCGCGAGAGCACGGCCTCCGAGCTGCTGCGCCGGCCCGAGCTCGGGCATCGCGCAGTCAGCGGCCTGAGCGCCGTCGGGCCGATGGACGCCGGCCGGCTGGAGACGGCCGAGCAGGCGGAGCAGGTCGAGCTCGCCATCGAGGTTCGCGCGAAATACGCGGGCTATATCGATCGGCAGCACCGCGAGATCGCGAAACACGCGAAGCAGGAGCAGCTGCGGCTGCCCGCCGACCTCGATTACGCGAGCGTCGACGGCCTCTCCAACGAAGCCAGGCAGCGGCTGGAGTCCGTGCGCCCGGCCACGCTGGGCCAGGCGTCGCGCCTTGAAGGCATGACCCCTTCCGCCGTATCGTTACTGCTCATTCATCTGAAGAAGCGCCAGCTCGCGAAAAGCGCCTGACCGGGGACAACCCATGAAGACAAGTCGACGGCTGCCGGTGATCGTCGCGGCTCTGGCAGGCGCTGCGCTCACCCTGAACGGCTGCAGCGAGGGCGGCAGCGACCAAGCAGCATCGCGGTCGGGCCCGCCGGCCCTGAACCGCGCGCTGGCGGCGGAGCCCGAGTCACTCGATCCGCAGAAGAGCCGCAGTACCCAGGCCGCGGACGTGCTGCGGGACATCGGCGAAGGGCTCGTCACTTACACGCCGGCCGGCGAGCTCGTTCCCGGGACGGCGGAAAGCTGGGAAATAGCGGGCGACGGCCGGACCTACACGTTTCGTATCCGCGAGGATGCGCGCTGGTCGAACGGCGACCCGGTCACCGCGGCGGATTTCGTGTTCGGGCTGCGGCGACTCGTCGATCCGGCGACGGCGGCGTTTTATGCCGCCGAGCTGGGCAACGTCGTCAATGCGGCGGCGATCGTGGCCGGCGACAAAGAGCCTGCCGAGCTCGGCGTGCTGGCGCCCGACGAACGCACGCTGGTCGTTTCGCTGGCAAGGCCGACGCCGTATCTTCTGAGCCTGCTGACCCATCCGAGTACATTCCCGGTGCATCGCGGTTCGGTCGCGCGGCACGGCGATGCTTTCGCCCGGCCCGGCACCCTGCTCTCGAACGGCGCCTACGTGCTGGCGGACTGGGAGCCCGGCGCGATGATCGACCTGCAGCGAAATACCCACTACTGGAACGATGCCGAGACGTCGATCGACCACGTTCGTTATCACGTGGTGACGCAGGAACTGGCGGAGTTTAATCGCTATCGCGCCGACGAGCTGCACGTCACGAGTACCGTCCCTCCCGAGAACTTCGACCAGATCCGCGCCGATTACGCCGACGAGCTGCACGTTGCTCCGACCCTCGGGGTCTACTACTACGGCTTCAACCTGACCAGGCCGCCGTTCGCCGATAATCCGGAGCTGCGCCAGGCCCTCTCGATGGCAATCGATCGCGAGGTCCTCGTCGAGCGCATCACCG
>JBFIHC010000017.1:0-37738 GCA_041601995.1 Woeseiaceae bacterium | reverse complement strand
GCACCAGCAGCAGGTGATGGCGGCTGACGAAGCGGCTCGGGATCGCAATGTCGTTGTGCTCCGAGCGGCCGATCAGCAGGCGCGGCTGGTGGAACAAGAGTTCCCTGACGGTTTCGCCCTCGCGGCTCACGAACAGTTTCGGCGGCTCCGGGGGAGCACCCACGGCGTCTTCCAGTGCCGCGATCGCGTCCTCGTCCCAGTCCGAGTGCGGCAGGGTGGGTCGTTCGATCGAGGAGATACTGACCGGCAGCGAATCCGCGCGCGACAGCGCGAGCATCGCGATTCGGTCGAGTACCCCGGGCCAGCCGCCCGACGCGTCCCACAGCTCGACGCACACCGAGCTCGGGAAGACGTATTCCGGCATCCGGCTGCCGGCCCTGCGGAGCTTCTCGCGCAGGTACTCCTTGGCGTCATCGCAGGACATCGGTCGCATCTGGAAATTGACGGCGACGCGATTGGCGATCGGCGCCATCGCCGGCGCCTCGATGATCGAATCGAGCGCGCGGTCGCTGACGAGCACGATCTTGAGCGCACTGACCAAACGGTTGTTCCTCAGGGACCGCAGCTCGCCCAGGCTGCAAAGCGCGCGCAGGGCGCTCGGATTCAGCCGGTGCGTGTTCTCGATGACCAGCAGCGGCGGTTGATATTTCGCGGCCTGGTGCATCGTGAAGACACGCAGCATCGCGAGCAGTTCGCTGTCGCTGTCGAATTCGGCCTCGTAGCCGAATTCTCTCAGCGTGGCTTCGAGCAGGGAGGTCGTGTTCAGGCCGGTGCCGTCGACGACAGCGAACTCGTGGCCGTCGTCGAGCGATTCGACAAGGTGCCGGACGAGGGTGGATTTGCCGGACAGCGGCGGGCCCTGCAGCAACGCGAGCCCGTGCGGCTGTGCGCACGCTGCGCGAATCGCCTCGAGCCCCTCGAGGTGCGAGTCATACGATACAATGGGTTCCGGCGTGCCGTGCGTGCGGAACGGTTGTTCCGTCAGGCCTGCCGCGGCTAAATCCATACGCTAGTATTCGCTCCGGTCGTTATTGGTTAATACGCGGATATCGTTGCCCGGCGCGCATTATTTATGTACAAATCGGGCCCGACTCGTCAGTCTACGGCCGCGCGGCATGGCGTGCAAACGACAATTGGCGAACTCCATACGCATCAAAAAGACGCAGATGTGTTCTCGAAGTTTGTTTAGGAAAGACAAATAACTTTATGAAAGAAAAGGATTTTAGAGCGATACACAACGGCGTCTGCTGTTGGTCACGGGGCCCGGGGCATTGACGGCACGACTATCGGCAGAAGGCCTGACGCTGTTCCGTGGTGACCGCTGCCTGTTCCGCAACGTCAGTTTTGCGGTCAGGTCGGGCGAGCTCCTGATCCTCGAGGGCTCGAACGGCAGCGGCAAAACCAGCCTGATGAAGGCCCTGGTGGGCATGCTGGACCTCGAGAATGGCGTCGTCAGCTGGAATGGCAAGCCGGTGTCGGAGCAGCGCCAGGTATTCCATGGTGCGCTGGTGTGGACGGCGCATCGCGTCGGCCTCAAGGCGGACCTCACGCCGGTCGAAAACCTGCGTTACGAGGCGGCGCTGCGTCCGCAGGGGGACGACGGTCTGGACAAGGTGTTCGAGCGCCTGGAAATCAGCCGCCTGAAGCCGCTGCCGCTCCGCTCGCTGTCGGCCGGTCAGCAGCGCCGCGTCGCACTCGCACGCATGTTGCTCGCAGACGTGCCGCTGTGGCTGATGGACGAACCGTTCACGAATCTCGACCGCGAGGGCCGGGCACTGGTCATGGACCTCGTTAAGGAACACCTCGACGAGGGCGGCATGTGCGTGATGGCGGCGCACCAGGACGTCGAGATCGACGCGCCGGTTACGAAGGTGGTTCTGCGATGACGGACCAGGGACCTCAGATGCCCGGCCTGCTCGTCGGGCTCGTCGCGGTGGCCCGGCGCGACCTGTTGCTGGCGTGGAAGCGTCCCGGCGATGTACTGAACCCGCTGTTCTTCTTCGCCATGGTCTGTACGCTGTTCCCGCTGGCGGTGGGCCCGAGCGCCGAGCAGCTCACGTTCAGCGGACCCGGGGTATTGTGGGTTGCCGCATTGCTTGCGATGCTGATCTCGCTCAACAGTCTGTTCATTTCCGACTTCGACGACGGCAGCCTCGAGCAGCTGCTGGTGAGCCCGCAGCCCCTGCCGCTGGTGGGTCTGGGTAAGACGGCGGCCCACTGGCTGACCAGCGGCTTGCCACTCGTACTGGTTTCTCCTATCGTGGCTATCACTTATCGAATGCCCGGCGATGTTGTCCTAGTGTTGATGCTGACCCTCACGCTGGGCACCATAAGCCTGAGCCTGTTAGGGTCGATAGGGGCGGCGCTGACGGTCGGCCTGCACCGCGGAACTGCGCTGCTAAGCCTTCTGATCTTGCCGTTGTCGATGCCGGTGCTCATCATCGGCGCCAACACCGTGTCGCTCGCGGCCGGGAACGAGACATATTCAGCCGGAATCTGGGCACTGTCCGCTTACGCGGTCGGTACGCTGAGCCTGGCGCCTTATGCAACAGCCGCCGCATTACGTATTAGTAACGAGTAGAATCCCCGCCCATGTGGAAATGGTTTCACCAGCTGGCTTCGCCGCCACACTTCTATAGGATTGCCCCGGCCTTCAGCACCTGGCTGCTGCTGCCGGGCCTTGCCCTTATCGCCTACGGCGTCTATTCCGGCCTGTTCCTGGCGCCGATGGACTACCAGCAGGGCGATGCGTTCCGGATCATCTACATCCATGTGCCCTCGGCGTACCTGTCGCTGATGGCGTACATGATCGTGGCGGTCGCGGGCGGCATCGGTCTCATCTGGCGCATGAAGCTCGCACACGCGGTCGCCGCGTCCGCGGCGCCGCTCGGTGCGTGGTTCACGTTCCTCGCGCTGGCCACGGGCTCGATCTGGGGCCGGCCGATGTGGGGCACCTGGTGGGAATGGGCGGACCCGCGCATGATGTCCGAACTCATCCTGCTGTTCTTCTATTTCGGCTACATGGCGCTCCGTGCTGCGATCGACGACACGGCAAAGGCCGACAAGGCCAGCGCGTTGCTGGCGCTGGTCGGCGTCGTCAACGTCATTATCGTGCACTACTCGGTCGAGTGGTGGAGTTCGCTGCACCAGGGTCAGACGATCATGGCGGAGGGCGGTCCGGCGATGGATCCGGGCATGCTGTACCCGCTGCTGGCCAATATTTTCGGATTTACGCTCCTGTTCGGCTCGTTGTTGCTGCGGCGCACCCGCACGGAAGTACTGTTCCGCGAACGGCGCACGCGTTGGGTCAAGGAAATGATTTTGGCTCCGGAGGGTCAAAGCTGATGGAAAGTCTCGCGATGGGAGGCTACGGCGCCTACGTCTGGACCTGCTTCGGGCTGGCAGCGGTGGTGCTGATCATCAACGAATGGCGGGTGCGAGCCCGCCAGGAAGCTGTGTACAAGGAAATCGAAGTGCGCATCAAGGCACTGGAGGATAGTGCATGAAACCCAGGCAGCAGCGAATGCTCGCCGTTGGCCTCGTTGCGGTCGGACTCGCGATCGCGGCGACGTTCACGTTGCGGGCGTTCAAAGACAACATGATGTTCTTTGTCGAAATCTCCGATGTAATGGCAGGGAACTATCCCAAGGAACGCAATTTCAGGATCGGCGGTCTCGTGGTCGCGGGTACCGTCGCGCGCGAGGAAGGTTCGCTGGACATGTCGTTCATGGTCACCGATACGCGCTGTGCGCTGCCCGTCAGCTACAACGGCGTTGTCCCCGACCTGTTCCGCGAGGGTCAGGGCGTGGTCGCGCACGGGCGCATGGGCGGCAACGGCACCTTTGTCGCCGACAAGATAATGGCGAAGCACGACGAGGAATACATGGCTCCGGAAGTCGCGGATTCCCTGGCCAAGCACGTGCAGGACCAGACCGCATCGGTACAACACCTGTCTACGGAGTGCACACCCGGTGATTCCTGAAATCGGTCATTTCGCACTAATCCTGGCGCTGTCGCTCGCCATTTGCCAGGGCATCTTCCCGCTGCTGGGCGCGCATCGAAATGATGCGGCGATGATGGCTGTCGGACGAACGGCGGCCAACGGGCAGTTCTTTTTCGTCGCCTTTGCGTTCGGCTGTCTCGTGTGGGCGTTCGTGCAGAGCGACTTCTCGGTGCTCTACGTCGCCAACCACTCGCAGCTCTCGCTGCCGACGATCTACAAGGTGTCTGCAGTGTGGGGCGCGCACGAGGGCTCGCTGCTGATGTGGATCCTGATCCTCGCGATCTGGACCGTGGCGGTCAGCTACTTCAGTCAGAACCTGCCGCAGGCGTTCTCGGCGCGGGTCATCGGCGTGCTCGGGCTCCTGTCGACGGGTTTCCTGCTGTTCACGCTGCTGACGTCGAATCCCTTCGAGCGGCTCGTACCGGCGCCCGCGGACGGCGCGGACCTGAACCCGCTGTTGCAGGACCCGGGTCTCGCCATCCACCCGCCTGTTCTTTACGCGGGCTACGTGGGCTTCTCGGTCGCATTTGCGTTCGCGATTGCCGCGATGCTCAGCGGCAACCTCGACCGGACGTGGGCCAAGTGGACGCGGCCGTGGACGACAGTCGCCTGGCTGTTCCTGACCGTCGGTATTGCGCTCGGCAGCTGGTGGGCCTATTACGAACTCGGCTGGGGCGGCTGGTGGTTCTGGGATCCGGTGGAGAACGCCTCCTTCATGCCGTGGCTGGTCGGCACAGCGCTGATTCATTCGCTCGCGGTCACGGAGAAGCGCGGCCTGTTCAAGAGCTGGACGCTGCTGCTGGCCATTGCGGCCTTCTCGCTAAGCCTGCTCGGCACGTTCCTGGTGCGTTCCGGCATCCTGGTATCGGTGCACGCGTTTGCGACTGATCCGGCCCGCGGCTTCTTTATTCTCGCGTTCCTCGGCATCGTCATTTTAAGCGCGCTGATCCTGTATGCGTGGCGGGCGCCGGCGCTCGATTCGGCGGCCGGCTTCAGGCCGCTTTCCCGTGAGACCTTCCTGCTGCTGAACAACGTGCTGCTGGTCATCGCGGCATTGCTGGTCTTCATTGGCACGCTCGCACCGCTGGTTGTCGAAGTGGTCAACGCCGGCAAGATCTCTGTCGGTGCGCCGTGGTTCAACGTCGCGTTTGCCATTCCGATGATTCCGCTTGTCCTGCTCATGGGCTTCGGCATGCACGCGGCCTGGCGTTCGCAGCCGGTGCAGCCGTGGCTGCGCATCCTGCGCGTTCCCGCTGTCATCGCCCTGGCGGTCGGCATCGCGATTCCCGTGCTGTACGGCGAGGCTTTCGGTGCCGTTGCCGTGATCGGTTGCATTGCCGGCGTGTGGATCATCGTGGTTTCGCTCATCCAGCCGCTGCGCGTCTGGCGCAGCAAGGTCAGGCTCACGCCGTCGGTGCTCGGCATGTCGATCGCTCATATCGGCGTCGGCCTGTTCGTTCTCGGCGTCACCATGGTGAATACTTTCGGTATCGAGACGGACCGTGCGCTGAGGCCCGGTGAGTCGATCGAGGTCGGCAAGTACCAGTACGAGATGCGCGAGCTGAGGGATGTGCAGGGGCCGAACTACTCAGCGCGCGAGGCGGTCATCGAGATTCGCCGCAATGGCGAGTTCGTCTCCGTGGTTCGTCCTCAGAAGCGCCAGTATCTCGTGCAGAAGAGCCCGATGACCGAAGCCGGCATCGACGCCGGCCTGATGCGCGACCTGTTCGTCGCGATGGGCGACCCCATTGGTCCGGACACCTGGAGCGTTCGCGTGCAGTACAAGCCGATGATCCGCTTCATCTGGCTGGGCTGCCTCGTCATGGCGCTCGGCGGACTGGTCGCGGCCAGCGACCGCCGTTACCGCGCGGCAAGGGTGGAGGCGCCAGTGGGCGCGGCGGCGGAGGCGGCCTGATGCGATTCGCGATCCCCATCGTGGTTTTCCTGTTGCTCGTGGTCATCTTCTCGTTCGGCCTGTTCAACGACCCGCGAGAACTGCCGTCGCCGTTCCTCGGCGAGCAGGCGCCGACGTTCGCGGCTTCGTCGCTTACTGAACCGGAGCGCACGGTCGGTTCGGCGGACTACGCGGGCAAGATGGCCCTCGTCAACGTCTGGGCCACCTGGTGTGGTGGTTGCCGCCAGGAGCACCCCTTTCTGATGCAGCTATCCCGAACCGGTGCGATACCGATCTACGGCATCAACTGGCGCGACAATCGCGAAGAGGCGCTGCGCTGGCTCAAACAGCTCGGCGACCCCTACGAGTTTTCCGCGTTCGACGAGGACGGCCGCATCGGCATTGACTGGGGCGTGTACGGCGCCCCCGAGACCTTTCTCATCAGCCCGGCGGGCATTGTCCTGCACAAGCATCTCGGTCCGCTGACCGCGGCGGCCTGGCAGGAGGACTTCGTGCCGCTGATCGAGGCGGGAGGCCCGACGTCATGAGGAAACTCGTTGCCGGTACGGTGCTGTTCCTGTTTGCTTCCGCCGCGGTCGCGATCGACACGGACAAGGCGTTCGATGATCCCGAGCTGCAGGCGCGCTACGAACACATCATCGAGGAAGTGCGTTGCCTGAAATGCCAGAACCAGAGTATCAAGGACTCGAATGCGTTCCTGGCCGGCGACCTGCGGCGCGAAATCCGGCGCATGCTGACCGAGGGCAAGACCGACGATGAAATCTACGATTTCCTTGTGGCTCGCTACGGCGAATTCGCACTCTACCGCCCGCGCATGTCCGGCAAGACGCTGGTCCTGTGGATCGCGCCGATCGCCCTGCTGCTCGTCGGAGGATTCGTACTCGTGAACGTCCTGCGCCGCCGCATGGCCATGCCCATGGACGGCGACGCCGCGGCCGAGGAGTAGAAAAGCCATGCTGTGGTTAGCTCTGGGTGTGATGAGTTTCGCGGGCGTGGTATTCGCGGTATGGCCATTCCTCCGTGATAATTCGCGTAATTTCGGTGTCGTGGCTGGCGCCGTCCTGTTTGTTGTCGTCTCGTCGGCGGGTCTGTACGCCAAGCTCGGCAGCCCGGGCGTGAAGAACGAGCGCCTGACGCACGGTGCCGGCCCGGGCGCGGACATGCTCGAGGTCGTCGAGGGGCTTGCGAAGCGCCTCGAGGACAATCCCGACGATGTCGGCGGCTGGCGGATGCTTGGCCGCTCCTACATGTCGCTCAACAACCACCGTGAGGCCGTCGCCGCTTTCGAGCGTGTCGTCGAACTCGAGGGCGGGCGGAACGCACAGGGCCTGGTCGAGCTGGGCGAGGCCGTGCTTGCCGCCGAGGGCGGACAGACGATGCCGCCTCGTGCGATGTCCTTGTTCGAGAACGCGCTGGCGATCCAGCCGAATAGCCAGGCCGCGTTGTTCTGGAGCGGTCTCGGTGCCTTCAATCGCGGCGATACGGACGCCGCTGCGGACCGCTGGGAACGACTGCTGGCAACGAGCCCGCCAGCCGAGATTCGCAATGTCATCGAGCAGCGCGTAGCCGAGTGGCGCGGGGAGACACCGCCGGCTGCCGCGAGCACCGGGCAGCCGCAATCGGCGCAGGCGACGCCCGAAGCCGCTCCGCTGGGAGAAGGTGCGATCGTGAGCGCGAGCATTGCGCTGTCCGACGCGGCGCGCAGTGCGCTGCCGCCGGATGCGATCGTGTTCGTGATCGCGCGCGACCCTGCGCAGCCCTCGCCGCCGATCGCGGTGACGCGGCGCAGGCTCGCCGAGCTGCCTGCCGTCGTGCAACTCGGCGACCAGGAGTCGATGGTGCCGGGCCGGGAGCTGTCCGGCTTCGAGGAATTCGAGCTCGTGGCGCGCGTGTCGCTCACCGGACAGCCCGTCAGCCAGCCGGGCGACTGGTTCGGCAGCGTCATCGTCAAGCCCGCCGAGAACGGCTCGATAGCGCTCTCGATCGATACCCCGGTGCAGTAACGCAAGGCTCGTGGCGTTACCGGATATCTTCGCCCGCAATTTGCGAGTCCCGCTGATCGGCGCGCCGATGTTCATCGTGTCAGTGCCCGACCTTGTCGTGGCACAGTGCACGTCGGGCATCGTCGGTTCGTTCCCGGCGCTCAATGCGCGGCCGCAAGATCGCCTCGAGGACTGGATCCTGGACATCAAGTCGCGTCTTGCGGCTTACGCGGACGCGAACCCGGACGACCCGGTTGCGCCGTTCGCCGTGAACCAGATCGTGCACGGCAGCAACACCCGTCTCCTGGCCGACATGGAAGTCTGCGTGCGCCACGAGGTGCCTATCGTCATCACCAGCCTGCGCCCGCCGGGCGAGGTCGTCGCCGCGGTCCATGGTTACGGTGGGCTGGTCTTCCACGACGTCATCAGTTTGCGGCACGCGCACAAGGCGATCGAACAGGGCGTGGACGGCATCATCGCGGTTTGCGCCGGTGCAGGCGGCCACGCAGGGCCGCTGAGCCCGTTCGCGCTGGTGAGGGAAATCCGCCGCGAATTCGACGGCGTGCTGATACTGTCGGGCGCGATGTCGAGCGGCAGCGACATTCTCGCGGCGCAGGCGATGGGGGCCGACCTGGCCTATGTCGGGACGCGCTTCATCGCCACTCACGAGGCGAACGCATCCGACGCCTACAAGCAGATGATCGTGTCGAGCAAGGCCGCCGATATCGTCTACACGCCGGTGTTCACCGGTGTCCATGGCAGCTACCTGAAAGGCAGTATCGAGAACGCGGGCCTCGATCCCGACAACCTGCCGGATGTCGACAAGTCGGCAATGGACTTCGCGAGTTCCGCGAAGTCGGATGCGAAGGCCTGGCGTGACATCTGGGGGGCCGGCCAGGGCGTCGGCAGCATCGACGACATCCTGCCGACGCACGAGCTGGTGCTGCGCATCGAGGCCGAGTACCGGGACGCACGTGCCCGGCTGCTGCGCTAGCTGCCCGAACGGTAGAAATGCACCTCGACCTTCTCGAGGGTGGCGAGGCCCTCGCCGATGGCGTGATCCGTGTCGTGCAGGAATGCATCGATCTTGTCCTGCGTGTCGACGATCTCCACCACGATAGGCAGATCGGCCGACAGGCGCAGGATCTTGGCCGTGTGCAGGCGGCTGTGCGCGCCGAAACCCTCGAGTCCCCGCAGGACCGTGGCACCGGCCAGACCCTGCCGCCGCGCCTCGCGAACGATCCACTCATACAGCGGCATGCCCTCGTGTCTGTCACTTTCGCCGATGAAGATTCGCAGTAACTTGCCTTGCTTCGGCAGTTCCATGTTCGCTACCTCGAGCTGGCGAGGCCGTAAGCCAGCCAAACCAGCGTCAGCCCCAGTATGACGTGCAGTCCGACATTGACGGCGGCCTGCGCGTAGCTCGCGTCGCGGGCCAGCGCGACCGTTTCATAGCCGAAAGTCGAAAACGTCGTAAATCCGCCAAGCAGACCGATAAACGCGAACAGGCGAAACTCTGGCGAGAAAAGCTGGCGAGAGTCTGCCAGGCCGGCCAGGTAACCGATCAACAGGCATCCCAGTAGATTGACCAACAGCGTCCCGACCGGGAAGGTCGTCTGCGGCAGGCCGCGGTGCACGGCCCCGGAAAGCGCGTAGCGGCACAGGGCACCGAAAAAACCGCCGAGGCCGACCAGGAACGCTTGTAGGAAAATTGCCTTCAACTTCACCCTGGCCGGAACGCGGCCAATCGCTTTGTGTCAGTTCTGACCGGCATGAGTGGCAAATCGGTCATTTGGAATCAATCAGTTACCGCCGCATTCTCCAAGATTGAAACTATGCGGTCAATCCAGTCGCGGTGCTCGGGCTTCATCAATACCGAGCGCAGGCAGGTAACCGTGCCGGTCGTTGCACGAATGTCCGGCGCACAGGTCCGCAACCTGTCGGCAGGCAGCTCAATGAGCGCGAGGTGCAGGTTGCTCGCGGCTGTGCGTTCGAAGAGCCGCTTGGCGCGCTCGGAGGCGGCGCCCGTGTCCGTTGCGTTCATGGCGTAGACCACGATGTCGAGTTCCGGGTACTTCAACGGCCGGAATGTCGCGCTCGCTTCGAGCTTTGAGTGCAGTTCCCTGCCTGCAAGCAGGCACAGATCAAGGTCGTGCGCGAACGCGCCGCCCCTGACAGGCGGCAACAGCCGATGCGTGGCCCATAACGCGACCGCGGAGGCGCCCGGGCGCGAACACTCGAGGCTGATCTCGCCGAGGTGAAGCTCGTCCGAGCTGAAATAGGTGTACGGGGAGTCGTGCTTGTAGAAGCGGCCGTCCGCCGGGTCGCGGAACAGCACGCAACCGCAGCCGTAGGGCTGCAGGCCGTGTTTGTGAGGATCGACGACAATCGAGTCAACCTGCCGCAGGGCGTCGAACGCGGCACGCGTCCGGTCGGTGAGCCTGCCGGCAAGCGTGAAGTAGCCGCCATACGCAGCGTCGGCATGGACGCGGATACCGGCATTCCCGGCTCTTTCGAGGATCTCCGGCAGCGGATCGACGTCGCCGAAGCCGGTCGTGCCCATTGTTGCGACGATGGTGCCGACGTCGCCACGGCCAAGCAGTTCGTCGAGGTGGCCGGTATCCATATCGCCCGCGGACGTGCAGCGGACTGCGCTGAATGGGATGCCGAGTACGTCGCAGATGCGCGCGTGGGTGTAGTGCGCCTGTTCCGATGCCAGGACGCGTTTGCCCGGGTGCAGGCGGCTCGCAATCCATAGCGCCTCGAGATTGGCCATCGTGCCGCCGCCTGCGAGATGCCCCAGCGGCGCATCCCAGCCGAACAGCCTGCCGAGATCGACGACGCACTCTTTCTCCATCGCCGAACTTGCACGGCCGCCATCGAGGGCGTGGTTGTTCGGATTGATCCACAGGGACAGGGCATACGCGAGGCGGGCGACGGGGTGCGGCGGCTTCAGCATCTGCCCGGCGTACAGCGGATGGTAATAGGGGTAGTTGTCCTGCAAGCGAACAGCGACCTGTTGCAGGACGTCGGATACGGCGTCGACGTCGAACTCCGGCGTGAAGCGCGGCAGGTCCGCGCAGCCCGTCTCGAGTTTCTCCAGCGCGGCGCGCAGCACCTCGAGTTCCGCTCTGTTGATCATGCGTCCCGTCCGGTTCCGTCGTGGCCGCGAGCTTACCGTAAAAACGACCGCGCCAGCACGTTGGCAGCGGGTACAATTTGCCGATGGACCTGATCGCGATGGCCGTGCCGTTCTTCCTGCTGGCGTTGCTCGTCGAACTGGCGATCGACCGCCATCAGGGCACCAAGCTGTATCGCGCCAACGACGCAATCAACAGCCTGAGCGCCGGGACGCTGAGCACGACGATAGGCTACTTCACCAGGTTGCTGCCGCTGATTGCGTGGGGCTTCGTGCTCGAGAATTTCTCGCTGATCGACATGCCGCTCGACTGGTTCGATGCCTCGCCGCGGGGCATCGCCCTGTGGGTAACGGCGGCGCTGGCCTGGGACCTCTGCTACTACTGGTTCCATCGCTTCAGCCACGAGATCTCGGTGCTGTGGGCCGCGCATGCCGTGCATCACCAGAGCGAGGACTATAACCTGTCGACGGCACTGCGCCAGACCAGCACCGGGTTCATCTTCGGCTGGATCTTTTACCTGCCGCTGTTCGTGATCGGTTTTCCGCTCGAGGTGCTTGTTACCGTGAACGCGGTGAACCTCATCTACCAGTTCTGGGTGCATACGCAGGTGATTCGCCGCATGGGTCCACTCGACCGCATCCTCGTGACCCCCTCCAATCACCGTGTTCATCACGCGCAGAACGAGCGCTACATCGACAAGAACTACGGCGGCATTCTGATCCTCTGGGACCGCATGTTCGGCACGTTCGAGGACGAGCACGAGGACGACCCGGTGATCTTCGGGGTGCGTAAACCGCTGGCCAGCTGGAACCCGTTCTGGGCCAACCTGCAGGTCTACGACTACCTGCTTTTCGATGCGCGGCACACGCGACGGTGGCGCGACAAGCTCGGCATCTGGTTCCGGCGCACGGGCTGGCGGCCCGCCGACGTGGATGAGCGTTTCCCGAAGCGCCGCGCGGATCTGACGAGTTTCGCCAAATTCGATCCGCCGGTTACCGCGGCAATGAAGCGCTACGTCCTGGCGCAGTTCGGCGTGGCGATTGCCGCCACCCTCGGCATCGCAGTCCTGTTCGCCGTCTTCGGGCCCCTGGCCGTACTGTTGCCTTGCGCGCTGCTCTGGGCGCTGCTGTACACGCTGGGGATCATGAATGAGGGGCGGCCACAGGCGGTGCGCTTCGAGCGGGCCCGGCTGCTGCTCATCGTCCCTGCCGGGGTGCTGGGGATCAGCCTTGCGAAGCTGGTGCCGGTGCCGTCCGCGTGGCTCTGGGCGGCCACGGCCCTGTACCTGGTTGGATCGCTTGTAGCGCTCGAGCGGGCGGCGCAGCGGGAAAATAAAAAGTATATAAAACAAAAAGTAATTATTAGTAAGTGAAGTAATTTATAGGATAATGCCGTGACTGAATCCAGGCGCAGTAACCTCCGTTCCGGTGCCCCGTGGGAATCGCGGGTGGGCTATTCGCGGGCCGTCCGGATAGGGCCCTTCATCGCCGTGTCGGGGTGTGCGGCGGTCGATGAGAACGGCCAGCTGGTCGGCGAGGGCGACATGTACGCACAGGCGACGCGGTGCATCGAGGTCATAGCAGCGGCGCTGGAGCGCGCCGGTGCGCGCCTGTCCGACGTCGTTCGGACGCGCATCTTCGTGACCGACATCGAGCGCTGGGACGAGGTGGGCCGCGCCCACCGGGAGGCATTTGCCGACGTGATGCCGGCGACCTCGATGGTGGAGGTGACACGGCTGATCGATCCGCGCATGCTCGTGGAGATCGAGGCCGACGCCATCATCGGCGACGACTAGTCGGGAATTCGGGTCCAGGTCTCGGTGCGGCCGAGTACCGGTATCCCGATATAGCCGCGGACCTTCAGGGTGTTTTCGTCCACCCAGGTGATGATGCAACGGTAGGTCTTGCCGCTGTTGGGATCGTAAATAGTGCCGCCGGTCCAGCGGCCGTCGCCGGCGTAGGAGAAGCCGCGGAACAGCTCCAGGCCGGTCAGCGGCCGGTCGCGCAACGCAGGATCGGGGTTCTTCTCGTCCCTGTCCGGGCGGTCGTCGCCTGCAGTGGGCGAGCCCTTGATGACGCCGCTCAGCCCGTTGTTCGCCTGCGTGATCTCGATCCAGCCGTCGCCATCGCCGCTGAGCCAGGTCCCCTCGATGGGCGGCAGGTCCTGCGCCTCGCTCGCGGGAAGCGCCGCCAGTAGCAGCGCAAGCCAGACAAACCTTCTGATCAGTGGATTCATGCCGGCTCCCCGGTATGATGCCGGACTTCGCAATACTAACCGAGCCGATGGGGGTAGTGTGCTAAGGCGAAACTTTCTGCGTTCGATCGTTGGCAGTGTCCTCGCATCGCTGGCGGGCTGGCAAGCCGGCGCGGTGCACGCGACCGAGCCGCTGTGGTTCGACCACGGGGTCGCGAGTGGCGACCCCCTCAGCGACGGCTTCATCCTCTGGACCCGCGTGAGCGGCGCAACCCGTGGTTCGCTGCCGGTGCGCTGGCTGGTTGCCAGCGACCCGGACATGCGGAAGGTTCTCCGCCACGGTATTGCCTGGACCGACGACCGGTCGGACTACACGGTCAAAACGGACGTGCGCGGCCTGCCGCCGGGCGCCACGTACTACTACCGTTTCGAGATCGACGGCGCCGTCTCGCCGCTGGGCCGTACCCGCACGCTGCCGGCTGGCGAGGTCGCGAGCGCCCGCTTCGCCGTCGTCAGCTGTTCGAATCATCCCGCGGGCTATTTCAACGTCTATCGTGACATCGCCCTGCACGACGATCTCGACGCCGTCATACACCTCGGCGACTACATCTACGAGTACGGCATGGGCGAATACGCGACCGAGCACGCGGAAACGCTCGGCCGCATACCCGAGCCGGCCGGCGAGGTGACGTCGTTGGCCGACTACCGGCGCCGACATGCGCAGTACAAAGCCGACCCGGATTCCATCGCGATGCTGGCGCAGCATCCGCTGATCGCGGTGTGGGACGACCACGAGATCGCGAACGATGCCTGGCGGGACGGCGCACAGAACCAGCAGGACGACGCGGGGCGCTGGCGCGATCGCCGCGATGCCGCCATGCGTGCGTATTTCGAGTGGATGCCAGTCCGGGGCGCCCCCAACGGCGCCGATACACGCGTTTTCCGGCGGTTTCGCTATGGCAACCTGCTGTCGCTGATCATGCTTGACACGCGTCTCCATGGCCGCGACCAACAGCCGGACGCCCGGGACGCGGCAACGGCCGAAGCCGTGTCGGCGGCACTGCAGGATCCAAAACGGCGTATGCTCGGGCGTCGCCAGGAAGGCTGGCTGCGGCGCACGCTTGCCGCCGACACCGACACGACGTGGCAGGTGATCGGCCAGCAGGTCATGCTCGCACCGGTGCTTGCCCCGGAACTCGGTCCCTTGCTGGACTTCGAGCGGCCATCGATGCTGTCCCGTGAGCAACTGGATCACTACGTCGCACTCAGCAAGGGCAACCCGCCGATGGTGCTCGATACCTGGAACGGCTACCCGCATGCGCGCGAGGCGTTGCTCGCTGACCTGCAGGAATACGCGCGCAACCCGGTCGTATTGAGCGGCGATCTGCACACGTCGATGGCCAATGACGTCTACCGAAACGGGGCCGACCGGCCGGTGACGGTCGAGATCATGCCGCCCGCCGTGTCGTCGCCGGGCTTCGACGAATACCTGCCGATGCGCAAGCCCGGTGCACTGAGCGAGGCAACGCGAGCGGTGAACCCGGCCGTGCGCTACATGGACACGCGGCGGCGCGGCTGGGTGCATCTCACGGTCACCCGCGAGGAATGCGCCGCGGAGTGGCACCTGCTCGACACCGTGCATTCACGCGACTACACGACTGCCGTGGACGCCCGTTTCTCCGTTGCCGCGGGCGCGGTAGCAGCGGGACTCCGCGACGCGCGCGGGGAATGAGGCGGCGCGTCCGACTCTCCGCCGCGGAGGCGAGGCGCATTGCGCTTGCCGCGCAGCACCTGCACCGCGACCGGCCGGCCGCCATGCCCGATGCACGCCACTTCCGCCGCGCCATGCAGGCGCTCAAGGTGCTGCAGCTCGACTTCGTCAATGTCCTGGTGCCTGCGCACTACCTCATTTTGTGGTCCCGGCTCGGCGCCTACGACCGGCAGCGCTTCGACCGTTTCGTGTACCAAAGCGGCGACTACACGGAGCAGTGGGCGCACGAGGCTTCGATCGTTCCCAGCGACGCTTGGCCGCTGCTTGCCCATCGACGCGCCGCCTACGAACCGTCGAAGAACAATCCGCTCCGCAAATTGCGCGGTCGCGAGAACTACCTCGCGGCGGTTCTCGAGCAGGTTCGCGACGACGGCGCGCTGACCTCGGCGGATCTCCCGCCGCTGCCGGGGCCGAAGCGCCGACCGGGCGACTGGCACCGCTCGATACCGCGCTGGGCGCTGGAGTACCACTTTGCGCGTGGCGAGCTTGCGGTGGCGCATCGGCTCGGCAATTTCCAGCGCGTTTACGACCTGCCGGAGCGGCTGATTCCACGCGAGCACCTGGAATCCTCGCTGGACAGGGCAGCCGCGGGCCGCGAGATGCTGCGGCGGGCCGCCGAGGCGCTGGGCATTGCGACGCTGCGCGACCTCGCCGACTATTTTCGTATGTCGCCGAAGGAGGCTGCGCCGCGCGTCGAGGAACTGGTCGATGAGGCCGCACTGTACCCGGTCAAAGTGGAGTCCTGGCGCGAGCCCGGCTACCTGTGGGCCGACGCGCAGCTGCCGCGCGCCGTCGAGGGCGCGTCGCTGCTCTCGCCGTTCGACCCGATCATGTGGTTCCGGCCGCGCGCGGAAAGGCTGTTCGATTTTCACTACCGCATCGAGATCTACGTGCCCGCGTCCGCCCGCCGCTGGGGCTACTACGTGCTGCCGTTCCGCCTGGGCGACCGCATCGTCGCCCGAGTCGACCTGAAGGCGGACCGCAGGACCGGACGGCTGCTGGTGCTCGCCGCGCACGAAGAACCGGGAATCGCACCCGGCGAGTGCGCGGATGCACTCGCCCGGGAACTCCGGGCATTGAGCGAGTGGCTCTCGCTTGAGACCATTGCGGTAACCCGCAGCGGCGGCCTAGCGCACGCACTGGCAGCCGCTTTTCGAAACTGACCGCGGAACCCTTCATGTCCAGGACAAGTGCTATCGAACTGCTCATCGAGCCACGGAGCCGCGATCTCGGCGACTTCACGGTACGTCGCGCGCTGCCCGATAAACGCCGGCAGCGCGTCGGGCCCTTCATCTTTTTCGACCACATGGGTCCGGCTGAATTTCCGCCAGGTACCGGCGTCAACGTGCGGGCGCACCCGCACATCGGTCTCGCGACGATTACCTACCTCTTCGAGGGCGAGATCCTGCATCGCGACAGCCTCGGTTACGTGCAGACGATCCGGCCCGGCGCGGTCAACTGGATGACGGCGGGGCGGGGCATCGTGCACTCGGAAAAAGTCACGGACGAAGTGATGGCGAAGGGGCAGTACCTTCACGGCCTGCAGACGTGGGTGGCGCTGCCGACCGAGGCGGAGGAGATCGAGCCGAGCTTCGAGCACTATCCGGCCGGCGACATTCCCTGCGCAGACGCCGGTGGCGCGACGGTCCGCGTCGTTCTCGGATCCGCCTTCGGTGTTGCATCGCCGGTCACGACGCAGAGCGAGACGCTGTACGTGGAAGCGATTCTCGGGCCCGGGCAGTCCGTGGAGATTCCACCAGCCGAAGAACTCGCGGTCTACGTCGTCGATGGCACGGTTGCCATCAACGACCAGTTCGTCGAGGCCGGCGTACTGGCCGTGCTGGAACGAGGTGCGAGCGGCAGCGTGACGGCCGAAACGGCCACCAGGATCATGTTCGCCGGCGGCGACGCGCTGGACGGCGAACGCCACATCTGGTGGAACTTCGTCAGCAGTTCGCGCGAGCGCATCGAGCAGGCGAAGCAGGACTGGCGCGAGCAGCGCTTCGGCAGCGTGCCGGGCGAGAGCGACTTCGTCCCGCTGCCTGGGCGCTGACGCGCCGAGCGCCTTATTCCTTGTCCTGTCGTCCGTGGTGGCGGTCGCCATGCCTATCGCGCATCGTCGCACGCTCCTCGGGGCTCATCGATTCCCACAGTGCGCGCCGCTCTTCGCGGTGCGCGCGCATGGCTTCGCGTTTCGCCTGCTTTACCTCGTCCGACAGCGCGTTCCAGTGGGCGCGCGTTTCCTCGCGTTTCGCCATGCGCTCGGCGTGCATGGCGGCGCGTTCCTCATCGCTCATCGCATCTCGTTCCGCCCGCCATTGTTCGCGCTTGGCCACGCGTTCCTGCTCGGACAGGCTATCGATGTAGGCGCGCTTCTCGTCCGGGGTCATGTTGTGGAACTCGGTCAGCGACTGCGCCTGCGGCGCCAGCGGCAGGGTGAACAGCATTGCCGACAGTGCCGCGGCGATGCTGCGGTGGGATGACGGGTGCCTCATCGGGAAACTCCTTGAATTTTCGAAAACCAAGGCGGCGCGTGACATCGCCGCCTGCATGTTGTTAACGCTGGACCCGGCAAATGGTTGACGGCGCGAGGGGGCCTGTCTAAGTCCCGGAATTTTGTGTATTTTGCGTCCAATCCCGTTCCAGATCCCGCTCATCGATGTCGAGAATCACCGGCCAACTCGCTTTCCTGATGCTCGTATTATCGGCCTGCGCCGGGGCGGGTCCGCCGAAGCTGACGCCCATCGGCGAAGTGATCCCGGCCGGCGTGAGCCTCGAAGGCCGCTGGCAATTGCAGTCCGGATCCGCGGACGCCGAGCGACGGATTCGCAAGGCCGAGTACCGCTCCAGCGGCGGGCGGCGGGGCGCGGACGGGCCGTCCGTTTTCGTGTTCCTGCGCACCGGGAGCCGTCTCAAGATCTCCCAGACGCCCTACGCCCTGTTCGTCAGTTTCGACCGGTCGGTGGTCGAGGAGTATCGCTTCCGGGAGCATCGCCTCGTCAGCGTGGGACCGATCGAGGCGGATCGCGCGTCGGGCTGGGTCGACAACAAGTACGTCATCCACACCCTGGACAGCGACGGCGCAATGCTGGAAGAGAGCTACGCGCTGCAAGCCGGGGGCGACGTGCTTGTCAGGCGTGTCTCCGTCACGCACGGCAACCAAAACGTCCTGTCGCTCGAGCAGACCTACGATCGCCTGCCATAAAGCGGGCGGCGATCCGGCGGGGCAGCCCGGCGGGACGTTAAGGCCAACCCGGTGATCGCCGCCCGGCCATTCACACGAATCCGGGATTTCGAAGCGAAACAGGTTCTGTATCCCCGTGGTGGCGACGGGGAACCCCGTCCACGACCCGCGGCTTGAAGCGGAAACGGTACGCCGCACCCAGTGCGGCTTTCTCGAACTGACGGGTGCTGGACGCCACGACGAAGACGTTGGCACCGCGCAACGTGCGGCGAGCCTTGCTCGAACTCGGTGAGCTGGACGTGATTGCGGCCGACATTACCGCGCGCCCGGAGCTGCGCAGCTGGGCATGGCACTACCCGAAACTGGCCATGGCCCTTTACCCGCTTGCCTGCGTAGCCGTGTTGCCGGTGGCGCCATTGATAGCCGGCGTCGCTAATGCGCCGGTGCTGGCGCGGTGGGCGGGATGCGTCGTTCCGAGCGGACTCGTCACGGTGGCAATGCTGCTGGTGTTGCAGCTGGTCATCACCCCGCCTGAGCTCAGGTGGTCATCGCCGTATAGGTCTGTAACTCTGCGCGCATCCTGAGCTTGCCCTTGCGATGCTGCTCGATGAGCACCGGCAGAAACCCGAGTTCTTCCACGCACCACAGCGTGGTGATCCGTGACGAGTTTTCCGCCTGGTGCTGGATGCCGACCGCGGTGAACTCGCCGGCCGGCGTGTTGACCCTCCGAATCCCGACATTGCGCACGATGAGCGTCTTGAACTCGTCGATGTCGAACAGCACGTAACGCTCGTGCGCACCGTCGTTGAGGAGGTCGTGCATGAGCTGGTACTGGATCGCGACACGGTCATGCACGATCCCGTCGAGCCCGATATGCACGTCCTCGTCGTTGACGGTGCCGGTCAGTTCACTCGCAGACCAGTCGAACGTCACCTCGGCGCGGGTCTCGTCGCTCGACAGCGAATCTTCAGACTGGTACCAACTGCCCCGGATGCCGTCGGCCTGTGCCGTGAAACGCGACTGCTCGCTGATCTGCCCGTTCTTCAAGAGGCTCGCCAGACCCACGGGCTCGATCACGTGGATCGCCTCGTAGCCGTCCGCCAGCGGCCGCAGTTGCGTCGTCAGGCGCCCGCTGAGCACGCTGATCTTGACCTTGTACTCCGCGGAATAGGGCGTGAGAGCGTGTTCAGATGGATCGGGCGCAGCGGCTGCCAGCAACGGCAGGCAGGCGAGGGCAAACGGCAGCAGTCGTCGCCGAAGCGGTGTGTTTTTCAAGTCTGGTTCTCCGTGTCCTTGCCCAATGCTCGCTCGCATTGTTCCATGAGGGACATGACTCTACGCTGAACGTTGAGCCGGTGCGGTTCCATTTCATCGAGTTTCACATCCCGCGACACGAGGTAGGGCTCACCCACGGCGACGACGACCCGTGCAAAGGGCTTGGGAATCATGAAGTCGTCCCAGCGATTGAGATACCAGGCGCGGTCGGCGGCACAGGCAATCGGCACGATCGGCACGCCCGCGATGCGCGCCATCAGCACTGTGCCCGACTTGAACTCGTACTTGGGACCGCGGGGACCGTCGGCGGTGGTGACGATCGAGTAACCGTCCCTGAGCATGCGCTGCTGGTCGCGAAGCGCGAGCGCGCCGCTCTGGTTCGCGGAACCACGGATGACCTCAGCGCCCCAGGAGCGGGCGACACGCTCGGGCACCTCGCCGTCGACCGATCCGGAGATGAGAAAGCACAACCTGTAACCGCGGCGCAGCCAGCCGCGCATGTAGGCCGAACAGACGACGTGGTGCTGATGCCAGTAACACGGCGCCGTCACCGTGTTCTCTCGCAATAACGCCTCGGCATGTTGCTCGCCGATGACGGGCTGGTAACGGTAGGTCTTCAACAGCACCCAGTTGATGAGACGCAACAGCGGCAGCCCGAGAAAATAATAGAGTCGCCGCGCCGGCGTCATGCGGCGCTTCGAGGCGCTGCTGCGGCGCGACTCGACCGAATCGAAATCGACGGGTTTCTTGTCGTTCAATGGAGTTTCCAGCAACCGGGCGCAGCCAGTTTGCAGTATCGGTCGAGCGCCGGTCAATGTAGAATGCGCGGGCTTTCCGACAGGCCAGAGCCCATCCCCCGTTTCATGAGTGATACCCCATTAGCCGTTCGCAGACCGCCGGGGCCGTCGGATCAGGTTCACCTGGGTATCGATCCGGAAACGCTCGTCACCCTGACACAGGCCCGTAAAGAATTCGGGCATATCGTCGCAATGCGCCGCCGCCTCGGCGAGTACTTCCCGTACCTCGAGATGAAAGTCCACCTCGGCCTGTTGCTGCCGAGATTTCGTATGATTCGGGTAGACGAGAAAGAGCGGGGCCTCGAACTCGCTGTCAACCTGCGTTCGGCGTCCGATATCTGGCTGCAACCGGTAATAAGGAAAGCATGAAACTCTACGCAACAATGACAGAGCTGCTCGACGATCTGCGCAGCAGAGATCGCCATATCAGGTTCATCGATGGTGAAGACGATGAGACCGTTCTCGGCTTCGGTGAGCTCTGGGAACGCTCGCTCGCTTTGCTGGGCTCGTTGCAGTCCCGCGGCATGCAGCCCGGCGACGAACTGGTCATCTTCTCGAAATCCAACCTTGATTTCGTGATTGCCTACTGGGCGGCGATGCTCGGCGGTATCGTGCCCGTGCCGGTGGCCGTCGGTATCAGCGACGAACATCGCTTCAAGCTGTTCCGTATCCTGTCCCAGCTTGAACGCGGCACACTGTTTACCGAAATGGACCTGCTGCAGCGCCTGCTCGATTTTGCAAGGTCGCAGGAGCTGGACGACATCACGGCGATCCTGGATGCGCGGACTGCGCTGATGAACGACGTTACGCCCGGACAGAATGGTTCGGTCCACGCCGCCGCCCCGGACGATCTTGCGTTCATCCAGTATTCTTCCGGCTCTACGAGTGATCCCAAGGGCGTGTGCCTCACGCATGCCAACCTGTGCGTCAATATCCGCGCGATCGTAGAGGGCGCAAAGTGGAACCAGGACGACACGAGCCTGAGCTGGATGCCGCTGACGCACGACATGGGCCTGATCGGCTATCACCTCAGCGTCCTCGCGGCCGGCATGAATCACGCGGTCATGGATACGAACGTGTTCGTGCGGCGGCCGTTGCTGTGGATGCAGAAGGCATCGGAGTTGAGGGCGACGCAGCTCTGTTCGCCGAACTTCGGGTACAAGCATTTCCTCAAACTGTTCGAACGCAAGGGACTGCCGGAAGGCACCGACCTGTCGAACGTCGAGCTGATTCTCAACGGCGCCGAGCCGATCTCGTACGACCTCTGCGAGGAGTTCCTCGATGCGCTCGCGCCTTTCGGCCTTGCTCGCACCGCGATGTTCCCGGTATACGGCCTCGCCGAAGCGACCGTCGGAGTTACCTTCGGCACGCCGGGTGACCTCTATTCGCGCATCGTCATGCATCGTCACAGCCTGCGCATCGGCGAGCCGTACGAAGTCGCGGAACCCGGCGATGCGGACGCAGTGAGTTTCGTAAAGGTCGGGATGCCCATTCGCGATTGCGAGATGCGCCTGACGGACGATGCCGACACCGTGATCGAGCACGGCCGGGTCGGCAACATCCAGCTTCGCGGCGCGAGCGTGACGGAGCGCATCTACGGCGACGATGCAGCGACCGCGGCACTGTTTACCGACGATGGCTGGCTCAGGACCGGCGATTGCGGCGTCATCGTCGACGGCCAGCTCGTGATCACAGGGCGCCAGAAAGACATCATCATCGTCAACGGCCAGAACTACTATCCGCACGACATCGAGGAGATCGTGTCGCAGGTCGATGGCCTCGATCTGGGTAAGGTCGTTGTCGCGGGCGCCACGCCCACGCGCGATCAGACCGAGGAATTGCTGGTGTTCGTGCTGTACCGCCAGGACCTCGAGTCCTTCATGCCGCTGGCGGAGCAGGTGCGCTCGGTTATCGGCGAACATATCGGGCTGGAAGTCGATCACGTGCTGCCGGTGCCGAAGATCCCGAAGACGACCAGCGGCAAGGTGCAGCGAGTGCACCTCCTGAATGCCTACCTCGACGGAGCATACGACGACGTCATCACACGGCTGATGCCGCAGGGCGACGCGGTCCAGGAGTTCGACGCCGACCCGCTGGTCGCGGAACTCGAGGCGATCTGCAGGGAGTTTTCCAAGGATCGCCGGATCGGCCCGGACGACAATCTCTTCGAAGTCGGTGTAAGCTCACTGACTTTGACGGAAATCGTTCTCGCGATTGACGAGAAGTACCCGGGCAAGCTCGACATCAGCGATTTGTTCGATTACCCGACCTTGCGCGACATTGCCGATTTCATGAGGCGCTGAAGCGGCACCCACAGACGGATCCAGACTATGACGTATTCACGTATCGCCGGAACGGGGAGTTATTTGCCCGAGAAAGTCGTGACCAACCAGGACCTCGAGACGATGATGGATACGTCGGACGAGTGGATCCGGGATCGCACCGGCATCAAGCGGCGGCACATTGCCGCCGAAGGCGAGACGACGTCGGACCTGGCGCTCGCCGCCGCCGGCCGGGCGATGGAGATGGCCGGCATCACGGCAGAAGACGTCGACCAGATCATCATCGCGACGACGACGCCGGACAAGGTCTTTCCGGGAACGGCCTGCATCGTGCAGCGGCGTCTCGGCATCGGCGGTTGCGGCGCGTTCGACATCCAGGCGGCCTGCAGCGGCTTCGTCTACGGCCTCGATATCGCGGACCGCTACATCCGTACCGGCGCGGGGAAGAACGTGCTGGTCATCGGCGCGGAAACGCTGTCGCGCCTGACGAACTGGGATGACCGCACGACCGCAGTATTGTTCGGCGACGGGGCGGGCGCCGTCGTGCTGCAGCAAGCCGACGAGCCCGGCATCATTTCGACGCATATCCATGCCGATGGCCAGTACGAGGACCTGCTGCAGGTGCCGCAGGGCGTATCGCAGGGCTACGACATCACGCGTGCCGGCGAAGCGTTCATCCAGATGAACGGCAACGCGGTATTCCGCCGCGCCGTGGCGACGCTGGACTCCATCGCGAGAGAGACGCTGGACAGGAACAACATCGACAAGCACGACCTCGACTGGTTCGTTCCCCACCAGGCGAACATGCGCATCATCACGGCGGCCGCAAAGAAACTCGATATGCCGATGGAGCGGGTCATCGTTACGGTGGACGAGCACGCCAACACGTCGGCGGCCTCGATACCCCTGGCGCTCGACGTTGCCGTGCGCGACGGCCGCATCAAGCGCGGCGAACTGCTGCTGTTCGAGGCGTTCGGCGCCGGCTTTACCTGGGGTTCGGCGCTGCTGCGATTCTGACGCCGGGGCCAGAGCATGCTGAGACTCTGCATCGCCGGTGTCGCCGCCGCAGTGCTGGCAACGGGCATCGCAGACGCGGAGCCGCCGTCACCCAGCGAGATTCGCCGCGCGGTCGACGCCCACATCGGCGACGCGCTGGCGCTGTATCGCGAGTTCCTTTCGCTGCCGAACGACGCCCTGAAGCCGGACGATATCGAGGAGCTGGTGGCGTGGATGGAAGGTGCGTTCGCGGATCGCGGCTTCCGCACGCAGCGCGTCCCGACGGCAGGTAACCCGGCGCTGTTCGCCGAGCGCCGGCACGGTCCCGCAAGCAAGACGGTGCTCGTCTACCTGCAGGCGGATGGCCAGCCGGTCGACCCGCCGGCCTGGGCCCAGCCCGACCCGTTCGATCCGGTCCTGAAAGCCCGCAGCGCGGAGGGCGGCTGGCAGCCAATTCCCTGGGAAACCCTGGACGAGCGGTTCGACCCCGACTGGCGGGTGTTCGCGCGTTCGGCCGCGGACTCCAAGGGACCGATGACGCAATTCATGGTGGCGGTCGGACTACTCGATGCGCTCGACGCGGCTCCGCCTTACAACCTCAAGGTAATCATCGACACCGAGGAAGAACTCGGCTCGCCGAATCTCGCCGCGGCCATTCGAGCGCACCGTGAGTTGCTGGCTGCCGATCTTCTGTTGATCTTCGACGGGCCGCCGCACGCATCGAACCGGCCGACCGTGACTTTCGGCGCCCGCGGCATCATGGCGGCGACGCTTCGCACGTACGGGCCCCGTGTCGCCCAGCACAGTGGCCACTACGGGAATTTCGTGCCGAACCCGGCGTTCGATCTCGCGCGTATCCTGGCGTCGTTGAAAGACGCAGACGGCGTCGTGAGGATACCCGGGTTCTACGACGGTGTGACACTGTCCGACGAAGACAGGGCGATGCTCGCGCGAGTGCCGGACGACGAGCCGAGGATCCTCGCGGACATGGGCATCGCGCGCGCCGAACGCGTCGCGCCGAGCCTGCAGGAGGCGATCCAGTACCCCTCGCTGAACATCCGCGGCCTGTCCGCGGCCTGGGTGGGCGAGCAGGCGCGGACGATCATCCCGGCCGAGGCGACGGCGGAGCTCGACATCCGCCTGGTTCGGGAATCACAGCCGGAGCGGCTCATGGCGCTGCTGCGGTCGCACATCGAATCGCTCGGCTACACCGTCCTGGAGCGTGCGCCGACGGCCGCGGACCGTCGCGAGCACGAGCGCATCGTGAGCCTCGACTACGATATAGGCTACGGGGCATTCCGCTCCGACATGGAATCGGCGGCCGGGATCATGGCGCGGTCGGGCCTCAGGGAGCTTTACGGTGAGGAGCCCATCCTCGTTCGCACCATGGGCGGATCGATACCGATCGCGCCGATCATCGAGGCGCTCGGGGTGCCCGCGGCGATCGTGCCGACCGTCAACATCGACAACAACCAGCACAGCCCGAACGAGAACCTGCGCCTCGGCAACTTCGTCGAGGGCATCGTCATGCTCATGTCCGTGCTGCGCCAGGTGCCGCCGGAATGAAGTCGCTGCACGCAGGATCCACCGATTGGACATAACGCCCGAGAAAGGTGGTTTGCCGCAAAAATTGTGTGATACGGTTCACACTTCGGGCGCCGCGGCCTACCTATACTCGTTTCAAGAGGACTGTCGCCAATCACCGACAGTATCGAACGGAAGAACTGAATGGACTGGGACCTTAAAGACGAGCCGTTATCCGCATCCAACGTCTCACTGCGCCTCGCTGAAATCCAGAAGCGGTGCAGCGACCTGTTGACCAAGCCGGATTCGCTCGACGAGCTCAAGCTCGAAGGTGACGAATCCGCGCCCGGCGACCCGGGCGGCTTCAATCCGTACAACCACGGCTAGGATCGTCACCGCCGCGCGCGGCCTTTTGCTGCAAGCCCTGCAGTAGTTTCAGGCGCCATATCCACACCCCTGCAATCAGTACCGCCGCGATCGGCAGTGCGCTCAGCGACTGCTGCAACACGATAAAATCATAAAGCCCGTGCAGGCTGGCGGCGAGCAGGAAGCCGCTCGCGAACCCTCGCAGCAGCGATTGGCCCCGCAGGTGAGCGCAGCCGAGCGTATATCCCCAGATAGACGCGAAGAGGATATGGACAACGGGTCCGGCGAAGCCGCGCGCGACAGCCTCGATCGGCGTCAGGTATTCGAGGTACATGGTGTTTTCGACGGCGGCGTAACCGAGCGCCACGAAAGACGCGTAAATGATGCCGTCGATGGGCTCGTCCATCTCCGGGAATCTCAGGACCAGCAGCAGGAACGGCAGCAGCTTCGCGAGTTCCTCGACCGGCCCGATCGCCAGCATCGAGTAAGCGAACAGTCCGATGGTATTGCCGTCCGCGAGCGCCAGCGCGTCGTAGCGCAACGAGGCCCACCCCAGGGCGATGTACAGCGCCTTGGAAATCGCCGCCGACAGCAATCCGAGGCCGAATGCCAGTGCCAGCCGCCCGACCGGCTCCGGCAGGTGCCGGTCCTTATGGTAGTGGTAGGCGGCCCAGAAGACGATCGGCAGCAACACCGGCAGCAGCAGAAGCGCGTGAGACATTGCATCATTATCCTCCGCGGCACGACGCGGGTCTCTCATGCCGTTCACAGATTGGCCACGACAACTGCCCGCCCGGGGCTGCTATCATTGCTTACCGCTTCTGCCGCTACCCGAGGACACAGCGATGGCAATCGAATTCACCCTGAACGGCAAACCCCAGTCCCTTGATGTCGATCCCCAGATGCCGTTGCTGTGGGCGATACGTGATATCGCCGGCCTGACCGGCACCAAGTACGGCTGCGGCAAGGCCCTGTGCGGTTCCTGCACGGTGCACGTCGACGGCAACCCGGTGCGGTCCTGCGCTTTCCCGGTATCCGCCGTGGCAGGCATGGCGGTGACCACGATCGAGGGACTGTCGGCGGACGGCAATCACCCCGTGCAGAGGGCGTGGCGAGAGCTTAACGTGCCGCAATGCGGCTACTGCCAGTCCGGACAGATCATGACGGCCGTCGCCCTGCTGCAGCGTAATCCGAACCCTTCCGACGAGGAAATCGCCACGGCGATGAGCGGCAATATCTGCCGCTGCGGTACCTATACCCGCATCCGCAAAGCGATACACCGTGCCGCGGGAGGTGAGTCATGAGCGGGCTGAAGAAACTGAACCGCCGCGAATTCCTGCAAAAGACCGGCGTCGCGAGCGGTGGCCTGGTGTTCGCGATGACGCTCGGGACACCGCGTGGCGCAGCAGGCGCGGGCGCGTCCAGCGTCGCGCCGAACGTGTACGTGAACCTGCGCGACGACGATGTCGTCGAGATCTACTGTCACCGCTCGGAGATGGGGCAGGGTATCCGCACGTCATTGCCGCAGGTGATCGCGGACGAACTCGAGGCCGACTGGGACCGTATCGAGTTGTTGCAGGCGCTCGGCGACCCGAAGTACGGCGACCAGAATACCGACGGCTCGACCAGCATCCGCAAGCACTTCGATCTGCTGCGGACGGCGGGGGCCTCGGCGCGCGAGATGCTGGTGGCGGCCGCCGCGCTGGAGTGGGGCGTCCCCGCCTCGGAGCTCGTGGCGCGCAACCACGCCGTGCACCATGAGGCGAGCGGCCGGTCCGCCGCTTTCGGCGACCTGGTCGCGACGGCTGCCGAGCTGGAAGTGCCGGAGAAGGTCACGTTCAAGGACCCCGCGGACTATCGCTACATCGGCAAATCCATGGACCTGGTCGATGGTGTCGCCATGACCACGGGCACCGCCATGTACGGTACCGATACTGCCTTGCCCGGCATGCTGTATGCATCCATCGAGCGCTGCCCGGTCTACGGCGGGAAAGTCCGCTCGCTGGACGACGCCGCGGCGCTGAAAGTCGCCGGCGTCAGGCAGGTCGTGAAATTGCCGGACGGCACCTCGCCGCCCGCGTACAACCCGCTCGGCGGTGTCGCGGTGCTCGCGAACAACAGCTGGTCGGCGGAGCAGGGGCGCAAGGCGCTCGCGATCGACTGGGATACGGGACTGAATGCCGAGTACGACTCGGAACGGTACCGGCAACAGCTCGTCGACACGTCCCACAAGGACGGCCAGACCGTGCTGAATCGAGGCGACGTGCAGGCCGCGTTCGAAAAAGCCGGACGAGTGATCGAAGCCGATTACTACGCACCGCACCTGTCACACGCTCCGATGGAGCCACCCGCGGCGTCGGCCATGATGCACGACGACGGTAGTGTCGAGATCTGGGCTGCCACGCAGGATCCGCAGTCGGTGCAGGGCACGGTTGCAACCGTGCTGGGAATCGACAAGTCGCAGGTGAAGGTCAACGTAACGTTGCTCGGCGGCGGGTTCGGCCGCAAGTCGAAGGCCGACTTCTCGGCGGAAGCTGCGTGGCTAGCGAAACAGACCGGCAAACCGGTGAAGGTATCGTGGTCGCGCGAAGACGACATCCGTCACGGTTACTACCACAGTGTCAGCGCGCAGTACCTCAAGGCCGCGCTGGACGACAAGGGCAACACGACGGCATGGCTGCATCGCAGCGTGTTCCCGTCGATCGGCTCGACGTTCAGTGCCGAGGCCACCGGTCCCGGCAATTTCGAGTTGAGCCTCGGGATGCTCGACAATCCCTACGCGATTCCGAACATGCGGCTTGAATCGGGCGACGCGAAAGCGCACGTGCGCATCGGCTGGCTGCGCTCCGTGTGCAACATCTACCACGCATTCGCGGTCTGCGGTTTTGCCGACGAACTCGCGCACGAAGCCGGCGCGGATCCGCGTGATTACCTGTTGCGCCTGGCGGGCTCGTCGAGGAAGGTCGTTCCCGCCGATGACGGTGCGGAGTATTCCAATTACGGCCAGTCACTGGACGTGCACCCGATCGATACCGAGCGCTACAAGGCGGTCGTCGAGAAGGTATCGGCGATGGCCGGCTGGGGCCGGGAGCTTCCCGATGGTCACGGCCTCGGTATCGCCGTGCACCGCTCGTTCCTGAGCACGGTGGGCGCGGTGGCCGAGGTGCGCGTGGACGGCGACGGCAAGCTGCACGTCGAAGAGCTGTGGCTCGCGATCGATGCCGGGCTCGTCGTGAACCCGGACCGGGTTGTTGCGCAGATGGAGGGCGCCGGCATATTCGGCATGAGCCTCGCGCTGCATGGTGAGATCACCGCCAAGGACGGTGTGATCGAGCAGGGCAACTACGACACCTACCCCGTGATTCGGATGAGCGAGGCGCCGAAGGCGATCAACGTGCACATCATGGAGGTCGATGCGCCGCCGGGCGGCGTTGGCGAGCCGGGCGTGCCGCCGGTTGCACCGGCCATCGTCAACGCGTATTTCGCTGCGACCGGCAAGCGTGTGCGCGAGTTGCCTTTGAAGAAAGCCGGGGCGGTCTAGCGCCGGCTAACGCTGTGGCCGTTCAGGCCGCGAGTTCGGAAACGCGCTGGCCCAGCCAGCGCATGGCATCTTCCGTGCGTTCCGTCCACGGGTGGCCGTAACTCAGCCTGAGGAAGTTCGTGTAGCAGCTGCACGGCGAGAAGATGTGCCCGGGCGTGATGCTGATGCCCGCCTCGATGGCTTCGTCGAACAGGGCTTCCGCGTCCACGTTGCCGGGCAGCTCGAGCCACAATACCGCGCCGCCGACCGGCTTGGACGTGCGCGTGTCGGCGGGGAAGTGCTCGCCGACCAGCGCGGCCATGCGTTCCGCATTCTGTTTCAGCACTGGCCGCAGCGCCTTGATATGCCGGTTGTAATCGCCGGTGGCCAGGAAATCCGCGAGCGTGAGCTGCTGCAGCAGACCTGATGTACAGGAGAACGCTCTCTTGAGCTGCTCGATCTTGCCGATCCAGGTATCGGCTACTACCCAGCCGATGCGGTAGCCGGGCGCGGCGGTCTTAGAGAACGAGCCGCAGGTGATTATACGTTTGTTGTTGCCGAGAAATTGCGCCGGCAGCGGGCGCTCGCCATCGAACCGAAGGTCACCGTAGACGTCGTCCTCGATGAGTACCGTGTCGTAGCGTTCCAGCAGTTCCACCAGGCGGCGGCGCTCGTTCTCCGGCATCGTGACGCCGAGTGGATTCGAGAGCGTCGTCGAGAACATGCACGCCCTCACTTCGTGCGTCTGCAGCGTGCGTTCGAGTTCGGAGATCGTGACGCCTTCCTCCGGGCAGGTCTCGACCTCGACGGCGAGCATGCCGAGGCTGTCGATCAGCTCGAGCAAGCCGTGGTAGGTCGGCGTCTCCACGGCAATGACGTCGCCCTGCGACGCCACGGCTTTCAGGGCGAGCAGCAGGGCTTCCTGGCCCCCGTTCGTGATGCCGATATGCTCGGGGTCCACCTTCGCACCGGTGGTATCCAGGTAGTGGTAGGCGATCTGGCGCCTGAGCGCCGGCTCACCCAGCGTTGCGGCATAGCCGATGCTGCGATCCTCAGCGCGCGACATGACACGCTTCATCGCCCGATGCAGCGCTTTTGCCGCGGGCCTCGCCATCGTGGGATTGGCGATGCCGAGCGGGACGAGCTCCGGGTTGTTGATGCCGGTATACACGCGCTCCATCAGCGTCCGGCAGGCCAGCGGCGCGGGATCGCCTTCGAACGAGGGAGTGGGGCGAACGATGTCGTTCGCGGCGACATGCCGCACGTAGAAGCCGGACTGCGGCCGCGACTCCACCCGCCGCTGTCGCTCCAGCTCGACGTAAGCCTGGCGCACGGTCGGAATGCTCACGCCGGCTTTGCGGCTCATCTTCCGCAGCGACGGCAGCCGGTCGCCGGGTCGCAACGTGCCCGAATCGATGTTTTCATTGATCACGTCGATGACCTGCCGGTACAGGAACGTGGTGTCGTCTTTCGCCAGTTCGAGCATAACTGTATAGGTCCAATTGATTAAAAACTGTATCTGTTATATCTACAAAATGACCGTATCGTCAAGCTCAGGAGGATACCAACCGGAGGGGTACACCATGAGACAGCCACATTCATCGAGCGCTCGCCCCGCAAATGCCGCCGCGCCGCGCTGGCGCGCCGCGCTCGATGCACTGATCGGTGCGCCGGTCAGGCTGCACCGTTACCGCCACCTGCACGCCGAGGTTATCGAGGACGCGCTGCGCGGTTTCGACTGCGGCCCACGGCGGGACCGGGAGGAATGAGCAACGCACTGCTGTACGCGATCACGGTGCTGGTGTGGGGCTCCACCTGGCTGGCGATCGAGTTCCAGCTGGGTGTCGTGGCGCCGGAGGTATCGGTTGTCTACCGCTACGCCGGCGCCTCCGTGCTGCTGTTCGCTTGGAGCCGAATCCGGGGTCTGAGCCTGGTGTTCGGCGCGCGCGAACACGCCCGTTTCGTCCTGCTCGGCGTGCTGCTTTTCGGCCTGAATTACATCCTGACCTACAGCGCACAGATCTATATTTCGTCCGCGCTGACGGCCATCGTGTTCACCTCGATCGTGTGGCTGAACATCATCAATGCGCGCATCTTCTTCGGCGTCCGTACCGGCCGGCGGCTGCTCATCGGCGCGTGCCTCGGCGTAGCAGGCATCGTGACGCTCTTCGCTCCGCAGGTAAGCGAGCTGGCGCTGTCGGACACGGTCCTCTACGGTTGCATGCTCGCAGGCCTGGCGGCGCTGATCGCGTCGTTCGGCAACATGGCATCGCAGTCCGCACAGAAAGCCGGTTTGCCGGTCGTGCAGTCGAACGCCTGGGGCATGTTTTACGGTACGGTCATCACCGCCCTCATCGCCCTTTACCGTGGCCACGACTTCGTGTTCGACGGGTCCACGAGCTACGTCGCTTCGTTGCTGTACCTCACCGTATTCGGGTCGATCATCGCCTTCGGCGCCTACCTGACCCTGCTGGGACGCATCGGCGCGCACAAAGCCGGCTATGCCATGGTGATGTTCCCGGTCGTCGCGCTGGTCCTGTCCGCGATTTTCGAAGACCTCGAGATCACTGCGAGCGTCATCACCGGAACATCGCTCGTGCTCGTCGGCAACGTGTTCGTGCTCAATGCCAGGGTTCGGCGTCGCCGGCAGCCGCCGCACGCCCAGCCGGGCGCTTTGCCCGCGGCGGCGCGCGATGGATATCGAGTAAGGGTAGACCACGGTTGACACGCTCTGTGGGAGGGCGTGTAGTGCTGGTCATCCACGCGTACGACGGGCGCGACAATGGAAAAGTTCGAACTGATCAGATCGCCGCAGGGCGACAGGGTGCGAGTCAGCATGAGCGGCGCCGAATTGCTGCGGGCTCCCATCTACAACAAGGGTCTCGGCTTCACTCCGGAGGAACGTCGCAGGTTCGGCATCGAAGGCATGTTGCCGCCGCAGCACAACGACATCGAGATGCAGGCCGACCGCACGTACCACACGATCTGCTTCAACAAGGACCCGGTGGGCAGGAACATCGATCTCGGTCTCCTGCAGAATCGTAACGAGGTCCTGTTCTACAAACTGCTCGGCAATCATCTCGAAGAGCTGATGCCGGTTGTTTACACGCCGACCGTCGGTGCGGCCTCGCACTATTTCTCGCACGTGTACCGGCGCTCGCGCGGTGTGTTTATCACGCCCGAATACGCGGGCCGGATCGAACAGGTCCTGCGCGACTCGGCGCCGTTTAGCGACGTCGAGCTGATGGTCGTCACCGACAACGAAGCCGTCCTCGGCATCGGCGACCAGGGCGTCGGTGGCATGGCGATCAGTATCGGCAAGCTGGCGTTGTATTGCGTCGGCGCCGGCATCCATCCCGCGCGCACGCTGGCGATCAGCCTGGACGTCGGCACCGACAATCAGGGCCTGCTCGACGATCCGTGGTACCTCGGCTGGCGGCACCGCCGCCTGCGCGGCGACGCCTACCTTGCGATCGTCGACGAATTCGTCGAGGCCACGCGCAAGGTGTTTCCGAAAGTGGTTATTCAGTGGGAAGACCTGCACAAGGACATCGCGTTTCAGATCCTGGACCGCCACCGGAATCACCTGCCGTCGTTCAACGACGATATCCAGGGCACCGGTGCGGTGGCCGCCGCCGCAATGCACGCGGCTGCCCGAATCAGCGGCGAGGAGTTTCGCAACAGCCGCACGGTGGTTTACGGTGCGGGCGCAGCCGGTGTCGGCATCGCCCGGCAGATTCGCCGGCAGCTGCAGCAGGAAGGGGTCGAAGGCGAAGCTCTTGCGCGCGCCATCATCACGCTGGACAGTCGTGGCGTGGTCAGTGAGGACCGCGACGATCTCGATAAGAACAAGCGCGACTTCGCCTGGCGCAGCGAATGGCTCGACGAGCTCGGGCTGCAGCGCCAGGACCGCAAGGATCTTGCAAAAGTCGTCGATGCCTTCAAGGGCAACGTGCTGATCGGCACCTCCGGGCAGGCCGGGAGCTTCACGGAGGACGTCGTGCGTAGTGCGGCACGGCATTCGGATCATCCGGTCATTCTGCCGCTGTCGAACCCGACGGACATCAGCGAGGCGAAGCCCGCGGATATCATGAAGTGGACCGACGGCACGGCGCTGGTGGCCACGGGAAGCCCGTTCGACCCGGTCGAGGTCGGTGGCGAGAAACGCCGCATTGGCCAGGCCAACAACGTGTTCGTATTCCCGGGCATCGGCCTGGGCGCAATCGTCAGCGGCGCGACGGAGGTCACCGGCTCCATGATTGGCGCCTCGTCGACCGCACTGGCCCACGCGCTGGAAGAGTCGACCATCGAGGAACGCTGCCTGATGCCCGAGGTGAACCGCCTGTGGGATATCTGCGGCATCGTCGGGCTGGCCGTTGCCAAGCAGGCTGTCGCCGATGGCGTTGCGACCGTCACCGATGTCGACGCGATGGAAGAATGCATCAACGCGTATCGCTGGAAACCGGCGTATCCGGAAATCCTGAAAGAAGGCGACTGAGCGGCGCCACAATTCGACACATTGTATCCCCCGGTCCGTCAGGTTTCGGGGCTACAACCGTTCCGTGGCAACGAAATGGAGCGGTCGAATGGCAGCACGGCATGCAAACTGGAGTCACTGGCGCGCGTTTTTCGCCGCGCGCCGGCATCGCCCGGGCGTCCGCCTGCTCGCGGACGAGCCGCAGCTCGCCGATGTGCCCGCCTCGGTCGCCCGATCGCTGGCGATCTTCCAGCTCGGCGAATCCGGCGGCGGCACCGTCATCGCGCAGGCGCAGCAGAGCCGCCTGCCGGCGATCGATAACGACTATGCCGAGGCGGTCGCTCTGTTCGTTGCCGAAGAGCATCGGCACGCGGAACTGCTGGCCTGTTGTGTGCGTGCGCTGCGCGGCAGGCTGATCGGCTGCAACTGGACGGCAGGCCTGTTCGTCTTCGGCCGGCGCCTCGTCGGACTGCGGCTGAAGATCATGGTGCTGCTGGCCGCCGAGGTCGTCGGCATTTGCTACTATCGGCTACTGGCCGGCGGCCTGCCGGACAGCGAACTGAAGAGCGTGCTGCGGGAAATCGCGGCCGACGAGAAGGCGCATCTGCGTTTTCACTGCGACTTCCTGCGATCGCAGTTGCGGACCGAATTTCATCGTCGCGGATTCATCGTCGCCTGGCGGACACTGTTGCTCGCTGCGGCCGTGGCCGCGCTGATTGATCACCGCGCCGCGATGAGCGATCTCGGCATTCCGCTGAAGCGCGTGTGGAGACGGTGGTGGGTCTGCAGCCGCAGCGCTGAGGCGCGCGTCGTGCGCCGGGAGCGGCCGCCGGAGCCGGTCTACGCTTCCTAGTCGATACACCGCTTTGTCATCAGGCGCTCGACGCGGCGAGGGTCGTCGGCGGTGTCGTAAAACTGCTGCACGTAGTCGGCCAGGATGTTGCGTACCTTGGGCGTCAGCCCTTCCTGGGTCTCGATCAGGGCAAAGATGTTATTGCGAATGTCCTTAAATCGCCCGATAGAACCGTCGAGGTAGCCGTTGTTCTGGCAGCGCCCGCGGTAGATGCGCTGCCGCACGGTCCTTATGCCGAACTGCCTGCCGGGCAGGGCGTACGGTGCGCTGACCAGCCCCGACTGGTCGAAGTCGTAGGGGATCGCGACCAACAGGTCCCTGTCACTGGAGAACAGCACGTAGTTGTGGCAACACTCGTTGTATTCCGGCTTCGAGATCGGCGAAAAGTCCGTGTTGCCGATCAGGAACTGGAATACCGACGTCAGGTTGAGGTGCCCCGGATCGATCGCGGCGACGGTGGTCTCGTCGATCTTCAGGTCCTTGCGGTCAATGCGCTTGCCGAGGCGGTTCTTGTGCTCGAGCAGGAAAGCATAGCGAACCTGCCGCTCGCGCCTGCCGTCGGTATCGACCCAGGTAATCCGCAGCAGGCGCACCTGGAAGCTGATCGGCGTTGCGAGATTCAGGATCCGGTAGGCCATGTACTCGCGCAACAGCGTCTGCTCGTAGCGCCCGGCATCCTGGCAATGAACCGCGAGCTTGAGCTTGTCCTGCTTGTGGAACAGCGTGTCCTTCACCGCCGATTTCCTGAAGTTCAGCCACAGGGGCGGCAGGTCGCATATCGCATGGCGGGAATGCCCGCGGGCGCGAATCTTGATAGGCAGTGCCGTCTGCGCGCCGTTGTCAGCGGCATAGCTGAGGGTGCCCGGCAGTTCTTCGTCGGTGGGGCGCTCCTTGACCAGCGTGGTTAACGGGGCGGACAGCGTGACGTCGAGGACCGCATGGCTGCGGAACAGCGGATCCGGGTCACCCGTTTCGGCCGCGGCCGACGCCGCCGCAACTGCCAGCATACACAAAGCGCCGAAAATGCCCTGCCGCACGTACTGCGCTGGTCAGCCCGTGACAGCTGCGACGGGCGATATTGGGAGCACGTGCCAGATCACGGCGAAGAAGTGGCAGATCCCGCCGACGAGCACGAAGACGTGCCAGATGGCGTGCCCGAAGCTGAGACGCTTCGAGGCATAGAAGGCGGCGCCGACGGTGTAGCTCAATCCGCCCGCGACCAGCCAGGTCATGCCGCCCGGGCCGACGGCATCGACCACCTGGGGCAGTGCGATGACCACCAGCCAGCCCATGACGAGATAGCCGGCCAGCGCGAGCTTCGGAAAGCGGTTGCGGAACCACAGCTTGGTGAGGATGCCTGCCGTAGCCAGGGTCCAGATTGCCCCGAATAGCCACCAGCCGGCGGTGGTTCGCATGGCGACGAGCAGGAACGGCGTATAGGTGCCCGCGATCAGCACGTAGATGGCACAGTGATCGAGCAACTTGAACAACTGCCGGTGCCGCGACCGGTGCATCGCGTGGTAGATCGTCGATGCGAGGAACAGCGCGATCAGGCTGATTCCGTAGACGATACTCGCGGAGATACGCCACGGGTCCGCCGCCTCGATGGAGACGTACAGCATCCACGACAGGCCCGCGATACTGAGAATGACACCCGCACCGTGGCTGATCGCGTGGAACAGTTCTTCGGCGATGGAGTATTCGGAGGGGGTATCGGACATGGGTGCTAGGTTAACCCAAATCCTGCGGCCTGCCTAAGATTCGGTGCTCTCGGCGGGCTCCGGTGAATCGTCCGTGGATCCTGCTGCGGCCTCACGGCGGAAGCGGCGACGGGCGAAAAAGGTCCAGACCGCGTGGCCCAAACAGAAGGTCGTGAACACGAAGTAGGCGGCCTTGAGGCCGTCCGACAGATTCAGGTAGACGCCGCCCGCGAAGAACAGGGCACCGAGCAGGAGCCAGAAGAACGGCGCGTGATCGTAGATGGGCTTGGGGATCCACATGACTGGCTACGCCTGCGCTACCGGCTGCCGGCCGCTTCGACAAACGACTCTTCGACGTTCTCGACCGCTTCGAGTATCGCCTGCCGGTAGGTCTTGCGGATGCGCAGGACCCACACACCTCGCACGGCGCAAACGATGCCGAGCGCCAAATAGAAATACGTGAGGGGGTAGGCGAAGCCGATGTAGGCGCCCAGAACGACGAACAAGACGGCCATCAGCAACCAGAGTTGCGGCGTTTTTTCATAGATCGGTGTCGGCAGCCACATGGATTCGTCCCGTCCCTGGATCAGATCAGCACCCGATAATGCCTGCCGCGAGGTCGTCCTGGCCGACCGGACGTCACAATTTGAGCAACCCGTCGGCCGGGAAATTGCAAAACTGAGAACTGCCTCAAATTCGGCACGCGGAAATATGACAAATCACATTAGTAATACGCTGTAACTCGCTGTATTAATTACAAAGGCTAGCCTTCACCGAACAACTCTTTGTGCCGGGCGACGATTTTCGGCCAGCACGCGGCGATCTCCGGCACGTCGATTCCGAAGACCCCGGCGAGCACTTGCAGGAGCTGGTCGGGGGACTGCAGGGTGCTTTTCGTTGCGCCGCTGGAGTCGCAATGCGTCAGCACACGCCCGCGTAGCGTCGAATGCCGCCTCGGGGTGCGCGACTGGGCGACGAGATTCAGGACGAAGCTCGATTCGGGGTCGGTCTGCAGGAACTCGCATTTGCGGGCCAGCGCATCCTCGTTTGCGGGTTCAGGGCGAAAATCGTAGCTGAATTCGCCGTCGCCGGCGTTCTCCCAGAATTGCCAGTGGCCGTCGTCGAGAGGCCGGAGCCCGAGCCGGAAGGGTTCGTGCAGGTGCTCGCATTCTTCGAGGCGGATCGGTTCGAGCAGGCTGCCGCCGAAGCCGACGTCGGCCAGCCAGGTGTCGTCCGACCCCGGCAAACGAACGAGCAGCGCCAGGTGGTTGGCTTCCGAAACCGCTCCGCGGTCGGCGCGCATTACAGCCGCAGCGACCCGCGTGACATCGAACCCGATTTCCGCGAGTGCCCAGCCGAACAATCCGTTCTGCTCGTAACACCAGCCGCCGCGGCGGCTGCCGACGATCTTTTCGAAAGCATGCACAACGTTCGTGGTCAGCGGCCGACCCAGCTGGACGTCCAGGTTCTCGAATGGCACGGCCAGGGCATGCGCACGCAGCAGCCCGCGCAATGTCGCCTCGTCCGGGCGCGGCGCAGAACGGTAATCGATGCGTGCGAGGTACGAAGCGAGTTCGATTGTCATTGCAACCGACTGCCGCCGACTGCCGCCGTCTCAATCTTCGTCAGCACCGGTCTTGAGCCGCCGCACGTACCGCAGCAGCACGAAGTTGATCAGGGACATCACGATCGCGATCTCGTAACGGTCGAACGCCACCGCCATGCCGATGAGCCCGGTGTTCCAGATGCTCGCCGCCGTG
>JBFIHC010000016.1:0-38501 GCA_041601995.1 Woeseiaceae bacterium | reverse complement strand
GCGTACGCTATCATGCGCATACGTGGTTTCTGAGCGCGCTGCCGGAGGACGTGCGGATGTCGAGAAGAGCAGGTCGAGAATAATGGCTTCGAAGGCACCAGAGGGGTTGCTGCACGCCCTGCTGCTCGACCGAAACGGCGGTGCGACGCACGTCCAGCCCGCCGACATTGAGAATTGGCAGCCCGACAATGGCCTGCTGTGGCTGCACTTCGACGTCGTCGAACGGCCGCCGCGTAAATGGTTGCGTACCGTTCTCGGTCTCGAGCCGTTCGTCGTCGACGCGCTCAGTGCCGACGAAACGCGGCCACGATCGCTGAGCGCGGGTAACGGGTTGCTCGCCGTGCTACGCGGCGTCAACATGAATCCTGGCGAAGACCCCGAAGACATGGTGTCGATCCGGCTGTGGATCGAAAGCGACCGCATTGTCAGCACGCGGCGCAGAAAGCTGTTGTCGGTGCAGGACCTCCGGGAGCAACTCGAGCGCGGACAGGGCCCGAAGACGAGCGGCGAGTTCCTGGCTGCACTGGTCGGTCGGCTGGCCGACCGCATCGGCGGCTTCGTCGATACGATTGAAGACCGACTGTCGGCCATCGAAGAAGCAGAAACCGGCGATGCCGTGCAGGTTCGGCGGCGATCCCTCGCGGTGCTGCGCCGGCAGATCGCCTCGGTGCGGCGCTTCATTGCGCCGCAACGGGACGCACTCGACCGCCTCTACAGGAACCCCGGCTCCCTGCTCTCCCCTATTGAGAGTAATAGCCTCCGCGAGGAAGCGGACCGCGTCACGCGCTACCTCGAGGACGTCGATCTCGCCCGGGAGCGCGCGGTCGTGTTACAGGAGGAGCTGCTCAACGAACTCGCCCAGCAGCAGAACACGCGAATGTACGTGCTGTCCGTCGTGGCGGCCATCTTCCTTCCGCTCACCTTCGTAACGGGACTGCTCGGCATGAACGTCGGGGGATTGCCTGGCATCGACTCGCCGCGAGGATTCATGATCGCGGTCTTCATTATGTTCGCCGCCAGCGCGGCGATGCTTATCTACTTCCGTTTTCGAAAGTGGCTGTAATAACCGCGGCGGCGGCCGCGAGTTTCGCAATGGCCGCAAAGTCGCCATCACGCAGCAGTCCGGGCGGCGCGATCCAGGAGCCGCCGATGCACGCAACGTTCGGCAACGACAGGTAGTCCTTCGCGTTGTCCGGCCCGATGCCTCCGGTCGGCATGAAACTAACTTCGGGGATCGGCGCGCCGATCGCTTTGAGGAACGCGGCGCCCCCGGACAGTTCCGCAGGAAAGAACTTCTGCAGCGTGTAACCGAGATCCAGCAAATTGAGCATCTCGGAGGCGGTAACCGCGCCGGGCACGAACGGCAGTTCCGCGTCGGCGACGGCCTCCAGCAGCGCATCGCTGGAACCGGGACTGACCGCGAAACGCGCGCCGGCCGCTTTCACGTCCGCGACCTGCGCGGCACGGCGCACACTGCCCGCGCCAACGAGCATTTCGGGCACCTCCCTCGCGATGCGTTCGATCGCCTGGAGTCCGGCCGCCGTTCTCAAGGTCACCTCGATCGCTTGCAGGCCGCTCTCGAGCAGCGTTTCCGCCAGCGGCGCCGCGTCCGACGCATCGTCGATTACCACAACCGGGACCACGCGCTGCGCGGCAAGTAACTCGGCCGCGTTCATGGGTCCACCGCCGTGAATATGCCGGCGCCCTGCTCCGCACCCGCGCTGCGCTCCCGGAACACCGCGAACAATTCGCGGCCCATGCCGACCTGCCGGTTCGCAAAATCGGGCCCTGGCCGCGAATCGATGTCCGCCGCGTCCACCACCATCGTGCCGCTGCCAGCGTCGATCGTGACCATGTCGCCGTCGCGTATCTTGCCGATTGCGCCGCCCGACAGCGCTTCCGGCGTCACCTGGATGGCGGCCAGCACCTTGCCCGATGCGCCGGACATACGGCCGTCGGTCAGGAGCGCCACCTTGAAGCCGCGGTTCTGCAATACGCCGAGGTAGGGTGTCAACTTGTGCAATTCGGGCATGCCGTTGGCGCGCGGCCCCTGGCCGGGCAGCACCGCAACAAAATCCATTTCCAGTTCGCCGTCGTTGAACGCCTGGGTAAACGCCGCTTGCGACGCGAATACCCGCGCCGGCGCCTTGACCGAGCGGTGCTCCGGTTCGACCGCGGATACCTTGACGATCGCGCGGCCGACATTGCCGGCGACCAGGCGTAGCCCGCCTTCCGCATCGAACGGGCTGCTCGCCGGACGCACGATGTCAGCATCGAGGCTTTGCTCGGGCGCAGCGCGCCATTCGAGTTTCCCGTTCTTCAGGAACGGCTCCCTGCAGAAATTCCGCAGGCCGGGACCGAGTATGGTCTGCACGTCCTCGTGCAGCAGCCCCGCATCGAGCAGTTCGCGGATGACGAAGCCGAGACCGCCGGCCGCATGGAAGTGGTTCACGTCGGCCATGCCGTTCGGATAAACGCGCGCGAGCAGGGGCACAGCCCGCGACAGTTCCGAGAAGTCTTCCCAGTCGATCACGATGCCGGCTGCCTTCGCGATAGCCACGAGATGAATCGTGTGATTCGTCGAACCGCCGGTCGCGAGGAGGCCGACGATCGCGTTCACGATCGCCTTTACGTCGACGATCTCACCGATCGGCACGTAATCATCGCCCAGACTTGTCCTTTTAAGGATATTGCTCACGGCTTCGCGGGTCAGCTGCTCGCGCAGTGGCGTGCCCGGGTTCACGAATGACCCCCCGGGCAACTGCAGACCCATGAATTCCATCAGCATCTGGTTGCTGTTCGCGGTGCCGTAAAACGTGCAGGTTCCGGGTGCATGGTAGGCGGCCGACTCCGCCGCCAGCAGTTCGTCGCGGCCGACACGCCCGGACGCGTATTCCTCGCGAACCTGCGCCTTTTCCTTGTTCGAAAGTCCCGACACCATTGGCCCGGCCGGAGCGAACGTGATCGGCAGGTGGCCGAACGACAGGGAACCGATCAGCAGGCCCGGCACGATCTTGTCGCATATGCCGAGCAGTACTGCGGCATCGAACATGTCATGCGACAGGGCGACGGCCGTGGACAGCGCGATCACGTCGCGGCTGAACAGCGACAGGTCCATGCCGTCCTGGCCCTGTGTCACGCCGTCACACATCGCGGGCACACCGCCGGCGAACTGCGCGACGGCACCGTGGCTTGCAGCGGCGTCTTTAATCACCGCTGGGTAGGTCTCGAAAGGCTGGTGCGCGCTCAGCATTTCGTTGTAGGCGGAAACGATGCCGATGTTCGGCACGGTGTTGCCCGACAGCGCCTTTTTCTCGATATTGCTGCTTGCCGCCATGGCGTGCGCGAGATTGCTGCACGACATGGATGTGCGCGACGGGCCGCCACTGGCAGCGTCCCGGATTCGCGCGAGGTAGCCGTTGCGCGATGCCTCGCTGCGCTGCCGGACCCTCTCTGTGACGCGTTCGATCGTTGAATTCATAGCAAAGTTGCCTCGGGGATGTCAGGGTGCCCAGTAAAGATGCACGGGTGCGCGCTTCTGCCGCAGCAGGTGGCATACGGGGTGGCCGTTCGACGACTGCTTCGCGGCCTCGTAGACCGCGCGCTTGGCATCGCCGAATATCAACAGCAGTATCTCGTCGCTGCGCGACAGCGCGGACAGCGTCAGGCTCACCCGCGGATGCGGGCTCGCGGCCGTGTCAACGGGGATGCAGAGCTGGCGAGAGTCCACGTCCAGCCCTTCATCGAGATTCGCCGCATCGGGAAACAGCGAAGCGAAGTGCCCGTCTTCACCCATGCCGAGCAGCGCGCAGGCGAACGGGAAAGGTGCCTGCCGGATTTCCTCGTTCAAGGCGACGCAGCGCTCCTCGATGGTCACAGCGGGCCTGTACACGGGCAGCAACGTCGCTTCCCTGGCCTGGCCGATCAGCAGTTTGTCGCGCACCAGGTGCTCGTTGCTGTCCTCGTGATCGGCCGGCACCCAGCGCTCGTCGCTCAGGATCACGTGCACACCGGACCACGGGAGCTCCTTGTTCGCAAGTTCCGCGAAAACGCCCGCGGGGCTGCTGCCGCCGCTCACGACGACAGACGCCTCGCCGTGCGCCTCGAGCCGCCGCAAGAGTGCTTGCCCGATTCGCTCGGCAGCAGCAACAGCTGCCTGTTCCCGACTTTCGAAAATGTGCTCCATGGTTTCTTGCTCGCGGCCCTCAAACATCCGGATGCCATGCGCGGCCGTCGCGATCCAGCAGCAACGAAGAGGCCGCTGGACCCCACGAGCCCGCAACGTAGGATTCCACTTTCTGTTTCGACGCCGCCCAGCTCTCGATGATCGTGTCGATCCAGTGCCAGGCCGCCTCGACCTCGTCGCGACGCATGAACAGCGCGGGATTGCCGCGCAGCACCTCCATGAGCAGCCGCTCGTAGGCGTCGGGGTAGCGCACGCCGAAGGTCTCCTCGAAACTCAGGTCGAGCGACACCTGGCGCAGGTCGAAGCCGCCGGGACCGGGCTCTTTCGCCATGACCGAGAGCTTCACGCCTTCATCGGGCTGCAGCCGTATCGTCAGGCGGTTCGGCGCCACGTTGTATTTCTGTTCCGGGAAAATCGAGTGCGGCACTTCCTGGAACTGCACCACGATCTCGGAGTGTTTGCCCTTCAGCCGCTTGCCGGTGCGCAGGTAGAACGGCACGTTCGACCAGCGCCAGTTGTCGATTTCGAGCTTCAGCGCGGCGAAGGTCTCGGTGCTGCTCGTGGTTTCGCCGAGTTCGTCGGCGTAGCCGGTTACGGTCCTGCCGTTGATCGCGCCGGCCGTGTATTGGCCGCGCACCGTGCTGGTTCGGACCGCGTCGCCGGTGATCGGCCGCAATGCGCGCAGCACCTTGATCTTTTCGTCACGCACGGCATCGTGATGCAGGCTGGACGGCGCTTCCATCGCCACCAGGCAGACCAGCTGCAGCAAGTGGTTCTGCACCATGTCGCGCAGCGCACCGATGTGGTCGTAGTACTCCACCCGGCCACCGACGCCGAGATCCTCGGCGACGGTGATCTGCACGTGATCGATCGCACCGCGCCGCCACAGCGGTTCGAACAGCGAATTGGCGAAGCGCAATGCCAGCAGGTTCTGCACCGTCTCCTTGCCGAGATAATGGTCGATGCGATAGATCTGGTTTTCCGCGAAGCAGTCGCCCACCTCGTTATTGATCGCGCAGGCCGACTCGTAGTCGTGGCCGAGCGGTTTTTCCAGAACGATACGGCTGCTGTCCGTGACCAGGCCGTTCTTTTTCAGACCCTGCGCGATGGTGCCGAACAGGTTCGGTGCCGTCGCGAGATACGCGACGCGGATGCGGTCTTCGGCGCCCGCCAGTAACTCCGCAAGCGCACCCCAGTTGTCGTGATCGAAGGCATCGCTCTGAACGTAGTAAATGCGTTCGCGCAGCTTGGCCCATTCGGCCTCCTCGAAGTCGCCGCTGCCGAGATTCTCCCGGAGTGCCGTCTCGACAAGACCCAGGTAGTCGTCGCGTGCCAGGTCAGCGCGGCTCGCCGCGATGATGCGGCTATCACCGGTGATCTGGCCGTCGCGCTCACGGTGGTACAGGGCCGGCAGCAGCTTGCGCATCGCCAGGTCCCCCGTGCCGCCGAAAATGACGAGGTCGAAAACGTCGACCGGTACGAAATTTGCCATCGAAATTCCCTCTGTGAAGTTGAAACTTTACTACAAAACCACCCGGTTTTGACAAATTTTCTGGATTTCCGGCAAGTTTTTTTGTAGTTTTACTACATGTTGAGCCGAATCGAGCAGCAGGCAGACACCCTCAGCCGGGCCGAGAAGCGCGTGGCCGACTGGGTCATGGCGCACCCCAGGCAGGCGGCAGGCGCGACGCTGGCCGAGGTCGCACTCGAGTGCGGCGCCAGCCAGCCGACCGTCATTCGCTTCTGCCGTAGCGTCGGGCTTTCGGGGTTCCGCGAGCTGACCATACGCCTTACCGAGGCGTTGAGCCGTCCTGCCAGCTACGTGCATCGCGACGTCAGCGCCGACGACACGACGGCGGACGCGGTCACCAAGGTCGTCGATGCGGCGATCTCCTCGCTGCTGGACATGCGTGCCCAGCTGTCGTCGATCCCGATCGACGAGGCAGCCGCGATGCTCCGCGATGCCCGCCAGATTACCTTCATCGGGCTCGGCGCCTCCGGCCACGTCGCAACGGACGCGTGTCACAAGTTTTTCCGGCTCGGCACGCCCTGCAGCGCGCACACGGACACACCCAGCATACTGCAGGCCGCCGCCATCGCCGGGCCGGGTGACGCCCTGGTGATCGTCTCGCATCTCGGTGGATGGCCCGAACTCGACCGTGCCGCCGCCTCCGCGAAAGACAACGGCGCGACGGTGATCGCGCTGACGAACCCTGCATCGCGGCTGGCGCGAACGGCGACCGTCGCTTTCGGCTGGGACCCGCACGAAGATACCAGCGTGTTCACGCCAATGAGTTCGCGGCTCGCGCAGCTCGCGCTGCTCGACGCGCTGTATGTCGCCTTTGCGCTGTCGCTCGGCGACACCGCCGCCGAAAAGTTGCGCCGCAGCAAGGACGCACTGCGCCCGCAGTAGCCAGCAGAATCCGGTAACTGCCTGATATCCCGGGCTGCTAGGTACTTCCCCGCATTGTCGTCTCAGGCCGGTTAAAGCAAAAAGAGTGCACGCGTAAGGGAGGGCGGATGCGTCGCCCAGGGAGTAGGAAATGCGCAGGTTTCTGGTCGCCGTTCTGGCTACAGGGTCGCTGATCCTGTCCGCAACGGTCGCCGCGGGCAGCTACGAAGACGGTCGCAAGGCTTACGACGCGGGCGACTTCGAAAAGGCCATGGCCGTATGGGCTCCGGCCGCCGAAAGCGGCGATGCCGACAGTCAGTTCGGCATGGGTCTCCTGTATTCCGAGGGCATCGTCGTGCCGATGGACGACCTGGAGGCGCTGAAGTGGTTCGAGCTGGCGGCTGCACAGGGACACGGCAATGCGCAGTACAAGCTCGGCGTGATGCACGCGAACGGCTGGGGCGTGCCCATGAGCGAGGTCGAAGCCATGAAGTGGTATGCACTGGCGGCTGAAAACGGCGTCACGCCCGCCCAGATCAGCCTCGGTACCATGTACCAGAACGGCTTCAGCGTTGAGCAGGACAACATCGAAGCGCTCAAGTGGTTCTCCGTTGCCGTGAAACTCGGCGACCAGGACGCTCGCATACACGAGGAGTACCTGGCCGAGCGTATGCCTGCCGAAGAGCTCGCCAAGGCCGAAGCCAAGGCCAGCGCCTGGTTCAACAATCACCAGACCATGCTGGCGGAATTCCGCTAACCGGCCGCTTGCCCACGGGACGGCCACCCGTCGTCCGAGATCTTCGGGGCGCCTTTCGCGGCGCCCCGAAATATTCTCCTGCCACGATCGCGCGCGCCACACATCCACAACGCGCAACAAGTCGTTCGGCTATAGTGGCCTCTGCCGCTTCAGTGCAACGCGGAATTATTGCGAAGGAGCGTTATGCAAATAGTGACACCAGTTTCTTGCACCTGCCTGCTGGCCCTGTTCGCAGCCCTCGGCCAGGCTCAGGAGATCGAACGCATCGAGCCTCCTTTCTGGTGGACCGGTTTCGAGCACCGTGAAGTGCAGCTGATGCTGTATGGCAACAATATCTCGTTACTGACGCCGACCACGCAGTACCCCGGCCTGTCGATCAAGAGGATAGTTCGGGTCGAAAACCCGAACTATCTGTTTGTCTACCTAGACGTTGGCCCGGACGCGAAGCCGGGACTTTTCGACATCGTTTTTTCGGAAGGCGATTACACGATTGACCGGAAGTACGAGCTGCGGCAGAGGAACCCGGACCCGGATCGTGTCACGGGACTTACCGCGGCCGACGCAATTTACCTGATCATGCCGGACCGTTTTGCGAACGGCGACCCTAACAACGACGAGTTCGAATTTCTCGACGACAAACTCGACCGGCAGGACCCCTACGGCCGTCATGGCGGAGACCTGCGGGGAGTCGCGGAAAACCTCGACTACATCGCCGACATGGGTTTTACCTCCGTGTGGCTGAGTCCTGTTGTCGAAAGTAATGTACCGGTTGCCTCGTACCACGGCTATTCAACGACAGATCATTACAGTGTGGACCCCCGCCTCGGCAGCAACGAACAATTTCTCGAGCTCGCCGCGGACATGAAGACCCGTGGCATGGGCCTGATCATGGACCAGGTCGTGAACTACATTGGCAGTGGACACTGGTGGATGAACGATCTGCCCGCAGGCGATTGGCTCAATTTCCAGAGCGACCCGGTCCTGACGACGCATCGGCGTACCACCAACATGGACCCCTATGCCTCGGAGTTTGACAGGAGACTTCATGCCGATGGCTGGATGCTCGAGTCGACGCCGGACCTGAATCAGCGCAATCCCCTGCTCGCCGATTTCCTTGTCCAGAACTCCATTTGGTGGGTGGAGTACGCCGGTCTGCAGGGCATCCGCGTAGACACCCTGCCCTATTCGGACAAGCACTTCATCAGCGAATGGACGCGCCGCATCAAGCGTGAGTTCCCCGACATCAGCATTATCGGCGAAGAGTGGAGCGAGCGGCCGGCCGTAATTTCATACTGGCAGCAGGGCAAGCAAAATCACGACGGCTTCGTCTCGCATTTCACCAGCCTTTTCGACTTTCCGCTACAGGCAGTATTTTCACGGGCGCTGATGAGTGAAGCCGCGAGCTACACGAGCGTGTGGACGTCGCTCTATGAAATCGTGGGTATGGACTTCTTGTATCCGGACCCGATGAGCCTGCTGATTTTCCCCGGCAACCATGAGATGGATCGCATCTACACGCAGCTCGAGGAAGACTATGGTTTGTACAGTATGGCGATGGTCTTCTACGCGACCATGCGCGGTATACCGCAATTCTTTTATGGAGATGAAGTCCTGGAATCCAACACGGGAAAGAGCAGCCATGGCGATCTGCGCAGCGACTTCCCCGGCGGGTGGGACGGCGACGAGGCGAGCGCATTTACCGGCGAGGGGCTCACGGAACGGCAGGGAGACGCCCGGCAACTCGTCAAGCGCCTCCTGGCGTGGCGAAAATCCAGCACCGCCGTGCGGCACGGCAAGTTCATGCATTTTGCGCCGATCGGGAATGTCTATGTGTATTTCCGATATGACGACGACACCACGATCATGGTTGCGCTGAATCGTGACGACGAAACGGTGACGGTCGAGACAGACCGTTTCGCCGAGCGCATCGGGCGGGCAACAAACGGCACCGACGTGATCAGCGGGCGGCGTTACAGTATCGAGCGGTCGCTTACCCTCGAGCCCCGGGCGGCACTGCTGCTCGAACTCGAACACCAGTAGCCGGGGACATTTGGGACCTTTTGCCACTCATGAACCAGTCAGCCAACCCACGCCCCGCCGCTACGCGGCGAGCCGGCGTCTGCATGCACATTACCTCTCTGCCGGGCCCCTACGGCATCGGCGAGATCGGCCGGCATGCGCGCGACTTCATCGACCGCCTGCACGACATGGGCCTGAGCGTATGGCAGTTCCTGCCGACCGGTCCGACCGCGTACGGCGATTCGCCGTATCAGCCCCTGTCGACGTTTGCCGGCAACGAATTGCTGATCGACATCGGAGACCTGGTCGAAACAGGTCTCCTGGCCGAGGACGACGTTGAAGAGCTTCGTGCTCTGCCAGCGCACTTCGTCGACTATCCCGCGCTGATCCCGGTCAAGAATCGCCTCCTGCGAACGGCGGCCACGCGCCTCAGGGCGTCGGCAAGTCCTGCGCTGCAGCAGGTCTATCGGGAATTCCTGGCCCAACACGACGACAGGTGGCTGCACGACTATGCGCTGTTCCGCATCCTGAAGAACCGGCACGGCGAGCGGCCTTGGCCCGAGTGGGAGCCGCATTACGTACGACGCGAGCCGGCAGCGATCCGCGAGCTGGAGGAATCCGCCGCGGTCGAAATCGAGCTCATCAAGATCATCCAGTGCCTGTTCTTCTACCAGTGGCAGGCGCTGCGGGACCATGCCCGTGGTAAAGGCGTAGGCCTGTTCGGCGACATGCCGATCTACATCGCGCTGGACAGTTCCGACGCCTGGACAAACCGCGACATCCTGCGCCTCGACCACGCGGGGCGGCCGAGCCACGTCGCGGGCGTGCCGCCGGACTATTTCAGCAAAGACGGCCAGCTTTGGGGAAACCCACTGTACGACTGGGAGACCCACGAGAAAACCGGCTACAGCTGGTGGATCGACCGACTGCGCGCCTCCGCCGAACTCGTCGATCTCGTGCGCATCGATCATTTCCGCGGTTTCGAGGCCTACTGGTCCGTGCCCGCCGAGTCCTCGACCGCCCGTGTCGGCGCGTGGGAACCCGGTCCGGGCGACGCACTGTTCGACGCCATCGAGGCCGCGCTCGGCGACCTGCCCATCGTTGCCGAGGACCTTGGTGTCATAACGCCGGAAGTGGACGCGCTGCGCGAGCGCCACCAGATCCCCGGCATGCACGTCCTGCAGTTCGACGTCACGAACGAGAACATCGACATCGGCGACTTCGAGGAGAACTCGGTCTGCTACACGGGCACCCACGACAACGACACGACCCTCGGCTGGTTCAGGGGCAGCCCCGGCGATATCCGTTCCCCCGACGAGATTCTTGCGGCGCAACAAGCCGCGCTGCGGGTCACCGGCGGCAAGCCCGAGACGATCCACATCGACATGATCCGCACGGCGTTCGCGACCCGCTCGAAAATCGCGATCGCCCCGATGCAGGACTATCTCGGCCTCGGGTCCGAGGCCCGAATCAACGTGCCCGGCACCTCCACCAACAACTGGCGCTGGCGCCTGCTTGACTCCCAATTGACCGCCGCAGTCTGCGACAATGTCGCGGCAATGGTAACGGCTGCGGGACGCGCGCCGGCCGGGTAGCGCTCTCACCGCGGGACCCAGGGCCGGCTGCAGTGTACCCTGCAGCCCTGGCACAAGACCGTCGACTGCGGAGGGAAGATTCAATGGTCAAAAACGGCGCCACCGAAGACGCACGCTTTGTAAGCCGGCTCACCCGGGAAACGCTCGCACTGATTCTCGCGGGCGGCCAGGGGTCGCGTCTGCACGAACTCACCGACTGGCGCGCCAAGCCGGCGCTGTACTTCGGCGGCAAGTTCCGGATCATCGATTTCCCGCTGTCGAACTGCATCAACTCGGGTATCCGGCGCATCGGGGTGCTGACCCAGTACAAGGCGCACTCGCTGATCCGGCACCTGGTGCAGGGCTGGTCGTGGTTCCGCGCCGGCGCCGGGCAGCGCGAGTTCGTCGAGATCCTGCCGGCGTCGCAGCGCGTCGGCGGTGAATGGTACCGCGGCACCGCCGATGCGGTGTACCAGAACCTCGACATCTTCCGCACGCACGATCCGCGCCTGGTGCTGATCCTCTCCGGCGACCACGTCTACAAGATGGACTACGGCCCGTTCCTCGCCGCACACGTCGCGAAGGAGGCGGACATGACCGTCTGCTGCCTCGAGGTGCCGCTCGAAGAAGCCGCCGGGCAATTCGGTGTCATGACCGTCGACGAGACCGGCCGCGTCATCAAGTTCACGGAAAAACCGGAGCATCCGGACCCCGTGCCCGGCAAGCCGGACATCTGCCTCGCGTCGATGGGCAACTACGTGTTCAACACCGAATTCCTGTACGAGCAGGTCATCAAGGACGCCGACACGGTCGGCACACAGCACGATTTCGGCCGCAACATCATCCCGTCGATCATCGAAAATTACCGGATCTACGCCTATCCGTTCCGCGATCCGGACACGGGCCAGCAAGCCTACTGGCGCGACGTAGGAACACTCGATGCATTCTGGCAGGCGAACATGGAACTGGTGGCTGTAACGCCGCAGCTCGACATGTATGACAAGGTCTGGCCGATTTACACCCACCAGACCCAGGACCCGCCGGCCAAGTTCGTTTTCGACGAGCCGGAGCGCAAGGGCTATGCGCTGAATTCGATGGTATCCGGCGGCAATGTCATATCCGGCGCCTTCATCAATCGTTCGCTGTTGTTCTCGCGCTGCCACGTGCATTCCCACAGCGTCATCGAAGACTCCGTCGTTCTTCCTGACGTCAATATCCGCGAGAACTGCCGCATCAAGCGCGCGATCATCGACCGCGGCACGGTGCTCGAGCCGGGCACGGTCATCGGGGAAAACCCCGAGGCCGATCGCGAGCGCGGCTTCCGCATCACGGAGAACGGCGTCACGCTCGTGACGCCGGACATGCTCGGCCAGCACCTGCATTTCACGCGTTGACCCGAGGCAAACCGCTATCGCTACCAAGCACGTCCTGTTCGTTGCCGCGGAAAACGGCGCACTGCCCGGCGGCAAGGTCGGCGGCATTGGCGATGTCGTGCGCGACCTGCCGCGCGCATTGACGGCGCAGGGATGGCATCCCACCGTGCTCACGCCCTCGTACGGCGCATTTCACCGCTTGCCTGGCGCCACCGAGCTCCCGTCGTTCGAGGTCCGGTTCCGCGGTACCTCGCACACGGTGCGCCCGTTCGAACTGGTGGTGGAGTCGGTTCGCACCGTGTTGTTCGAGCACGAGATGATGGTGCCGACCGAAGCGGGACGCATCTACCATGACGACGGTCCGCTGCGTCCGTACGCCACCGACGCGAACAAGTTCGCGTTTTTCTGTGCCGCCGTGGCAAGCTGGATCGACACGCTCGACGCCCTGCCCGACGCGGTGCACCTGCACGACTGGCATGCCGCGTTCTACCTCCTGCAGCGCGAGTTCGCGACAAGCGGCGAACGCCTGCGGCGAATCCGCACCGTCTTCACGATCCACAATCTCACCTACCAGGGGCAGCGGCCGCTGCGGGGCAACGAGTCATCGCTCGAAGCATGGTTTCCGGGCATGCGGTACGACGCGAGAGTGCTCGGGGACCCGACCGCCGACGATTGCATCAACCCGCTGGCGTTCGCGATCCGCCGGGCTGACCGCATCAGCACGGTGTCGCCGACCTATGCGCAGGAGATCCAGCGCCCGAGCAATCCCGATACCGGTTTTATCGGCGGCGAAGGCCTGGAGCAGGACCTGACCCGCGCGGCCGAGCAAGACCGACTCTTCGGCATCCTGAATGGCTGCGAGTATCCCGCCAGCCTGGGCCGAAGACCCGGCTGGCAGCGATTAGTGATGGCCGCCCGCGAGACCGCGGAGGAATGGCTCGAGGCAGACCCGGGCGCCGCCGTCCATGAACGGGCACTCGAACGGCTGGATGCATTACCGAAACGCCGGCCACTGCACGTGCTCACCAGCATCGGCCGTATCGTCTCGCAGAAAATGCAGCTCTTCCTCGAGCCGCTGGGGGACGGGCGCAGCGCAATGGAACACATCCTCGACCGGCTCGGGCGGCGGGGCGTTTTCGTAATGCTCGGCAGCGGCGAGCGCGACTACGAGCAAAGGCTCGCGGCCATCGCCGCGGACCATGCCAACTTCGTTTTCCTGCGGGGCTACGCGGAGGATTTCGGCAGCCTGCTCTATCAGGGCGGCGACCTGTTCCTGATGCCATCGAGCTTCGAGCCCTGCGGCATCAGCCAGATGCTCGCAATGCGGTCCGGCCAGCCCTGTGTCGTGCACGGTGTCGGCGGCCTGCACGATACGGTCGAGAGCGGTATAACCGGTTTCGTGTTCGCCGGCGGCACGCGCCGCGAGCAGGCTGCGGCTTTCACCGACTGCGTGCAACACGCGCTGCAATTGCGGCATGATCATCCGAACCGGTGGCAGAAGATAAGAAAGCAAGCCGCTGCCCAGCGATTCGATTGGGCGTCGTCGGCAAGACAATACATCAGGCAACTGTATGACAACGATCGCGATTGATACGGACAAAAACAAGGACGCCTACGCCGCCCTGATGGGCGGCCATCACGGCGACCCGTTCAGCGTGCTCGGCGTGCACCAGGCGGGGACTTCGCGAATCGTGCGCACCTTGCAGCCGCACGCGAAGCGCGTCGAAATTATCGATAGCGGGGGCACGGCGCTCGCCGAGATGGAGCGCGTGCATCCCGACGGCCTGTTCGCAGCCGTGATGCCGCCCAGGCTGCGCCACTACCGCCTGCGCCTCACGACCAAGGCCGGCGACACCGTCGATATCGAAGATCCCTATCGCTTCCCGACGACTCTCGGCGACCTGGACCTCTACTTGTTCGGGGAAGGCTCGGATTCGCAGATCTATGCCAAGCTCGGCGCCCAGGTACGCACCGTGCATGGCGTCAACGGCACGCGGTTTGCGGTCTGGGCGCCGAACGCCGCGCGAGTCAGTGTCATCGGCGACTTCAACGACTGGGACGGCCGGCGCCACGCGATGCGCCTGCACCCGGCCAACGGGCTCTGGGAAATATTCGTTCCCGGGGTCGGCAGCGGCGAGAAATACAAGTTCGAACTGCTCGACCGCAACGGCCACCTGTTGCCGCTGAAGAACGATCCGTTCGGGCACTACCACGAACCGCCGCCCGGTAACGCGTCCATCGTCTTTGCGAGCCGGTACCAGTGGTCCGACTACGAGTGGATGCGGCGCCGCTCGGCGGCGCCGGCGCTGGACCGGCCGATCAGCATATATGAAGTGCACCTCGGCTCCTGGCGGCGCCGCCCGGAGGATGGCGACCGTTACCTGAGCTACCGCGAACTCGCCGACGAACTCGTCGCCTACGTGAAGGACATGGGATTCACGCACATCGAGTTGTTGCCCGTGTCCGAGCACCCGTTCGATGGCTCCTGGGGCTACCAGCCGATCGGCATGTACGCACCGACGCACCGCTTCGGTAACCCCGACGACTTCCGCTATTTCGTGGACCGCTGCCACGCCGCCGGCATTGGCATCATCCTGGACTGGGTGCCGGCCCACTTCCCGCGCGACGAACACGGCCTGCGGCGGTTCGACGGCACTGCGCTCTACGAACACGCGGACCCGCGCAAGGGCGAGCATGCGGACTGGGGCACGCTGATTTTCAATTTCGGGCGCCGCGAGGTCATCAACTACCTCATCGGCAGCGCGCTCTACTGGATTGACGAATTCCACGTCGATGCGCTCCGGGTCGACGCCGTCGCATCGATGCTGTACCTCGACTATTCGCGCAAGGACGGCGAATGGGTGCCGAACGAATTCGGCGGCAACGAGAACCTCGAAGCCGTCGCCTTTCTGAAACGCCTGAACACGGAACTGCACGCGCACGGCGCGACCTCGTACGCCGAGGAATCCACCGCCTGGCCCGGCGTCTCCCGCCCGGTCGACCAGGGCGGCCTCGGCTTCACATTCAAGTGGAACATGGGCTGGATGAACGACACGCTGTCATACATGAGCGAAGACCCGGTGCATCGCAAACACCATCACGACAAGATGACCTTCGGTCTCGTCTACGCGTTCAACGAGAACTTCGTGCTGCCGCTTTCCCACGACGAGGTCGTGCACGGCAAACGCTCGCTGCTCGGCCGCATGCCCGGCGACGAGTGGCAGCGCCTTGCCAACCTGCGCGCGTATCTCGCCAGCATGTACGCGCACCCGGGTAAGAAATTGTTGTTCATGGGCTCGGAGCTCGCACCGTACGACGAATGGAGCCATGACCGGTCACTCGACTGGCACCTGCTGCAGCATGCACCGCACCGGGGCGTGCAGGCCCTGGTCCGCGACCTGAATGCACTGTACCGGGGCACGCCGGCGCTCCACGAGATCGATTTCAGCAATGCCGGTTTCGAGTGGATCAGCTGGGACGACCGCGACAACAGCGTATTCAGCTGGCTGCGCCGCGACACCGCCGGCAACTTCGTGGTATGCGTCTCGAACATGACACCGGTCGTCAGGCATGATTTTCGCATCGGAGTCCCCGCGGGCGGCCGTTATCACGAACTGCTGAATACCGATGACGGACGTTTCGGCGGGAGCGGCGTACTGAACGGCGAAGTCGAAGCGGTCGGTCCCGGCATGCACGGGCGGGATTTCTCGATCTCGCTGACGCTGCCGCCGCTCGCGACCATTATTTTGCGACCGGTGCCCTGAGCGGGGCACTCCAGGAGACCATTGCATGGCAAGCAAATCTGACAAGTCCTTGGGACTGGGTGACATCGAGCTGCTGCAGACCCCGAGTCTGCCGATGACGGCCGACGCCATACTCCAGGACTTCACACATTACTTCGGCCGTATGCTCGGCCGCCGCACCATACGTACCGAGTCGCCCTACCTTTACCAGGCCGTCGTGTTTACGGCGCGCGACCGGATCATGGAGCGCTGGGCAAAGACGCGCCTCGCGATGGAGCGTGACCAGGTGCGTCGCGTGAGCTACCTGTCGCTCGAGTTTCTCATGGGGCGCCTGTTGCACAACGCGCTGCTCAGCGTGGGCATCGAGGACCAGACCCGCGAAGCCCTGGGCCGGCTGGGCCTCGACCTCGAGACCGTTTTCGACCGCGAGGCCGATGCCGGCCTCGGGAACGGCGGTCTCGGCCGGCTGGCCGCCTGCTTCCTCGACAGCTGCGCGACACTCGCGCTGCCCGTGGTTGGCTACGGCATCCGTTACAACTACGGCATGTTCCACCAGCGCATCGACAACGGCCACCAAATCGAGGAACCGGACCCCTGGCTGCGCGAAGGCTTTCCCTGGGAGGTCGAACGCTACGAGTTCGCGCAAACCGTCAAGTTCGGCGGCCGCACGACAGCTTACAAAGACGCGGCCGGCAAGACACGCTACCGCTGGGCCGACACCCAGGACGTACTCGCGATCCCCTACGACGTGCCCGTGCCCGGCTATCGCAACGACGTCGTCAACACCTTGCGCCTGTGGTCGGCCGCGGCAACGGATGAATTCGATCTGACGGAATTCAACGCGGGCAGTTATACCGATGCGGTGGCATCCAAGAACGAAGCCGAGAACATCACGATGGTGCTGTACCCGAACGCGGCCACCGAGAACGGCCAGGAGCTGCGCCTGCGGCAACAGTACTTCCTCGCCTCGGCAAGCCTTCAGGACACATTGCGGTCCTGGAATTACCACCACGACGGCGACCTGGCCGGCTTCGCGGAAAAGAACTGTTTCCAGCTGAACGACACGCACCCGGCCGTGGCCGTTGCGGAACTGATGCGGCTGCTTATCGACGAGCACCTGCTCGACTGGGACGCCGCGTGGGACATCACGCGCAAGACCATGGCGTACACCAACCACACGCTGTTGCCGGAGGCGCTGGAGATGTGGCCGGTCTCGATGTTCCGGCGGCTGCTGCCGCGTATCCTCGACATCATTTACGAGATCAATGCGCGCTTCATCACCGAAATCAGCCAGCGCTGGCCAGGGGACACGGACCGCATCGCCCGGATGTCGCTGATCCAGGAGGGTCACGAACCGATGATCCGCATGGCCTACCTCGCGATCGTCGGCAGTTACTCGGTGAACGGCGTCGCCGAGCTGCATTCGCGCCTGCTGCAGGAAGGACTGTTCCGCGATTTCGCCGAGCTGTGGCCCGCCAAGTTCAACAACAAGACCAATGGCGTCACGCAGCGGCGCTGGCTCGCCGCCTGCAACGGCGGGCTCGCGAACCTGATCACCAGCAAGATCGGCGACCGCTGGGTGACCGACCTTGAGGAACTCGAGCGCCTGCGTGACTTCGTGGATGACGAGGAATTCCAGAGCGAATGGCGCAAGGTCAAGCTCGTGAACAAGAACCGGCTGGCACGGGCGCTTGCGGAGAAGACCGGCGTGCACGTGGAAACCAGCATGATGTTCGATGTGCAGGTGAAACGTATTCACGAGTACAAGCGGCAGTTGCTGAACGTGCTGCACGCCATCCACCTGTACGATCGCATCCGCCGCGGCGACGCCAAAGACATTCCGCCGCGCGCGATCATCATCGGGGGCAAGGCGGCGCCGGGCTATGTCATGGCAAAAAACGTCATCAAGTGCATCAACAACGTCGCGCGCGTCGTGAACTCCGATCCGCTCATGGAAGACCGGCTGCGACTGCTGTTTTATCCCGACTACAACGTCTCGGCGATGGAGATCATCTGCCCGGCCGCCGACCTGTCGGAACAGATCTCGACGGCCGGAAAAGAGGCGTCGGGCACCGGCAACATGAAGTTCATGATGAACGGCGCCGTAACGATCGGCACGCTCGACGGTGCCAACGTGGAGATTCGCGAAGCGGTCGGCGCAGAGAACTTCTTCCTGTTCGGCCTCACGGTCGAGGAAATCCAGGCGTTGCGCGGCCAGTACGATCCGCAGGCCATTATTGACTCCGACGAGGATTTCAGCCGCGTCATGCACCTCCTGGATAGCGGACACTTCAACCGTTTCGAGCCCGGTGCACTGGACTCGGTGGTCCAGTCGATCCGGGAGCCCGCCGACCAGTGGATGACCGCCGCCGACTTCCGCAGCTTCATCGACGCGCAACGCGCGGCGGACGCTGCGTATCGCGACCTGCAGCAATGGTCGCGCATGAGCATCCTGAACTCGGCCGCGTCCGGGCGGTTTTCGACGGACCGCACCATGCGCGACTACAACGAAGGCATCTGGCACCTCGACCCGATCAACCTGGACGTCGCGAAACCGCAGTAAGCTCATGGAGACCGGCAGCCCTGCCCCGCTCGGCGCAACGCCGGACGACGACGGCGTCAACTTCGCCGTGTATTCCTCGGTTGCCGAGTCCGTCGAGCTTTGCCTGTTCACCCGGCACGGCAAACCCGCGGCCAGGTACTCTTTACCCGACTGCACCGAAGGCGTGTGGCACGGCTACCTGCCGGGCTGCGAGCCCGGCCAGCGTTACGGCTTCCGCGTTCACGGACCCTGGCAGCCCGAGGCCGGCCTGCGTTGCAACCCGAACAAGCTGTTGCTGGACCCGTACTGCCGGGGCCTCGAAGGTGACTTCACCTGGCACGATGCGGTGTTCGACTATGTGCCGGGGGCCGACGCGTTCACGATGAGTGGGCTCGATAGCGCCGCCTACGTTCCAATGTCAGTCGTCTGCTCGCCACTCGACATCGCTCTCCGCGAACGCCCGGGCATCCCGTGGTCGCAGACCGTCATTTACGAAGCCAATCTTCGTGGTTACACGATGCGCCACCCGGCCGTGCCGGACATGTTGCGCGGCACCTTCGCCGGAATGCGAAACGGCCGCGTGCTGGAGTACCTGCGGTCGCTGGGCATCACCTCCGTCGAACTGCTGCCGATACAGGCCTACATCGACGAGCACCATCTCGCGAAGCGTGGCCTGCGCAACTTCTGGGGCTACAACACGGTGGCGTTCTTCGCCCCGATGCCTCGATTTGCCGCACGCGGCGGGCGGCGCGAATTCCTCGAGATGGTCAATGCGATCCACGATGCCGGCCTGGAAGTCATCCTGGACATCGTTTTCAACCACACGGGCGAGAGCGGCGGCTCCGGGCCAACGCTGTGTTTCCGGGGCCTCGACAACCAGGCGTACTACCGGCTCGAGCCGGACGATTCCGCCGCGTACGTCAACGACACCGGCACCGGCAACACGCTCAACGCCGACCATCCACAGGCGCAGGCACTGGTGCTGGATTGCCTGCGCTACTGGTCCGGCGAACTCGGTGTGGACGGCTTTCGCTTCGATCTCGCGACGATCCTGGGCCGGCATGCGCATGGCTACTCACGGGAGCATCCGCTATTGCAGGCGATCACCGCCGATCCCCGATTGCAGGGCGTGAAGCTCATCGCGGAACCCTGGGATCCGGGTCCCGGCGGCTACCAGCTCGGCCAGTTCCCGGATCGCTGGGCGGAATGGAACGACAGGTATCGCGACACGGTGCGCCGCTTCTGGTGCGGCGATGCCGGCATGAGCGGCGAGTTCGCCCGCCGCCTGCACGGCTCGGCCGACATCTTCGACCACCGCGGCCGTGCACCCTATGCCAGCATCAATTTCGTGACCAGTCACGACGGCTTCACGCTCGCCGACGTGGTGAGCTACGAGCACCGCCACAACGAGGCAAACGGCGAAGACAACCGCGACGGGCACGCACACAACTACAGCTGCAATCACGGCGTCGAGGGCGACACGGGGGATCGAGTCATCCTCGCCGCGCGGCGGCGACACCGCCTGAACCTGCTGGCGTCGCTCCTGTTCTCGCAGGGTACGCCGATGCTCCTCGCCGGCGATGAATTCGGTAACTCCCAGGGCGGCAACAACAATGCCTATGCGCAGGATAACGAGACCGGCTGGCTCGACTGGTCGGGGCTCGAAGACGATCCCGCGTTTGCTCTGGAAGTGCGCGAACTCATTCACCTCAGGCGCGAGTGGCCGTTGCTGCGGCTCCCCGAATACCTGCACGGCGAGACAGAAATCGGCTCCACGTCGGTGCACATCGAATGGCTCAACGCCGACGGCAACGAGATGCACGAAGACGACTGGTCGGGGCCGGCTCCTTTCAAGGTCATGTTTGCGGAGTCGTCGAAAGACGGCGTGAAGTCGCGGGCGGCGGTACTGATTAACAGCGGCGACGACACGGTGGCGTTTCGCCTGCCGAACGGAATGCCGGGTCAGCCCTGGCGGGTCGCCTGGTCCGCGGACGATGTCTCGGTCGCGGCGGACGGCTGCTCGTTCCTGGCGCCTGCGCGCTCGATCACCTTCCTGGTGTCGACCGCGGACTAGCCCGACAGCGGCAGCATCGTCGTGTACTTCACGCGCTGCAGGACGAACGTCGAGCTGGCCGAACGCACCGCGGGATGCTTCAGAATCTCCGACTGCAGGAACTCCGTGTAGGTCTCCATGTCCGGTACCACGACATGCAGCACGTAGTCGCGTTCACCCGCGACCGTGAAACACTCGGTCACCGCGGAGAGACCGGCGATGTGTTCTTCGAAGCTCCGCCGGTTGTCGTCAGTATGCTCGGTCATCGACACGGCCAGCAGCACCTGGATATGAAACCCGGCCTGCTGCGGGTGCAGCAAGGCCACCTTCCCCTGGATCAGGCCGCTCCTTTCGAAATCGCGAATCCGGCGCCAGGCCGAGGTGCGTGACATGCCGGCGATCTCGGCGAGGTCCGCCTGCGGACGGGTGACGTCCTGTTGCAGGGCATCGAGCAGGCGTTTGTCGGCGGCAGACAGCTTCATCCGGGGATCCTAGCTCAAAATCCGGTTAAATTTGAAATAATTGTTTCGGTATAAACCAGATAACAGTCAGCTTAGGACACAAAGTCCGCCAAAATCGCGCAAAATGTCAGGGTTTCCCGTGTAACGAAAAACTGGAGATTCCCATGCCGGACCTGTTCGACAACCCGATGGGACTCGACGGCTTCGAGTTCGTCGAATTTGCGTCACCCGAACCGGGCGTGCTGGAACCCGTGTTCCACGCGCTGGGCTTCGAAGCCGTCGCCCGCCACCGCTCCAAGAAGGTCACGCTGTACCGCCAGGGCGGTATCAACTTCATCCTGAACGAAGAGCCGAAGAGCCACGCGTATTACTTTTCCCAGGAGCACGGTCCGTGCGCGGCGGGCATGGCGTTCCGCGTAAAGGACGCACACGTCGCTTACAACCGGGCGCTGGAAATGGGCGCGCAGCCGATCGAGATTCCCACCGGCCCGATGGAGTTGCGGCTGCCTGCAATCCGCGGCATCGGCGGCGCGCCGCTGTATCTCATCGACCGCTACACGCCGGGCAACACGATCTACGACATCGACTTCGAGTTCTTCGACGGCGTCGACCGCAGCCCGGAAGGCTGCGGATTCACCGAGATCGACCACCTGACCCACAACGTCTATCGTGGCCGCATGGAATACTGGGCGAAGTTCTACGAAAGACTGTTCAATTTCCGCGAGATCCGCTACTTCGACATCAAGGGCGAGTACACGGGCCTGCTTTCGAAGGCGATGACTGCCCCCGACGGCAAGATCCGCATTCCACTGAACGAGGAAGCCTCGAAGGGCACCGGTCAGATCGAGGAATTCCTGATGGCCTACAACGGTGAGGGCATCCAGCACATCGCGCTGTCCTGCGACGACCTCTACGCCTGTTGGGACCGCCTGCAGGCTCGCGGCCTGCCGTTCATGAGTGCTCCGCCAGACGCCTATTACGAAATGCTCGAAGAACGCCTGCCGGGACACGGTGAGCCCGTGGAGGAGTTGCAGTCGCGCGGCATCCTGCTCGACGGCAGCACGAAGGACGGCGAACCGCGGCTCTTGCTCCAGATCTTCTCGGAACTCATGATTGGCCCGGTGTTTTTCGAATTCATCCAGCGCAAGCAGGACGAGGGGTTTGGCGAAGGCAATTTCAAGGCATTGTTCGAGTCGATCGAGCGCGACCAGATCGCACGCGGCATCGTGTCCGCGGAAGACGCAAGCTAGGAGGCAGCAATGGAACTGAAGCGAATTCACCACGTCGCGTACCGCTGCAATGACGCGAAGGAAACCGTGGAGTTTTACCAGCGCGTGCTGAATATGGACTTCACCGTCGCATTCGCGGAAGACAGGGTGCCTTCGACCAAGGAGCCGGACCCCTACATGCACGTCTTTCTCGATGCCGGCATGGGCAATGTGCTCGCGTTCTTCGAATTGCCGACGCGACCGGAAATGGGCCGCGATGAGAACACGCCGGAATGGGTTCAGCACATCGCCTTCGAGCTCGAGGATTACGATGCCCTGCTCGCGGCCAGGGAACACATCGAAGCGCAGGGCATTGACGTGATCGGCCCTACCAACCACGGTATCTTCCAGTCGATCTACTTCTTCGACCCCAACGGGCATCGCCTCGAACTGGTTGCGAATACGCACACACAGGAGCAGATCGACGAGCTCAAGCGCGTGGCGCCCGACATGCTGGAGGAATGGAGCCGCACGAAGAAGGCGCCGCGGCACGCGGCCTGGCTGCACGAACTGGAATTCACGGGGTAGTCAGGACCAGGCACTGAACCGAAAGCGTCACAATGGCTGAAGAAGAACAGACGATTAGAACGGGGATCTTTCAATGAAACTGGCATCACTGAAGGACGGCCGCGACGGACGGCTGGTTGTCGTGTCGCACGACCTGTCGCGCTATCTCCCGGCAAGCGCGGTCGCGCGCACCCTGCAAGAGGCGCTCGATGGCTGGGAAGACTGCTCTGCAGGCCTGCAAGCAATTGCGGAGCAGCTGAAGGGCGACCCGTCGGGGGAGGACTTCGACCCTGCGCAGTGCGAATCGCCTTTGCCGCGCGCTTACCAGTGGGCGGACGGCTCTGCCTACGTCAACCATGTCGAACTGGTCCGCAAGGCACGCGGCGCCGAGATGCCCGGGAGTTTCTGGACGGATCCCCTGATGTACCAGGGCGGCTCCGACTCCTTCATTGGCCCGAACGACCCGATCCTCGCGGCGAGCGAAGACTGGGGCATCGATTTCGAAGCCGAGATCGCCGTGATTACCGATGACGTGCCGATGGGTGTCAGCGCGCGTGAGGCACTGTCGCACATCAAACTGGTGATGCTGGTCAACGACGTCTCGCTGCGTAACCTGATTCCCACTGAACTCGGCAAGGGGTTCGGCTTCTTCCAGTCGAAACCGTCGAGCGCCTTTTCGCCGGTCGCCGTCACGCCGGACGAGCTGGGCGGTGCATGGAAATTTGGCAAGCTGCACATGCCGTTGCTCTCGTTCCTGAACGAGGACCCCTTCGGACGGCCCGACGCCGGCATCGACATGACCTTCGACTTCGGGCAGCTCATCGCCCATGCGGCACGGACCCGTCCGCTCGGCGCCGGCACGATCATCGGATCGGGCACGGTCTCCAACAAGCTGGATGGCGGCCCGGGGCGGCCGATCGAAGACGGCGGGGTGGGCTATTCCTGCATCGCGGAAATCCGCATGATCGAGACAATCGAGTCCGGCAAGCCGCAGACGGAATTCCTGAAATTCGGCGACCGTGTCCGGATCGAGATGCGCGACGCGGATGGACTGTCGATCTTCGGTGCAATTGATCATGAGGTTAAGCAGTACTAACCTGCACCGATGGCCGTGAAGCTCTACACGTACTGGCGTTCGTCGGCGGCGTACCGGGTCCGCATAGCGCTCAATCTCAAGGGCGTAGATTACGAGCCGATCGCGATTTCGCTGAAGCCGGGCGACGACGAGCATCGCAAGGACCAGTACCGCGCGATCAATCCGCAAATGCTGGTGCCGTTCTTCGACGACGGCAAGGTCGCGATCGGCCAGTCGATGGCCATCCTCGAGTACCTCGAGGAAACGTACACGGGCACGCCTTTGCTGCCGGGCTCGGAACCATCGCGAAGCAAAGTTCGCGCATTCTGCAATGCGATTGCCTGCGACATCCATCCGCTAAACAACCTGCGGGTGCTCAAGTACCTCTCGGACGAACTGGATGTTTCCGACAGCCGGAAAAGCGACTGGTATGCGCACTGGATCGCCGAGGGATTCCGCGCCTGCGAGGAAATGACGGTACGTTACGCGCATGACGGGCCCTACGCTTTCGGCAAGGATGTCACGCTTGCCGACGCGCTGCTCGTGCCACAGATGTACAACGCGCGCCGCTTCGAGATTCCGCTCGACGAATACCCTCGCCTCGTCGCCGTTACTGACGCCTGCAACGAGTTACAGGCATTCCAGGACGCGGCCCCGGAGAACCAGCCCGATTTCCTGTAGGCGCGGTTCCGGAACCGCGACCCGTTCGCGCGCCGAGGCGCGCTCCTACAGGTTCGCCAGGGCCTGGTCGAGCATCTTCACCAGCTGGTCACGATCGAAGCGGTACGCCTGCCACTCGTTAAGCTGCGCGAGTTCCTCGATGGCCTTGCGGATCGTCCGCTCGGCTTCCTCGGCATTCGGCACAACCATGTAGCGCCGCTTCGGTTCCTCGCTGAACAGGGCATGCATGAAGGCGTCTGATACCTCGTCCGGCTCCTTTAGCGACAGCTCGCGCTCCGCGGTATTCGCAAAACGCGCACGCTGTTCCTCGGTTGGTTCGATACCCGCCGAATCCATTCGCTCCTGCGTACGCTGCACCGTCGTCCGGCGAATCTTCGACTTGTAGTTGCCGGGCTCGATGACGCTGACCGACACGCCGTACTCGGCCATCTCGCCTGCGAGCGAATCGGTGAAGGCCTCGACGGCGTGCTTGCTCATGCTGTACACGCCGAGCGTCGGGCTCGACAGTATCCCGGAGATCGAGCCGGTCGTCATGATGCGGCCCTTGCTCTCGATAATCATCGGCGCGAACGCGCGCGTGACCCGCACCACGCCGCCGATGTTGACGCCGAAGACGAATTGCAGATCCGAGTCCGGCGTCTGCGACAGCGGACCAATGACCGCCACGCCGGCGTTGTTGATGAGGCCGTAGAGGCCCTTCCCTTCCCGCTTCACTATCCCGACGGCCGCGTCGACGTCTTCCTGTGACGTGACGTCGAGGCGCACCGCCATGACGTTATCGATCGCGTCGAGGTCTGCGAGGTCTTTATCCTTCCTCGCGCCCGCGAAAACGAAATAGCCTTCCGACGCAAGTCGCTCGGTAATGTTGCGGCCGATGCCGGTGCTCGCGCCGGTGACCAGCACCGCTCTCTGGCCACCGCCTTCATCGGCGTTTGCTGTTGCCAGCGGTATAACGGTGAGCAACGCGGCCAGCGCGGCCGCGAGTATGGGTTGTTTCATGGCCTGTCCTTGTCGTTGTCGTTCGGGTTGTCAGGAGAAGCCAATATTACCGAAAAGAGTCAGGCGCGCATGCGCGAATCGCGCTTGCGTTCGACCTCCGTCAGCAGCTTCTTGCGCAGGCGAATACTCTGCGGCGTAACCTCGACGAGTTCATCGTCATCGATGAATTCGAGTGCCTGTTCCAGCGAGTAGCGTATGGGTGGCGTTAACACGAGGTTCTCGTCTGTGCCTGCCGCACGAATATTCGTCAGCTGCTTCGCCTTGGTCGGGTTGACGACCAGATCGTTGCCGCGACTGTGAATGCCGATGATCATTCCCTCGTAAACCGGTTCGCCGTGACCAATCAAGAGACGACCACGCTCCTGCAGGTTAAAGAGCGCATAGGCCAAAGCCTTGCCGTTGGTCATCGAAACCAGCACGCCGTTGTTTCTCTGTCCCAGATCTTCGGAGAAATAGCGGTCGTATTTCTCGAACACGTGATACATCAGTCCGGTGCCGGCCGTAGCGGTCAGGTATTCGGTGCGAAAACCGATAAGGCCGCGGGTCGGGATGCGGTAGTCGAGCCGAACCCTGCCCTTGCCGTCGGGCAGGATCGCCTGCAATTCACCCTTGCGGTCGGCGAGCCGCGTCATGACCGCACCCTGGTAGGCGTCTTCACAATCGACGGTCAGCTGCTCCCACGGCTCGAGTTTCACGCCCTCTTCTTCGTGGAAGATGACTTCCGGCCGTGAAACGGCCAGTTCGAACCCTTCACGGCGCATGTTTTCGATAAGCACGGAAAGGTGCAGCTCGCCGCGGCCCGAAACGCGGAACTTGTCCGGGTCCTCCGTGTTTACCACCCGCAGCGCGACATTGTGCTTGAGCTCCTGTTGCAGGCGCTCGCTGATCTGCCGGCTCGTCAGGAACTTGCCATCCTTGCCGGCGAACGGTGACTTGTTCACCTGGAAGGTCATGCTGATGGTCGGCTCGTCAACGGCCAGGGCAGGCAGCCCTTCGGGCTTGTCCCTGGGACACAAGGTGTCCGAGATCGCCAGGTCGTCGATGCCGCTGAAGACGATAATGTCGCCGGCACTGGCCGACGGAATCTTCCTGCGCTCGAGTCCTTCGAATCCATACAGCTCGAGTACGCGTGCATTGCGCACTGACTCATCCGCGGCCACGATACTGACCCTGGAATTCGTCTCGATCTCACCGCGCTGGATCCGGCCGATGCCGAGCACGCCGACGTAGGGATCGTAGTCGAGGCTCGACACCTGCAGCTGCAGCGGGCCGGCTCTGTCGACAGGCGGCGGCGGCACATTTGCGACGATCGCTTCGAACAGCGGCGTCATGTCGCCTTCGCGCACGTCGGGTTCCGTCCCCGCATAGCCGTGCAGCGCAGAGGCGTAGATCACGGGAAAGTCGAGCTGCTCCTCGGTGGCGCCGAGACGGTCGAACAGGTCGAAGGTCTGGTCCAGCACCCACTCCGGGCGCGCACCGTCGCGATCGATCTTGTTGATAACCACGAGCGGCACCAGCCCACGCGCGAACGCCTTCTGCGTGACAAAGCGCGTCTGGGGCATGGGCCCGTCGACGGCGTCAACGAGCAGCAGCACGCTGTCCACCATCGACAGCACACGCTCCACTTCCCCGCCAAAGTCGGCGTGGCCGGGCGTATCGACGATGTTGATGCGGAAGTCCTGCCAGTTGATCGACGTGTTCTTCGCGAGGATCGTGATACCGCGCTCGCGTTCGAGGTCATTGGAATCCATCACCCTGTCGGGCACGGCCGCACGCGGCCCGAGGGTCCCGGACTGTTGCAGGAGCTGATCGACCAGCGTGGTCTTGCCGTGGTCGACGTGAGCGATGATTGCGATATTTCGCAACCGGGCGATGTCTGGCATGGGGTGCGGTGGAGGAAAGCAGCGAGGGCGCGGATTATAAGGGTGCCCGGCGGCATTTGATACAACGCGGCGAATCGATCGGAGCGACGCCATTGATGTTATATTGGTAACATGGTACCTTGATTGCCTGCACTTGCGGAGGAACACCATGAATCGATCGATTGCCCACGCGGGCACGCTGCACGTGGACGCCCCGCCGAAGCACGCTTTCCAGCTGTTTACCGCGCCCGGGGAAAGACTCTGGATCGACGGCTGGGACCCGGAGGTCCTGAGCGGCGGCGACGGCCGCGCCAGGGGCGCCGTGTTCGTCACCCGCGTCGGCGGCCAGGAGACCTACTGGGTCGTCGTCGACTACGATGCCGACGCCCTGCGCGCCCGTTACGCACGCATCGCGCCCGGCACCCGGGCCGGCACCGTGGAAGTCGCCGTCCGGCCTGACGGGGCGGGAGCGTCGGAGGTCGAGGTCACCTACGAGCTGACCGCACTAACGGCCAAGGGCGATGATGAACTCGCAGCGTTCGATGCCCGGGCGTACGACCGGATGCTCGCCGAGTGGGAACGGATGATCAGGGACGCGAACCTCGAGTATCCGCTGCGTTTCGCTGAAAACCCGACGACTTCGGAGTCCGTTTCCCGGGGTCGATAAACGGGACATCGACCACCGTCGCAACGTGATCGCCGGAATCGCAACGCGCCAGCAGCGACGAGCCCTTGCTCGCCCGTTCCACGGATACCAGCGCGAGCGCGATATTCCGCTCCAGGCGAGGTGAATAGACCGCGGACGTGATACTGCCGACCTCGATGTCGTCAGCGAAGAGCGGCCAGAATCGGCTGTTCGTGCCCTCGATTGGCGGTCCAGAAATCTCGAGCCCGACATGCCGCCGACGTATACCCGCTGCCTTGATCCGCTGCAATGCAGCCTTACCGATGAAGTCGGCCTGCATGTCGAGGTCCACCAGCCGGTCGAGGCCCAGCTCGAACGGATTCGTGTGGATGTCCATGTCGGCCCGGTAGGAGAGCATGCCGCCTTCGATCCTGCGTATCGTCGACGTGTGCCCGGCGCAGAGCCCGAACGGTTTTCCGGCGGCCATGATGCGTTCCCAGAGCTCGTCGCCGCGACACATGTCCCGCAGGTAGATTTCGTAGCCCAGTTCGCTGGACCAGCCCGTGCGCGATACGACGAGTGGTATGCCGTCGAGTTCCAGTTCTCGCAGCCAGTAATACCGCAGCGTGCCGATCTCCTCGCCGAACAGGGCCGTCATGATCTCGAGCGACCTGGGGCCTTGCAGCTGCAGCGGCGAAACGTCCGGTTCAACGATCGTCACGTCCATGCCCGAGTGCACGGCGACACCCTTCGCCCAGAGCAGGACGTCGCTGTCCGCCAGCGACAGCCAGAAGTGGTTCTCCGCAAGGCGTAGCAGGATCGGGTCGTTGATAATGCCGCCCTCCTCGCTCGTAATGAGCACATACTTGCACTGCCCGACCCGGCATTGCGACAGGTTCCGGGGCGTCAGGAACTGCACGAATCTCGCGGCATCCGGTCCCGTGATCTCGACCTGCCGCTCGACAGCTACGTCACAGAGAATCGCTGCGTTGACGAGGTTCCAGTAATTCCGGACCGGGTCGCCGAAATCACGGGGAAGGTACATGTGGTTGTAGACCGAGAACGCCCGCGCACCGTATCGCAATGTCGCATCGAAGTAGGGCGACTTGCGAATCTGGCTTCCGAAAGCTGTTTCCCGGACGTCATTGCTCATCGAGACTCCTGCACCAGCCGATGGCTTTCAGTCGCACCACGCTAACAGGTCGGCCCTGCCGCAATCAATCGCGAACCGGAAGGTGGCACGCCGGTAGCATTCGCTGGACCACGAAGGTACTGTTACGCTCCGTTTTTTCAGGTCGAGACAACGATGTCGAGGATGGCTCTCTGGAAACTGGCCACGTTTTGCACCGCGTTCGTGCTGATCGCAGCATGCTCGACGCAAACACCGGAGGCTCGGACGCCATCCGCTCACGAGCCGGCGCCTGGCGTCGACTACCACTCTTTCGCCAACACGGACGACTACCGCACGACGCACATCGACCTGGACGTTACCGTCGATTTCGAACGCAGGGTACTTGACGCCGAGGCGCGGCTGCACCTCGAGCGGCTGAACGACGCCGGCAACCGGCTGATTCTCGACACTCGCGGGCTGGTCATCGACTCCGTACGCGCGGGCAGCGAGAGCGGACTCGTCGATGCGCCGTTCTCTATGGGAAAAGCGTCCGACGACCTCGGGGCGCCATTGACGATCGAGATGCCGCCCGGCGCGACGCAGGTCGTCATCCGCTACGAGACGTCGCCGGACGCACTGGCGTTGCAGTGGCTCGACCCGCAGCAAACCGCCGGCAAGAAGCACCCCTTCCTTTACACCCAGGCGCAGTCGATCCACGCGCGCAGCTTCATCCCGCTGCAGGACACGCCCGGTGTGCGCATCACCTACGATGCCACGGTTCGCACGCCGCCCGAGTTGAGGGCGGTAATGAGCGCGGACAATGATCCGGCCGCAGAACTGGACGGCGAGTTTTCGTTCAGCATGCCGCAGCCGATCCCGCCGTACCTGATCGCACTCGCGGTCGGCGAACTCGAGTTCAAGCCGATGGGCGTACGGACCGGCGTGTACGCGGAGAAGGAGATCCTCGAGGCCGCCGCCGCCGAATTCGCCGACACCGAGGCGATGCTCGAGACGACCGAGGAGACCTTCGGGCCCTACCGCTGGGATCGTTACGACCTGCTGATCATGCCGCCCGCGTTCCCCTTCGGCGGCATGGAGAACCCACGGCTGAGCTTCATCACGCCGACCGTGATTGCGGGCGACAAGAGCCTCGTCGCGCTGATCGCGCACGAACTCGCGCACTCCTGGTCCGGCAACCTGGTGACCAACGCCAGCTGGCGGGACCTCTGGCTCAACGAGGGATTCACGACCTACCTAACCAACCGCATCATGCAGACCGTCTTCGGCGATGAGCGTTACACGATGGAAATGGCCCTCGGCTATGCCGAGCTGAAAGACGAACTGCCGAACCTCGACGATCACGACCAGGCGCTGGCTGTCGACCTGCGCGGCCGCGACCCGGATGAGGTGTTCACCAGCATTGCGTACGAGAAAGGCTCGCTGTTCCTGTACGAACTGGAACTCACCGTCGGCCGCGAGGCATTCGACCGCTTCCTGCTGGACTATTTCAACACGTTCGCATTCCAGAGCATCGCGACTGAGGAGTTTCTGGATTACGTTGCGCAAACGCTGGTCGCGGATCATCCCGAGTCGGTCGAAATGGAGCGTATTCGACAGTGGGTCTTCGAGCCGGGCATACCGGATGGCGCGCCGGTGCCACGGTCGGCAGCATTCGACGACATCGAGCGGCTACGGCAGGACTGGCTATCCGACCGCATCGCCGCAGAGGACATCGATACCAGCGAATGGACGTACCACCACTGGAAACGCTTTCTCGATGGCATGCCGGAACAGCTGCGCCGGGAGAAGCTGGAGGATCTCGACCGGGCGTTCCAGCTGACGTCGGCGCGGAACAACGAGATCGCATTCAGCTGGCTCCGAATCGCGATTCGAACCGGCTACGTACCGGCGTTCGACCGGCTGGAGGACTTCCTGACGACCATCGGGCGCATGAAATTCATCGGCGTGCTTTACGAGGACTTGATTGACGCAGGCATGGACGATATGGCGCTGAGGATTTTCGAAGAAGCAAGACCGACGTACCACCCGCTGGCCACAAGATCCATCGAAGCCTCTCTGCGCGTGGGAAACTTTTAATAACGCTGGTCAAGAAGTACCGGCTTGCCGCGCGAATCCGTGGCAACCAGGCTCGCGAGTCTCTCGCAGTACTCGTGCATCTCGACGTCCGGCGCATTGCTCTGCTTCCCTGGCCCGCGCCATGTCATGCGTTTATGGGTGAACGATGCGGTGTCGGTGCACCGCCGGTCCTCACCGAGAATACAGCCTTTACTATTGGTGCGGCAGCGCAACTTGCGCGATCCGTGTTCCGCTTGATTACCTGTTCTCCAGGCTCGCCGAACGTTTCATTTCACCCCATTCCGGCACCTCGCCGCGCAGCCACCCCACGAGTCCTTGGATACGCCAGATCAGGCTAAGCTGTCGATAGCCGAAGTTTTCAATCACGGCCGATACAGACAGGCGCAGCAAGTCTCTGAATCGGGGGTAAACGTGGAACGACATTTCCTCCAGGACAAGCGCACTCATTGACAACATTATGCCGAGACCGACCGCCAGTCCAATGAACACTCCGGCCGTGGCCCAGGTCAGCCAGCCGTTCAATGCCGCAAACAGCATGAAAAGATATCCGGCAATTTCGACCACGGGTCCGAAAAGCTCGAAAATCAGATAAAAAGGCAAAGCGAGCCAGCCGACCGCCTTGGATTGCGACCCGAAGAACAGGTGCCTGTGCCTGGACAGACTCTGTCCCAGTCCGTGCTGCCACCGAATACGCTGTTTCCTCAGGGTCGACAAGTCTTCAGGCGCATCTGTCCAACAGATCGGATCCGGCAGAAACGTAATACGGTAGGGCTTTCCGGATTTGCAAAAGTGCTCATGCAATCTCAGGACGAGCTCCATATCTTCCCCGATGGCGGCCGGGTCATAACCTCCTACGGCGACGACTGCCTCTTTATCGAACAGACCGAACGCACCGGATATTATGAGCACCGCGTTCATCTGGTCCCAACCCATGCGGCCATACAGGAAGGCGCGCAAATACTCGATAACTTGAATACGCGCCAGGAAGTTCCCCGGAAGGCGGACACGCTCGAGGAATCCGCCACGAATCTCGCATCCATTGGCGATCCGCACCGTGCCCCCGGTCGCAACCGTGTTCGGGTCCTGGAGGAAAGGCCGCACGGCGCGACGCAGACTGTCAGCCTGCAGGATCGAATCAGCGTCAACGGCGCAAAACACCGGATACCGGCAGGCATTGATGCCGGCGTTAACTGCATCCGACTTCGATCCGCCATTCACCTTATCAATGACGCGCAACATCGGATAACGCGCGGACCGGTAAATGCCGCGCACTTTTTCGCATGGGATTCGAATGCGATATGCCTCGGGGAACTCACGGAGGCCGAATTCGTCGATCAGGCACTGCAGCGTATCGTCTTTGGAGCCGTCATTTACGACAATAACTTCGTAGTCCGGATACTCTATCTGGAGCATTGCCCTCACTGAAGTCACAATAGACAACGATTCGTTATAGGCAGGGATGATGATACTCACCGGAACGTCCAGACTCGAAAAAACATTGTCCGCTGCAGCGAGTTCCGCGACCTGAAGATAGGTACGTATTTGAAGGACGGCGCATACGTTCAGAGCCGCATAGAATAAATAGATTACGATGAAGTAACCGAAAAAGAACCACTCGAAGGCCTGTAGATGCAAAGGCATTTCTAGAGCCCAACCTCTGCCAGCGCTTGCGACATGATCTGCTGCGCATATTTGTCTTTTTGTCGGCCACGCAGTTTGCGCAGCGCATTCGGACCGAGAAAGGGTAGCTTTGTGATTGCCTGTGCCGCACGGTAACGCACCCACCACTCGGCGTCACTGAGCAGCGGCTCGAGCAGCGCATAGTCCTCGCGTCGGCCGAACTTGCTCAACAGGTTTGCGGCCTGCATTCGGATAAACCACGTGTCGTGACGCACACAGCGTTCGACGAGGTGTCGAGGCAGGTCGCCGCGCACCGCTTTCAGGGCAGCCGCGATAACGGCAGGATCGTTGCTCGTGACCAGCAAGTGTTCTGCCGTGCGATCCATGTCTTTGATGTAAGCTGCCTCGTAAAATCGGAGCAGACGCACGGCTCCGTCACTGTCGGCCCCCTTAATCGCGGTGCACAATGGTACGGTTACGACGTCAGCGCCTGCGGCGTGGAGAATCTTGCCAATCTGGGTTTTCGGCCATGCATTCCGTTTCGCGATTTCCGGCAGGATGATCTCTATGGCGGAAACCGGCTCGATATTGACCAGTGCGGAGGCAGCCGTAATTGCAATCGGAACACTGGAATCCTTTACACTCTCGGCGATTCTTTCCCAGCTCGAGTGATCACGCAACAAGCCGAGTGCCTGAATCGCAAGCAGCCGATGCCCGATATACCGACTCCGGCATAGCTTCTGGGCGACGGGAAGCAGCCCAAGCTCCAGCGCGAGCTGATCGAGATTTCGGCAACAGTCGCCATGAATGGTACTCCGGAATCTGCACCATTCTCGCAACAACTTAACCCGTGATTTGTGCCTCGGCCATTTCGGCGTTTGCAGAGTTCCTTCGTCACCGAGAATCGTTACCTCGGCAAATACCGGCCACCAGGTTCGCCGCAACTGCTCCTGTTCGCGAGAGTGCAACACGTTAGCAACCCTCAGTCCGAGCGCGTACATGAACAGCACGACGGCCAGCGCGCAGGCAATGGCCAGAGCGACGACCGCGTAGTCCCGTGGAAGCTCAGAAAGCACCGCTGGCAGACACTCCGAGCATTATCCGACGATAGAAATCGCCGTGATTGTGGACGCCCATGTGCATTCCCAGCTCCAGGCGATCGGAAAGCGGAAAACCGGCAATCAACACCGCGGACGTGGTGTCGGTTCGTATCAGCTGCCCGAACTCGAGAGTCTCGAATTCTTCACCAAACGCAGCGATGACACCCAGTCTCGCCCCCGATGCCAGGTAACGATCGACCGACAGGCGATGCCCAAATCCCACCTCCGAGGCAAAGTTCGAAACGCCCAGCGCGTATTCGATACGAAAGCTGCCTGCGTATTTTTCGGCCGCTATAGTGGTCAGTTGTAAACTCTCGTCCGAGTAACGACGTGAAGCGTGGCGCACCCGGCCGACCCAACTGCTTCCGAACTTGCGCGCCAGGGCCAACCACAGTTCGCGCTTCGGTAAATGCGTCGGTGCAGATGCGTGCGTGATCCCTGAATCGATCGACCAAACATCAAGAAAATCGAGTCGGACGCCGATTCCTGTTTGCTGGTCGACCCGCCCGAAACGTTCCGACGACGCGACAGTCAGGTAGATTTCGGCTTTTTTTTTCAGCGATGCGCCGAACAAGACGTCGTATCGCTGCCAGTCTGCCGAGTCCGAATCGAGATAGTCTCGCGTGGCACCGACCGACCAACGGAAACGCGGCGATTCTTTCCGTTCAAAATCATGCGTCCATGCCGGATTGTCAAATCGGATATTCGCCTCGTCCAGGAAACCAGCCAATTCAGTGGAGTCGCCGTTTTCGATCATGCGGGCCCGGACCTGCGCCTCCAGCTTCCAGACGTCTTCGTAATTCGGAGACAGGGTTCGGGACAAGGTGAGTAACGGCAGAGCTTCAGCGTGCGCACCGGACCAATGCAAGACCTGTGCGTAGCCGAAGGCGAAATCAACGTTCCGAGGATCTTCGAGCACCAGCCTGGCATAAAGGGATCGGGCGCACGCGAAGTCTTCGCGCTGTGCGGCATTCCGGGCTCGACTAAACAGGAGATCCGCAGACGCCTCCGAATCCACGTCGCCACATGATCGATCCGTAACGGAATCTGCCGCGTTAGCCGCAACAGAAACCGTCATGCCGATAGCAAACACGGCCAGCCATGTTCGACGGACGGTCACACCCGGGCCCTGCGGTTAAGAGCAACGTGCCGCTTGATGCGGGCGCTCAGTTCTTGAGGGTTATACGGTTTTGTTATGTAGTCATTTGCGCCCGATTCGAGCGCCCGAATGACGTCAGCCTCGGTGACCTTGCCGGAAAGCACGATTATTGGCACATCGGCCCATGCCCGATTTTCGCGGATCTTTGTGATGATTTCGAAGCCGCTGATATGCGGCAGCATCAAGTCGGTGATAACGATGTCGGGCGGGTCGGAATTTTCAATGAAGGCCGAGGCCTCGCGGCCAGTGCTGGCCGAATGCACGAAAAACCCGTCGCGCATCAGCAGGAAGCGCAATAGATAAAGCATGTCCTCGTTATCGTCGATAACAAATGCGCTCGCCAGAGGCGTGATTGCCGAAAGTGTCAGATCAGGATTCACGATAGGTCCAATTTGTTGCGTGAAGGCGCACTCAGACGTCTCGGCCCGTGCACAGCCACTTAACATAGGATCCCGTTGTCGAGCGTTTTTCGCGTTGACTCAGGGCACAGAATCTTGGGAAACACTATGTTGACAGATAGTGTCGAAAGGCATCGCCCCATGGATCGGGCCGATACCGCCGCCATTTCAGCCCTTGCGCCGCGAAGTGGGCTTCGAGGGCTGAGCCGGTCGCTGTCCCCGCGCCTCGATCGGCTAAAGGAAGCGCGTGAGCGGTGCCCACCTGCGCTGAAGCGGATGCGTGCAGTGGCGCCAATCGCCGTATGCGTCGCCCCCGCCTGGCGAGTTTTCTACCATTCTGGAAACATAATGTTGACGAAGTCAAACCTGAGACATTGATCTGCATTTTCCATATTGCGTATCCTGTAAACTCTATGTTGCCATTTTGGTTTCAGATGTTTCCTTTGCCCGGCGCGCAAATTGACGTAAAGCATCGAGGGTAACGTGCCCGCACCAACGGTAAATCTTTCCGACGTTTACACCTTCAAGAAGCTGGCGGCGACGCTCAGCTTCTCGGAGGCTGCGCGACAAATTGGCGTAAGCCGATCCGCGGTTAGCAAACAGCTCTCGCGATTGGAGAAAAGCCTGGGCGTCGTTTTAATCAACCGGACGACGCGCAGCGTCAGTCTTACAGAGGCTGGCCGTGCTTTCGATTCCAACACGCCAGAGGTAGACGTTACCGTTGAGCGAGCACTGGAGCTCGTGCGCGGCGCAGACCTGGCGCCGATGGGCACGGTGGCCTGCGCTCTGCCCTCAGCGCTGGGATCGGCCATATTGCCCACGCTCGTCAAGCGATTTGCGGCACATTGGCCGGAACTTCGCCTGAACATCCAGTTCGATGATTTCGGCGAGGACATGATCTCGAATAACCTCGATCTCGCCGTACGTATTTCCGGGCGGCTGTTGGATTCAAGCCTGGTTTCGAAACGTCTTGCATCAACGCGGATTGTGTTCGCAGCCTCGCCGGAATATCTCGAGGAAAAGGGAACGCCGGCGCACGCGGCCGACCTTCAGAATCACCGATGTATCGGCATTGGCACTGCCGTGCAATCGGCGACAAATTGGCACCTGCGTAAACCTACCGGTAACGTGAACATCAAGCTCGACCTTGTGCTGTCCGCCAACAGCGAATTGGCGCTAATCAGGGCCGCTTGTCTCGGCGCGGGCATCATACGTGTACCGGAGCTCTGCATTCGCCAGGAGCTGGCGTCTGACCAACTGCGGTGTATCGAGGGCCTTGACGAATCGGAGTCCACCGGGATTTACGCGTTGTACCCGCGCCGAAATTCGTCGGCCAAGGTAAAGGTGCTTGTCGACTTCATCGAACAAGGACTGAATGAAATCGCTTCAGCAGATTATCGCGCGCCGCGCGACACGGGTCGCCACCGGCCTCCTGGTATCCGATCCACTGCAAGCAACCCCTAGGTTGCGGCCTGGGACCTTGCGCGAGGGTATCGACTGCATTCGGACCCCCAATCGATCCCGCTAAATGCGACCTCGGACGATACGACCTTCAGCAACGGGCTGAATCGGTCGTGAAGGGTGCCGCCGACAACAGCAGTCCGACCCGATGATGGGCCTACGCGCTCTGATTTACGGGTGAACGCCGTCTCATCGCCTGGCCCGGGTTTCGAGTCATCGATCGACGCTGCCTGCGTTCGCTGTATTTCTCCTCGCAAAATCGCGTAACGGTCCGAGCGCTATCCGACCTGCATCAAAAAGGGGACCGCCCTTCCGCGACAGCGGCCATCGCGGCGGCAAGGTCCGGTTGCTGGTCGAAGGCCGGCAGTTCAGCGTAGCGCTCGAGCCAGGGTTGCCTGCGACACGTCCAAACCAGTGCCTGTGGTTGCAGCACGCTGGTGTCATCCAGCGTGCCAGGCTTCAGCCGGATAAACCGCGGCGCGGCCGGATCTTCGTGGTAGATACGATTTCCGCAGCCCGGGCAGAACCAGCAGACGGCAACGCCGCCTGCTTGCGTGGGGCGCTCCCAGCTCATGAGGTCACCCGACAGCAGCCGAAAGCCGGAACGCTTCAAAAACATGGAAAGGCTGAAGGCCCCCGCCGATAACTTCTGGCAATCGATGCAGTGGCAAACGGTCGTTGCGAGGGGTTGTTCGGTCACTTCATAGGTGACGCTGCCACACTGGCAGGATCCGGATGCCGGTATTTTCATCAGGTTCTCCTCGGCTCCGGCAGCGCTTGCCGGCTATCTGTGCTGGTCGATGAGTATCGGGTTGCCGTCGGGATCCGTTAGCATGATGCTGGCAGGGCCTTCGGACGCCGCGTCCGCTTCGCTGTCGAGCGCCAGGCCCTGTTCCTTCAGCACGCGCTGGATCTCGCGCACGTCGGTAAACGATGCCGTCGGGTTGCACTGCTGGTCCCAACCGGGATTGAAAGTCAGCATGTTTTTTTCAAACATGCCCTGGAACAGCCCTATGACGTGGTCGCCGTTTCTGAGGATCAGCCAGTTCTCCTCGACATTGCCGCCGATCGGTTCGAAACCCAGTTTCTGATAAAAGTCGCGGGACGCTGCGATGTTCTTCACGCTCAAACTGACTGAAAATGCTCCCACATCCATGGAGTCCTCCCGGCGGGCTTCAATGGTCGCTGTCCCCCAATGTAATCGCTTTGGTCGCGCTTCGCACCATGCGCTTGTTAAACCGGCATTTTCGGCGGTCGGTCCTTCTGTGCTCGGATGCCAGGTTTCAGGGAGACCAAGTCCTGGCAGTTGCAGATGGACGAGCAGGAAAAGCTTATCCGGGCGTCCCGAGACGTCATGCTGACCGTTCAGCCCGGCTGCTCCGCGTTGCAGTAAGTCGCCTGCAACGCAGGTGCGGGAAAAGGCGTCCATTGGGCGCCT
>JBFIHC010000015.1:0-41493 GCA_041601995.1 Woeseiaceae bacterium | reverse complement strand
GAGGTGCCGAGATCCGCGGTCGCGTGGATGAAGCGGGCCGTCGGCGGGAAGCGCGCGTCGGCGAGGGCCGAGGAGAGACCCTGGTCGTTGAATATCCGGATCGTCGTCGGCGCGGTATCGTTGGCGTCGCCGTCGAACACCGTGACCAGCACCGACTGGTTCGAGACGATCTGCGTCGGTACGGACTGGTAGAGGATGTCCGCGGGATTGCCGGCCGACGTCAAAGTGACGATGTAAACATCCTGTTCGACGTCGCTTGGAGTCGACACCTCGCCCGGCGCGAGCGTTGCGACCCGCGCACCCAGGTCCGGGGCGGCGCTTTCCAGGCCGAGATAGACGTCCACGCTGCCCAGTGTCTGTGCCGTGTGCCCGACGCGCATCTCGAAAACCGTCCCGGCGCCGCTGAAACTGCGCACCGGGATCTCCCACAGGTCCACGGTGGTCGCATCCAGGGAGCCGCGCACGACGAACGTGTAGTCGACCTCACGGACCACGTCGAGCGAGCGGCTGGCAATTCGCGTCGTTTCCGTCTGCTGCGGGCGGCTGATTTCGAAATTGAAGGTGTAAGTGAGGTCGTCCCATCGTTGCGGCGACGAGTTGCTCTTGTACGCGACACTGTCGAGCGAGCGCTCCTCGATCAGGAAGGTGATCTCGGGCGAGGAGGGGATCGCATTGATCATGCGGATTCTGCCGTCGCCGGTGGCTTCGGGCAGGGCGGTTTCACCGCTACAGCCGGCGACGGCCGCCAGCGTGATGATTGCCAGCAGGATGCGTTTCATGGTGCGGCCTCGTAACCGTAGATCGATTTCACCTCGAGAAATTCCTCGATGCCCTCGGCGCCCCATTCGCGCCCGTTGCCCGACTGCTTGTAGCCGCCGAAGGGCGCCATCGCATCGAGGGAGGCGCCGTTGATGTGTACCATGCCGGTGCGCAGCCGTGCCGCCACGCGACGGGCACGGTCGAGGTCCCCCGATGAAACATAGCCCGACAGTCCGTACGGCGTGTCATTGGCGATCTCTACGGCCTGGTCCTCGTCGTCGTAGGGGATGATCGACAGCACCGGCCCGAAGATCTCCTCGCGCGCGATCGTCATCTCGTTCGACACGTTGGCAAACACCGTCGGCCTGGCGAAATAGCCTTTTGCCAGTCCTTCCGGTCGCCCGGTGCCGCCGGCGGCCAGCGTGGCACCCTCGTCGATGCCTTTCTGGATCAGGTCCTGGACCTTTTTCCATTGCAGCGCGGAAACCAGGGGGCCGACCTGCACGCCGTCGCCGCGCGGATCCCCGACGCGAATGCTGCTTGCGACATCCGCTGCGATTGCGGCCGCCTCGTCCATACGGTCCCGGGGAACCAGCATGCGTGTCGGTGCATTGCACGACTGCCCGGTGTTGTCGAAACACTCTTCGGCGCCCTGGCGGACCGCGTTTTCAAAGTCGGCGTCGTCGAGCAGGATGTTCGCGGATTTGCCGCCGAGTTCCTGTGCCACTCGTTTCACGGTCGGCGCCGCGTTCTGTGCGACGGCGACGCCGGCGCGGGTGGAACCGGTGAACGACACCATGGCCACGTCCGGGTGTTGCGAGAGGGCGGTGCCCACGCCCGGGCCGTCACCATTCACGAGGTTGAAGACGCCGGCGGGCACGCCTGCAGCGTCCAGTACTTCGGCGAATATCATGGCGTCGAACGGCGCGATCTCGCTGGGTTTGAGCACCATCGTACAGCCGGCGGCCAGCGCCGGCGCTACCTTGCAGGCGACCTGGTTCACGGGCCAGTTCCAGGGAGTAATCAGCGCGCAAACGCCGATCGGTTCCCTGACGATCAGGGTCGTGCGATTCCGCTCTTCGAACTCGAAGGTCTTCAGCGCGCGGATTGCGGCTTTGATGTGCTGCGGTCCGCTGCCGGCCTGGGCGCCTTTCGCAAGGCCCCAGGGGGCCCCCATCTCGTCCATGATGGCTTCCGCGATATCGTCGTAGCGCTTCATGAACTGCGCCAGTATGGCTTCCAGCAAGTCGATGCGCTGTTCGCGGGTCGTTGCCGCGTAGCCGGCTTCGGCGCGTTTTGCGGCTGCCACGGCGAGATCGACGTCGGCCGCGCTACCCAGGCTGATGCGGCCGCAGGGCGCCTCCGTTGCCGGATTGATCACCTCGACAGGATTCGGCGTGACGGGGTCCACCCACCGGCCGTCGATGTAGAATTTCAGCATCTCACGCATGATTGCTCCTTGCCCGGGCAGCCGCGAATCATATCTCAATTTGCCCCGGCGGGCGCCGTGCACAGCGGGCCCGGTGCGCTCAGAAGGCGAGGAATTTTTGCCGGTACTCGGCCGGCGGCATGTCGTACCAGGACTTGAAAGCCGTGGTGAAGGAGCTGATGTTGTTATAGCCGAGCAACATCGCCACTTCGAGCGCTTTGAGCCGTCTGTCGCTCAGGTAACGCACCGCGAGTTCCGCGCGGACTTCCTTCAGGACCTTCTGAAAGCTCGTCTTCTCGGCCTTCAGGCGCCGCTGCAGGGTGCGCCGCGACAACTTCATTGCGCGGCAGGCATGGTCGGCATTGGCTTCGCCGCGTGCCAGCAAATCGGCCAGGCGGCCCTTCAACTGCACGGCTATTTTATCCCTGTCATTCAGAGACTTGAGATACTTTTCTGCCTGATCTGTTAAGTGCCGGCGCATACGGGGACCGTGGCGATTCTCATCCTTGCAATGAACCCGGGTAACATACCGCTTGTGGCGTCCAATGCCAATCGGCGGCCGTCGCCGCGGCATCTTAAGACCATCACGAAAAAGGACTGCAATGACTTCCCCCGTCAGTTACGAACTCATCGGCGGCATCGGCGTGATTACCGTCGACAATCCCCCGGTCAACGCGCTGTCGCACGCCGTTCGACACGGGTTCGAGGACGCGATTCGGACGGCACAGCAGGACGCGTCGGAAGCCGTGCTGGTCGCCTGCGCAGGCCGGACGTTCATCGCCGGAGCCGATATCACCGAATTCGGCAAGCCGCCGCAGGAGCCGTACCTGCCCGACCTCTGCAACACGATCGAGGCGTCGTCAAAGCCCGTCATCGCCGCGCTCCACGGCACCGCACTCGGTGGCGGACTCGAGGTCGCCCTCGCGTGCCACTATCGCTGTGCAGTGCCGGGCGCGAAGGTGGGCCTTCCGGAGGTCAAGCTCGGCCTGCTGCCCGGTGCCGGTGGTACCCAGCGGCTGCCGCGCCTGGTCGGAGCGAGTGCGGCTCTCGACATGATGACGAGCGGGAATCCCGTCGCTGCGCACGAGGCGGCGGGTCTCGGCCTCGTGGACAGGATCGTCGAGGGCGAGCTCCGTGACGCCGCGCTCGCCTGGTGCCGGGAGCTCGTCGAGCAGGGCGCGGCGCCGAGGAAGACCAGCGAGCTGGCGGTCAAGCGCGTTCCCGAGGGCGCGGTCGACGAGTTCCGTAACGCGCTGGCGAAGCGCACGCGCGGCCAGCTGGCCCCGCAAAAAATCGTCGACTGCGTGGAAGCGGCACTGCGACAGCCGTTCGCCGAGGGCCTGCGCATCGAGCGGGAGGCGTTCATGGAATGCATGCAGAGCCCGCAGTCGGCCGCTTTGCGGCACATGTTCTTCGCAGAGCGCGAAGCGGCGAAAGTTCGGGGCCTTGCGCAAGACACGCCGCTTCGGGAAATCGGCAAGGTCGGCATCATCGGCGGTGGCACGATGGGTAGCGGCATCGCGATGAATTTTGCCAACGCAGGCATGCACGTGGCGCTGCTCGAGATCGACGACGAGGCGCTTACGAAGGGGCTGGGCATCATCGACCGCAACTACCAGGGAGGCGTCAGGCGCGGCAAGTTAACCGAGGCGCAGGCGCTGGAGTGCCGTGGGCGTATCGCCGGCACGACCGATTACGGCTCGCTGGCCGATGCGGATCTCGTCATCGAAGCCGTGTTCGAAAACCTGGAATTGAAGCAGGAGGTTTTCGCGAAGCTCGACGCCGCCTGCCGGCAGGGCGCGATTCTCGCCACGAACACCTCGTACCAGGACGTGAACACGATCGCCGCCGTTACCAGGCGGCCGCAAGACGTGATTGGCCTGCATTTCTTCAGTCCGGCGCACATCATGAAATTGCTCGAAGTGGTGCGGGCGGAGCAGACTGCGGACGACGTACTGGCCACCTGCCTGGCGCTCGCGAAGACAATCCGCAAGACGCCCGTCGTGTCCGGGGTGTGTTACGGCTTCATCGGCAACCGCATGCTCGGCCACTACGCGCGTGAGGCACAGCTCTGCGTCATCGAGGGTGCAACACCCGAGCAGGTGGATTCGGCAATGGAAGAATGGGGCATGGCCATGGGGCCGCTGGCCGTTTTCGACCTTGCCGGCCTGGATGTCGGCTACAAGGCGCGGCAGGGTCTGCCGGAGTCGGAGCGCGGCGATCCTCGCGCATTCCGCGTTGCCGATGCGCTCGTCGAGATGGGGCGTCTCGGCCAGAAGACCGGTGCCGGGTTCTACCGCTACGACCCGGACACCCGGCAACGGTCGGGCGACCCGGAGGTCCTCGCGCTGATCGAGCGCGAGGCCGCGGCGCTCGGCGTTGAGCAGCGCGAGATCGAAACGCAGGAAATCGTCGACCGTTTGTTGCTCGCGCTCGTCAACGAGGGTATCAACATCCTCGACGAAGGCATTGCGCAGCGGCCGGGCGACATCGACGTGGTCTATGTTTACGGTTACGGCTTTCCCGCATGGCGCGGTGGTCCAATGCACCATGCCGACGCCGTCGGACTTGCACAGGTACACGACCGCGTGTGCGAGTTCCGGCAACGCTTCGGACCCCGAAACTGGACGCCGGCGCCGCTCCTCGAGCGACTGGTCGAGGCAGGCGAGACACTTGCAGGCTGGGCAAAAGCGCAGGTAAATTAGCGACATAATGCAAGTTCCGTGAACCGCGTCACGAGCGCGGCGGCGCGGTTGCGCTATATCTGAATCAACCACAGCTGGGGCCGGGTCCGATGTATGGTCAAAGCCGTAACGACAGAGTAGTGCAGGTACAGAACCTGGCGGACTACTTTCGCACCTCGATAGACGGTGTCATCTCCAGGCAGGGCGTCGACGTGGATCCGCATGCCGCACATTACGTGGTCAATCTCCTGACGCTGTTTTCTCGCTCCGAGGACCTGTTTGAAGATCGCGGCGACACCTACGGACTGCGGCCGCTGGCGCTGATGATGGCCGACGCCGCGGACGCGCCGACGGTGGCAAAACGGAATTACGCGCTGCAGCGGATTGGCGACGTCGCCCTTTTCATCAGTGGTTTTTTTGCCGACAGCCTGGCGAACAAGGCGGTCGACGTCGATTACTACATCTACATGGGCGGCAGTGCCTATGGCTCGCTGTCCGAAGAGGTCCGCGGGACGTTCCGCGGCAACGCGTTCGCCGACATTTACCGCGAGCTCGCCGAGAAATTCCAGGTGCTTGTCGATGTCCTCAACGAAGTTCGCGACGAGGCTCGCGGCGAATCCGACCGCGACCTGCTGCGCACCTACGAGATCTGGCTGAAGACCGGCAGCCGTCGCGCGAAAAAGCTGCTGGCCGACAACGGCGTCGTGCCGATTTTCGACGCGAGGCTCAAGGGCCGGCACTGATGATCGATCGCCTGCAGCAGCACCTGAGCGATATCTACCAGGTGGGCGCGGTGCACGATGTGCGCGATTACCTCATTACCGATCCCCGGCTCGCCCGATACATCGGTGGGGAATCGATGTTATCCGATACCCGCGAGACGCTGTTGCTGTCACAGGACGAGGACGGCCTGGCGCTGTCGCTGTTCCTCGACGGCGAGCTGCTATCGCGGCTCGAGTCCGCCGATCCGCTCAGCCGGCTGCGCGCCGACCTGCTGGACGATCTGTGGAAAGTTCTCGAAGGCCTGAGTCATTTCAATTGCGTGGTGTGGCGGGCTTCACAGGACCGCTGCGTGTCGCTGCTGGAACTCGAACTGCAGGCCGAGATCGACAAGTTCGTCGGCACGACCCTGCTGGCGCTGGGCCAGGGCAGGACGGAGATGCTCGGCCACCTGCACGGCTGGCTGTTCGACCAGGTGAGCTTTCACGCCGACCTGGACGAGGAACAACTCGCGCGCTACCGCGCCGCCAACGATTACGCCGCCCGCTTCTGCCACGCGCTGCGCGGTCGCCTCGTCGATAATGGTGGCACCGCACTGACGGAACTCAGGCGCTTCTTCCGCCTGCCGATGACGGACAAGATCAGCCACATTCACTCGCAGACGCTCTAGTCTGCCTGCGCCGCCCGCCAGGGCAGCCGGCTGGCCCGTCGCGACCGGGCGTCGAGCGCCTGCCAGTAACGCGCAAGCCAGCGCGGGCGATCGTCGCGAGTGTCCTGCAAGGGTAGGCGTTGCTGCCATTTCTGAAGCCAATCGTCCGCAGCCTGCCAGGCGGCCGCCTCGTCCATATGGAGCAACCGTGTCTGCACGCGATCCCTGTCGGCCACGTAGCCGGACACGGTTTCCGAATCGGCAGCCAGTAACGCCCGGTGCACGGATTCGAATCGCCACCACAGGCTGTCGGCCTGTTTGCCCGTCGGCGCACCCACGTCGTGAGGCAGGTCAATCGAGACCGGGCGAAACAGGCCGAGGCAGGGCGCAGCCGTGCCCGTTGCCCAGAAGCGATGTTCCCGCCCCTCGAGCACCGCAACGAAACTGCCGACGGTCTGGCTCGCGGCCAGCCAGCCGCCGGCATGCATGCACGGCGCGGACATCGCGCCGTTCAATCGCCGGTAATGGGGACGCTCATTGCCCTCACCATGATCGCGCAGCACCCGCATCGCGTGGCTCGCGTCCGTGGCCCCTTCCGCGAGGCACCGCACGCGCTCCCTGCGCCGTGACGCCATCGCGACGCGGGGGCGTATGCGATCCTCGTGGGACGATAATTCCGGCAGCGTGATGCCGTTGGAAATCGCGTAGACGCCCGCGTCGATGCGGCGCGCGGCGACCTTCCGGTCGGCGGCTTCGACGACCCAGGCACCGGCAGCGTCAGCAACCAGGAAGCTGTTGTGGTAGCTGAACCCGGGCTCGTCGTAGCCACAAGGGCCGCCCTGGCCGTGCCGTGCGATCAGCTCGCAAATGACGTCCTTCGCACCCGAGGCGGTGTCGGCGCGCTCCAGTCCGAGCCTGACGAGGTCCATTCCGGTCAGGCCTTCGGACCGCAGCGGTTCGCGCGTGAAGATCGCCTCGTTCCCGATGACGACGCCGTGCTCGTTTGCGCCCATCTCCGCGCCCCACATCCAGAACGGGCGGCTAACCACGATCGCGTTCGTCCGCGCAACCTGCGGGATGTCGATCCAGGTGCAGCGCAGTGTCGAGCCAGCCGCACAGGTTTGCGCGGGTACCCAGCTCAGAACTTGCGCTTCATTGGGGTCGCGGTCGCTGTTCTTGCCGAACAGCAACCGATCCTCGCCTACGACCACAAACGTGTCACACATACGTCAAGGCTAACGCAAACGCCGGTTCCCGGCTGCAGGTCCGGGCCGCGATGGTCGCGGCTCAATAGCCGCTGCTACGGTAATTGCGGCTGAGCGCGCGCCATCACCGATTCATCAGTCAAAAATCCTGCCTCCCTCACGAGCCGGATCATGCCGGCTCGCATCCTGTGATCACCGGCGGTGGGCGCCGGCAACGATCCAAGAATGCTATGAGGAGACAGTACTATGACTATTCGACATTTGGCACGACTGCTTTGCCTGATACCGCTGGCGCTCGCAAACGCTGCGGCCGCCAGCGACCACGACAACGGCGTGCGGCATTACCTGTCGCTCGGTACCTCACTGGCGGTCGGCATCCAGCCCGATGCGAACGGCGTCAACCAGCTGACAGACGAAGGCTATGCGGACCAGCTGCACGACATCATCGCGCCACGATTCCGCAAGCTGAAGTTGACCAAGCTCGGCTGTCCCGGCGAGACGACGACGTCGATGATCGGCGGCGGCAAGTGCGATTACGAGGAGGGATCGCAGCTGGCGCAGGCCGTCGAGTTCCTGCACGCCCACAAGGACAAGGTGGCAATCGTGACCATCGACCTCGGCGTGAATGACGTCCTTGCGGCGAACTGCATCGACGTGGCGACCAGCCACGTGAACGTCGGTTGCCTGATCGGCGCGTTCAATGCGCTTTCGAACAATCTGCTGGCGATACTCGCGACGCTGCAGCAGGCGGCCCATCCGGACACGAAGTTCGTCGCGGTGAATTACTACAACACGTTCCTGGCATTCTGGCTGACGGGCCCCGCCGGACAGGTGCTGGCGTACCAGTCGGCATCGCTGGCCGATGTCCTCAACTACGCTACCCTCGGAACGGTCTACGGTGCGTTCGGCATCCCGGTTGCGGACGTGGCGGCCGCCTACGACTCCGGCAATTTCAGCCCTAATGCGGCCACCGGTCTGCCGCAGAACGTGCTCAACATCTGCGTCTATACGTGGATGTGTACACCGGCGCCGGTCGGGCCGAACATCCATGCCAACCGTTACGGCTATGGCCTGATCGCAGCGACGGTAGCGGCAACGCTCGACTAATGGATGGTCGCGCTTCGAGAAGCGCTCCTACAGTCTGGATCTGCTGTAGGAGCGCGCCTCGGCGCGCGATTCGGCGTCAGGCCGAGAACGCCTGAATTCCGGTCTGTGCCCGGCCCAGGATCAGCGCGTGGATGTCGTGGGTCCCCTCGTAGGTGTTTACCGACTCGAGGTTCGCCATGTGGCGGAACACGACGTACTCGTCCGAAATACCGTTGCCGCCGTGCATGTCGCGGGCTGCGCGCGCGATCTCGAGCGCCTTGCCGCAGGAATTGCGCTTCAGTAGCGAAATCAGCTCCGGTGCCAGCTGGTTCTTGTCCTTCAGTCGACCAGCCTGCAGGCAGCCCTGCAGCCCGAGGCCGATTTCCGTCTGCATGTCTGCGAGCTTCTTCTGAATGAGTTGGTTCGCTGCGAGCGGCCGGCCGAACTGCTTCCTGTCCAGCACGTACTCGCGTGCCGCATGCCAGCAGGCTTCAGCGGCGCCGAGCGCGCCCCAGGCGATGCCGTAGCGGGCGTTGTTGAGACAGCCCATCGGGCCCTTGAGCCCATCGGCGTGCGGCAGCAGGTTTTCCTCCGGCACGAACACGTCGTCCATGACGATCTCGCCCGTGATCGATGCCCGCAGCGACAATTTGCCCTCGATCTTGGGTGCACTCAGGCCCTTCATGCCCTTGTCCAGTATGAAGCCGCGCACACGGCCTTCCTCGTTTTTCGCCCAGACGATGAACACGTCCGCGATCGGCGAGTTGGATATCCACATCTTGGTGCCGTTGAGTTCGTAGCCGCCGTCGACCTTGCGTGCGCGCGATTTCATGCCGCCGGGGTCGGAGCCGTGGTCGGGTTCCGTCAGGCCGAAGCAGCCGATGAGTTCTCCCGTGGCGAGCCCGGGCAGGTACTTGTCGCGCTGTGCTTCGCTGCCGTAGGCATGGATCGGGTGCATGACGAGGCTCGACTGCACGCTCATCATCGACCGATACCCCGAATCGACCCGTTCGACTTCCCGGGCGATCAGGCCGTAGCTCACGTAGCCGAGGCCGGAACAGCCATAGCCTTCGATGGTCGGTCCGAGCAGCCCCAGCTCGCCCATCTCGCGGAAGATGGCGGGATCGGTCTTCTCCTCGCGATAGGCTTGCTGCACGCGCGGTGCGAGCTGCTCCTGCGCATATTGCCGCGCGGTGTCCATGACCAGGCGCTCGTCGTCGGTAAGCTGTTGCTCGAGACGGAACGGGTCCTCCCAGTTGAATGATGCCCACGCCGTTTCGGGGTTCGATGTGCTCATCGGGCTGTCTGCCTTTGCTGCGGTACTCATGGTGGCTCCTTGCGTCAGGCGCCCATTATACGGCCGCGCGGGCAAAGGGGGCGAGGCAGGAAACGACGGCTTCGATTTCCTGCCCGGAGGTATAGATGTGCGGCGACAGCCGCATGCCGCTGCGCCGAACGTCGAAATGCACACCGGAATCGGCGAGTGCCGCTGTTGCCGCCGGCTGCCGTTCACCGAAGTCCAGCACCACGGTGCCGCCGCGACTGGCGGGGCGGGCCGGCGTAAACAGGTGTTTTCGCGGGACGTTGTCGATCAGGATCTGCGTGAGTTCGAGACTGTGTGCCCGGATGCGCTCGATCCCGATGCCGACGAGGGTCTCGAGGCTGTTGGCGGCGATGGAGTAGGGCAGCACTGCCGGCGTGCCGCCCCAGAAGCGCAATGCGCTGTCCGCGTAGCGGAAGTGGTGGATGTCGAATTCGAACGGATCGGCGTGCGAAAACCAGCCGACGTCCATCGGCCGGCACTCGGGGAGCACGCGGTCGTTCACCCACAGGAAACCCGCGCCCGGTCCGCCGCAGAGGAACTTCACGCACGAGCCGATGACGAAGTCGGCATCCCAGGCGCCGACGTCGATCGGCACAACGCCGGCGGACTGCGCAACGTCGACGACCGTCATGATCTCGCGTTCGCGGGCAAGCCTGCAGATGTCGCCGACCGGTACCTGGCGGCTCGTGTTGGACTGTACGTGCGTCACCAGCGCGAGGCAGCAGTCCTCCTCGAGGGCGGATTTCCAGCAATCGAGTGAATTGAAGTCGGCCGTGTCGGGGATGCAGCGGAGCCGGAAGCCTGCGCGTCCTGCCATGGAAAGCACAAATCCCATGGACGGGAAATCCGCCTCGGTGTAGACGATCGTGTCGCGCCCGATTTGCTGCGGCAGGGCATGGACGATCTTCGTCAATGCACTCGACAAGTTGGCCTGCGGGCAGATGTTGCCCGCGCCGCTGCCGAGCAAGGCGCCGACGGCTGCGCGAAACCGGTCGACCTCCGCGAACCAGCCGTCCCATGGCTCGATGGCGCCTGTTCGCCAGGGCTCGAAGAAGCCTTCCGTTGCCGCTGCTTCGGCCGATACGGGCGGCCGGCCCACGGAATGATTGAGGAGGTAGGTACCTTCCCCGAGCGCAAACAGGTCTCGATGCATAATGATTGCCAAAATAAAGGAATACCGCCTCTACTGCCATTGCTAGAATGCCGTGCGAGGCCGGGGCAGGCGATTTCACGGATCGACGATGACCAGCAATACCGAAGCATTCGATACCTGGATTCGCAACGACTTCAAGCAGATGAACACTGCGCTGGAGGAGCTGTACTTCGCGCGGCAGGATCGCAATGACGTCCAGGGGGTGGGCGACGACATCAAGTCCCGGTTGCTCGAGGAGGGACGGACCTGCATCAAGGTTCTGCTCGAGGAAGGCAACACGGACGAAGGCTTCGACAGCCAGTTCGACCTGCTGGGTAACGTGGGTTTCTACATGGCAGCCTGTCGTCGGCATGAGCTCACGAACCCGGCGAACGAGCGCAAGTCACCGCTCGTCGAAGCGTCGGCACTGGCGATGCAACTCGGCGCGACGCTCGGCATGATCCCGCGCTTTTCGTCGGCGCACCTCGAAACGCATAACCGGGCCGAGGACGGTGTCTACAAGAGCTTCACCTTCCTCGACGACGAGCGCATCTTCATCAACTACAATACGCGCGCGGTCTTCGCCTACATCCGGGCGGCCGAAGCGCTACTGCACACGTTGCCGCTGGGCGTCTCGCATTCGGTGACCTACGACCTGCTGGTGGCGGCAAGGGACGCCCTCCGGGACGTGAGCCGTTTCAATGAAGAGCTGTTCGAGAAGCTCGATACCGACCGGTTCTTCTATTGCGTGCGGCCCTATTACAAACCGCACAAGGTGGGCCTGCACGAGTACCGCGGCGCCAATGCGGGCGACTTCGCCGGCATCAACGTGATCGATCTGCTGCTGGGGCTGTGCCGGGCCGACGACCCGTATTACTCGCAGCTCCTCGTCGACAAGTTCCTGTTCATGCGCCCCGAGGACCAGCTCGTGCTGCGTGACTGCATGCGACGCAAGAGCCTGCTGGACAGTTTTCTCGAGCAACTCGATGAGCGCAGCGGCGCGGCGTGGTTCCGCAAGAACGCCGCGATGTTCCTGGAGGTCTGCGACGCGCACGGCGCGACCGCGATACAGCACCACGAGAAGCTCGTACACAAGTTCATCGAACAGCCTGCGATCGGTGCCGGGATCGAGGACAGGGACGGGCTGACCGCCAGTGGCCCGCCGTTACCCGTGCTGCTGAAGTCCCTGCGCAAACTTGCGGATCTCCGGGCTGCCGCGGAGCGTGACGATATCCCGTCACGTTACCGGGACGTGCGGGCGATTCGCTCGGCGCTTGCCTGATATCAGCCGATGCGCTCTTCGAGCGCGTCGCAAATCGTCTGCAGTACCTTCAGCCGCGCGTAGTGCTTGCTGTCCCCTTCGACCAGGATCCACGGGGCTGCCCGGGTGCTGGTGAACTGCACCATGTCGTGGGCGGCGACCTCGTAGTGCCCCCACTGCTCACGGTTGCGCCAGTCCTCGTCTGTCAGCTTCCAGTGCTTGTAGGGCGACTCGGCGCGCTCCTCGAAGCGCTTGAGCTGTTCGTCCTTGGAGATGTGCAGCCAGAATTTCAGCAGCAGGATGCCGCGGGCCACGATCTGGCTTTCGAAGTCGTTGATCTCGTTGTATGCCCGGCGCCATTCATCCTCGGTGGCGAATCCTTCCGTCCGCTCGACCAGCACGCGGCCGTACCAGCTGCGGTCGAATATGGAGACATTGCCCGCCTTCGGCAGCTTCGACCAGAACCGCCACAGGTAGTGATGTGCACGCTCGATGTCGGTCGGCGCGGCGAACTGGAAGATACGGTAGGCGCGTGCGTCCAGGCTCCACACGGTGCGGCGGATGGCGCCCCCCTTGCCGGCGGCGTCGGGCCCCTCGAACACGAGTACCGTCGACTGGCCCTGTTCGTGTGCCTTGCGGCCGAGTTCGCCCAGCTTCGCCTGTAGCTTTTTCTTGCGCTTGGAGTACTTGCCGCCGGTAAACCGCACGGACAGGTCAATATTGTCGAAGATCGTCAGCGGCCGCAGGGCCGGTTCCTCGTCGGCCTTGCGCGGTTCGGGCCGAGCGGGTGGCGGGGCATCGGGCAGGTTCTCGTGAATCGCGATGTGCCGCTCCAGCTCTGCCCTGATCGTCTCACCGACGCGAATGTGCCGGTAGTACGGGTCGACGCCCTCGACGATGGTCCAGGGGGCGGCGGCACGGTTGGTGCGGGTGATGATCTTTTCGGCAGTGGTGATGAAGTCGTCGTAGCGTTCGTGGTTGCGCCAGTCCTTGTCCTTCACCCGGTAGCTGAGCATCGGGTCCGCCGACAGCGCCTCGAGGCGTTCTTTTTGTGCGTCCCTGCTCAGGTGCATCCAGAATTTGAGGATCAGCGCGCCGTCGTCGGCCAGCGTGTTCTCGAAGCGGATGATCTCCGCGAGCCGGTCGTCGAATTCCGTATCGTCGATCTCGCCGTAGACATGCTGTAGCAGTGGCGCCGAGTAACGACCACTCAGGTACACGCCTATGCGGCCCTTCGGCGGAATGTCCCGCCAGTAGCGCCAGAAGCGGGGTCTCGCCTTTTCCTCTTCCGACGGCGGCTGGTAGCCGATGGCGCGTATCCACCGCGGATCCATCCATTTGTCGAGCATGTTCATCGTCGTGCCCTTGCCGGCACCGTCGACGCCCGCGAAGTCGATGATGATCGGGAAGCGCGCCATTTCGAGCGCCTGGTACTGCAGCTTCAGGAGGCGCGCACGCAGCTCGATTTCGCGCTTCTTGAATTCTGCCCTGGAGATGCTCTGGCCGAGTTCCGCGGTGTCAAACACGCTCCGGACCCGCTGATTTCGATTTTGTGTTCATTGTGTTTGGATTATATAAGTGGATGTCCTGTAAGTGGGGAAAGAAACTTGCCCGATTCTCTCGAATACCTGCCCGTCAGTGTCGCGCCGATGATGGACTGGACCGACCGGCACTGCCGTTACTTCATGCGGCTGCTGACCCCGAGCGCGTTCCTGTACACGGAAATGGTGACGGCGGCAGCGATTCACCACGGCGACTACGCGGCACTGCTCGAATTCGATGATTCCGAGCACCCGGTGGCGCTGCAGGTCGGCGGCTGTGATCCTGCATTGATGGCGGAAGCGGCACGCCGTGGCGCGGAGTTCGGTTACGATGAAATCAATATCAACGTCGGCTGCCCCAGCGATCGCGTGCAGAGCGGCCAGTTCGGTGCCTGCCTCATGGCGCGCCCGGACGTGGTCGCCGAATCGCTGCGAGCCATGCGTGCCGGCTCCGGCGTACCGGTGACCGTCAAGACCCGCATCGGCATCGACGACGACGACAGTTACGCGTTCCTGAGGCGCTTCGTGGACGCCCAGGCAGAGGCGGGGTGCAGGAAGTTCATCGTGCACGCCCGGGTGGCGATTCTCGAAGGGCTGAGCCCGAAGGAAAACCGGTCGGTGCCCCCGCTCAGGTACGAGCGTGTCTATCAGCTGAAACGGGATCTGCCCGAGCTCGAAATCATCCTCAATGGCGGCATTACCAGTATCGGTCAGGTCGACGAGGTGCTCGAACACGTCGACGGCGTGATGATCGGCCGTCAGGCGTACCATGATCCGTATTTCCTCACGACGCTGGAGCAACACTTCAATCCGGACTGGGCGCCGCCGGATCGTCACGAGGTCGTCGCGAAAATGATCCCGTATATCGAGACAGAGCTGGCGCGCGGCGAACGCCTCGGCCGGATCACGCGACATATGCTCGGGCTGTTCACCGGCCAGCCCGGTGCCCGCGCCTGGCGACGCTACATCAGCGAAAACGCGTTCAAGGCCGACGCGGGAGCGGAAGTGCTGATGACGGCTCTCGATAAGATGCCGGTCGCCGCGTAACTTCGTTACAATGACCAACTTTTCCAGCCCGCGAGCGTATTGCACCCGATGAGCGTCAAGCCGAAGAAGAACCGACCCACGATGGCCGAGCAGGCCGATATTCATGAGCTCTACGAAGAGTCAGTGCAGAACGTCGAAAACGAAGTCGAGTTCATGCAGGCCACATTCCGGGAGTTGCGCGGGCGCACGGCGCACCTGTTCCGTGAAGACTTCTGCGGCACTGCGAGCGCCTGCTGCGAGTGGGTCAGGCAGGGAAGGGAGTTCCAGGCCATCGGTGTCGATATCGACTCGTCGGTACTCGAGTGGGGGCGCAGCAATCGGGTGAGCCGCCTGCCGACCGAGGACCAGGCACGGGTCAGCCTGATTGAATGCGACGTGCTGGAGGTGGAGACGCCGAAAGTCGACGTGCTGGCCGCATTCAATTTCAGCTACTGGACCTTCGAAGAACGCGCGACGATGGTTCGTTACATGCGCCGTTGTTACGAGGCACTCAAGGACGACGGCGTGCTGTTCATGGACATGTTCGGTGGCCCCGAGTCATTCGAGGAGACTCGCGAGAAGACCAAGCTGGACGGCTTTACGTACATCTGGCACCAGGCCGAATTCCATCCCGTCACCAACCATATGCAGTGCTACATTCACTTCAAGTTCCCGGACGGCTCCAAGATCAAGCGGGCATTCAGCTATTCGTGGCGCCTGTACACTGCCCCGGAGCTGCGCGACATGCTGCTGGAAGCCGGATTCCGGGAGGTCACCGTTTACTGGGAAGGCGAGGACGAAGACGGGGAGGGCAACGGCATCTTCACACCGGAGGACAGGGGCGAGGCGGACCTTGCGTGGATCGCTTATATCGTCGCCGAAAAATAATTTGTATTATTAAGCAGTTGTCGGTGACAGGCATAAATTGCTTTAAAGGTTGAAATGGCGCAGGACCTGGAAGTCGCGATACTGTTCGCTGATGTCGTCGGCAGCACCCAGCTGTATGACAAGTTCGGCGATACCAAGGCCAGCGAGACCGTTGCGCTGTGCCTCGACGTCATGAAAGACGCCACCCACAACTACAGCGGCACGGTGATCAAGACCATCGGCGACGAGGTCATGTCGACGTTCGAGACCGTGGACGACGCCATGGGTGCTGCGGTCATGATGCAGTCGCGCATATCGTCGGAGAGCCGCCAGGGCGGGCGGATACCGGTATCGATTCGGGTGGGCTGCCATTTCGGGCCCGTCGTCCAGGAACAGAACGACATCTTCGGCGCCGCCGTGCACACGGCCAACCGCATGACGTCGCAGGCGAAGTCGCGGCAGATCGTCATCTCCGGCGAGACCGTCGAGAAGATGAGCCCGAAACTGCGGGAGCAGACGCGCCAGATCGACGTCGCAACCGTGCGCGGCAGGATGGACGAGGTCGCGCTCTACGAGCTGCTTTGGAACCCCGAAGAAGCCACGAGCATGCTGCCCACGATCGAGTGGGAAAACCGCGACCGCAAGGCTTCCCGGATGCTGCTCAGCGTGCGGGACCAGACCGTGGAAGTCAGCGACAAGCGCAAGAGCGTGAATATCGGCCGCGCCGACGACAACGACCTCGTCGTCAAGGGCAACCTGATCTCACGTATTCATGCCAAGGTTGAACTGCGCCGCGGCAAGTTCATCCTTGTCGACCAGAGCACCAATGGCACCTTCCTGCAGAACGTGCAGGGCGAAGAGACGTTCGTGCGCCGCGATTCGACCGAGCTTACGGACGAGGGCACGATCGGCCTCGGCCGTGCGGAGGAACCCGGCGGCCCCCTTGCGATCCACTACAAGGCGATCGGCTGATAGCCTTTTCGGCGCTTGCTCGGGCGCCGGGGCGCGCTCCTGGAGGTCGGGCGAATTGCAGGGCCGGTTCCCGAACCGCGATGGGTTCGCGGGCCCGGGCCCGCTCCTACCGCGGCCAGTCGATTGCGTCGAGCTCCGCCTTGATGCGGCTCTGTTCCTTGCGCAGAGCATCGGGCAGCCGGTCACCGAAAGTCTCGAGATACTCGTCGATCGCCTCCATTTCCTGCGACCAGCTCGCCGGGTTGATCGTGGTCAGCTTGCGCATCGTCGTCTCGTCGATGTCGAGTTCTGACGTGTCGATATCCTCGGCATTCGGCAAGTAGCCGATCGGTGTCTCGCGCGCGCCGATGCGGCCCTCGCAGCGATCGATGATCCAGCGCAGGACCCGCAGGTTCTCGCCGAAGCCGGGCCACATGAACTTGCCGTTCTCGTCCTGGCGGAACCAGTTGACGTGGAAGATCCTGGGCAACACCTTGGCGCGCTCCGGGAACGACAGCCAGTGTGACCAGTAATCGCCGAAGTTGTAGCCGCAAAACGGTTTCATGGCCATCGGGTCGCGGCGCACGACGCCGACATCACCGACCATGGCGGCGGTGGTCTCGGATGCCACACTGGCGCCCACGAATACGCCGTGCTGCCAGTCCCTCGCTTCGTAGACCAGCGGCGCCAGTTCCTTGCGCCGGCCGCCGAATACGATGGCCGAGATCGGCACACCCTCTGGCGCATCGGCGAGCTTCGAGTAGCTCGGGTTGTTGGTCGCGGCGACGGTAAAGCGCGAATTCGGGTGTGCGGCCGGGCCGTTAGCAGCGTCGTAATCGCGTCCCTGCCAGTCGTAGGCGGGTTCGCCGACGTTCTTGCCTTCCCACCAGGGCTTGTTGTCCGCCGTGCGCGCCACGTTCGTGAAAATCGTGTTGTGGTGGATCATGTCGAACGCGTTCTTGTTGGTCTTCTCGTTGGTGCCGGGCACGACGCCGAAATAGCCGGATTCCGGGTTGATGGCGCGCATAACACCTTCATCGTCGAGGTGCAGCCAGGCGATATCGTCCCCCAGCGTCCACACTTTCCATCCCGGCAGGGAGTGCGGCGGAATAAGCATGGCGAGATTGGTTTTCCCGCAGGCCGACGGAAACGCGCAGGCGATGTAGTGTGTCTCGCCGTCCGGGCTCTCGATCCCCATCAGCAGCATGTGCTCGGCCAGCCAGCCCTCGGTGCGGGCCTGGTGGCTTGCAATCCTGAGCGCATGGCACTTCTTGCCGAGCAGCGCGTTGCCGCCGTAGCCCGAGCCGAAGCTCTGGATCGACAGCTCCTCCGGGAAATGCACGATGAAGCGACGCTCGGGATCGAGATCGCCGGTGGAATGCAGGCCTTTCACGAAGGTGCCTTCGCGTTCGATTCTCTCCAGCGCGGCGCCACCCATGCGCGTCATCAGCTCCATGTTGATCACGACGTAGGCGCTGTCGGTGATTTCGACGCCGCAGCGCGAGTAGGGCGAGTCAATCGGTCCCATGCAGTAGGGAATGACGTACATCGTCCGTCCGCGCATCGCACCGTCGAACAGCGCGTCCATTTTTGCATGGGCCCCGTCCGGGCTCATCCAGTTGTTGTTCGGGCCGGCGTCTTCCTCGTTCGGCGTGCAGACGAAGGTCAGGTGTTCGACGCGGGCGACGTCATTGGGGTTCGACAGGTGGAGGTAGCAGTTCGGATAGCCATTGTCGTTGAGCGCGGACAGCGTGCCGTCTTCGATCATCTCGGCGATGAGATGGTGGTACTCCGCGGATCCGCCGTTGCACCAGTGAACGGAATCGGGTTTCGTGAGTTCGGCGACCTGGTCGACCCATTCCTTCAGGGCCGGGAGCTTCGTTGTCATTGTGCTTGTGCCGGGATTGGGGGATTGAGGGGCCGGCATTATACCGGGAATGCCTGCGATTGCAGTCCGTGATTTCCGCAGCCGGAGCTGCGCGAAGCACGGGATTACGGCCGTTAAAGCGATACCCAAGGCGGTGCGGAAGCGTGTAACCTGTCGGCCGTGACCAGCCTGCCTGAATTTTTTGGCGAAAACAGCCCGCTGAAAACGATGCTGCCGGGATTCCAGCCCCGCGCCGGCCAGGCGTGGATGGCCGAGGCCGTGTCGGGTGCCATTGCCGCTTCGGACAAGCTTGTCATCGAGGCCGGCACGGGCACCGGAAAGACCTTCGCGTACTTGTTGCCGGCATTGATGAGTGGTCGCAAGACCATCATCAGCACGGGCACCAAGGCCCTGCAGGATCAGCTCTACCATCGCGACTTGCCGCTGATCGGCAAGGCGGTCGGCCGACCCGTCAGCACGGCGCTGCTGAAAGGCCGCGCCAACTACCTTTGCGTGCATCGGCTCGAGCAGTTCGACGACGTTACGCCGTCGCTGGCTGCCGATTACGCCGAGGTCCGCGAATGGCGTCACCACACCGACAGCGGTGACCGCGCCGAGCTGGCGGCGGTGGCCGAGGATTCACCAATCTGGCCGCTCGTGACGTCCACCGCCGAAAACTGCCTCGGGCAGCACTGTCCGCGGTACTCGGAGTGCCACGTCGTCAAGGCGCGGCGCCGGGCGCAGGAAGCCGATCTCGTGGTCGTCAATCATCACCTGCTGCTCGCAGACCTCGCGATGAAGGAAAGCGGGTTCGTCGAGTTCCTCCCGGATGCGGAGGCCGTGATCATCGACGAAGCTCACCAGGTGCCGGATCTGGCCGTGCAGTTCTTCGGCGTGGCCCTGGGAAGCCGTGAGCTCTCGCGCGTCGTCGACGAGATCCGGGTGGCGACGCTGCCCTACAGTGACGCGGAGCTTACGCGGCGCATGACCCGGCTCGATACCGCCGTCAAGGAGCTGCGCCTCGCCGCGCCGCGGCAGGAGGGGCGGCATCAACTCGATGAACTGATGCCGGACATGCGCGCCGCCTTCGATGCCCTGGCGTTGGCGCTGCGCGACGTGGGGCAGTCCCTCGAAGCGCTGAGCGACGGCTCCGCCGACGTCGCGAAGCTGCACGAGCAGGTGATCGGCATGACCGAGCGGCTGGCATTGCTGTGCAGCGACGATAGCTGGGACGGACTGCGCTGGCTCGAAGTCAACCCGCGGAGCATTCGTGTCAACCTGACGCCACTGGACGTGTCCGGGACGCTGTCCGGCCTGTTCGGCGGCGGCCGCCAGGCCTGGATATTCACGTCGGCGACACTGGCCATTGGCGACGACTTCTCGCATTTCACCTCGCGAATGGGGCTCGGTGCGGTCCCCAGCCTGACTTTCCCGAGCCCCTACGCGCTGGCCGACAACGGCCTCGTGTACCTGCCGCCGGGGCTGCCGCAACCTTCCGACCCTGGCCACACCGATGCCGTGATGGAAGCCGTCACTCCGTTGCTGGACCTGACGCGAGGCGGCCTTTTCTGCCTGTTTACCAGCCACCGCGCGCTCGGCGCGGCCAGGACGTGGTTTCGCTCGCACAAGTCCCGGCTCGGCGGGCGCAAGCTGCTCGTGCAGGGTGCTGCGCCGCGCGACGACCTGCTGCGGCGCTTTCGGGACAGCGGCAATGCCGTCCTGCTCGGTACGGGCAGTTTCTGGGAAGGCGTCGATGTTCGCGGGACGGCGCTGACGGTTGTCGCGATCGACAAGCTGCCATTCGCGTCGCCGGCGGATCCGATGATGATGGCGCGCCTCGAGTTCATCCGCCGCGAAGGCGGCAACGGTTTTGCCGAGCATCAGCTGCCGCAGGCTGCGCTGGCGATGAAGCAGGGGGCAGGCCGGCTGCTGCGCGGTGAAAACGACTACGGCGTCATCGTCCTGTGCGATCCGCGGGTCGCGTCGCGCAGCTACGGCAAGACGTTTCTCGGTATTCTCGAGCCGATGGGATCGACCGACGACATCACGGACGTGGAGCGTTTCTTCCTGCGCCATGAACGCCCGGGAGCGGTGGCATGAGGCTGCTGGCGCTCGATACCTCGTCGCTCGCCTGTTCGGTCGCGTTGCAGCATGACGACAAGGTGATCTGGCGCCACGAAGAGCAGGCGCGCGAACACACGCGCCTGCTCGTGCCGATGATCGAGGCCGTACTCGCCGAGGCGGGTATGACCTCCGGCGAACTGGATGCCATCGTGCTGGGCAACGGGCCGGGCTCCTTCATTGGAATGCGAATCGCGACCTCGGTCGCCCAGGGCCTTGCGCACGGTGCCGGCATCCGAATTGTCCCCGTATCCTCGATGCTCGCGGTCGCCGCGGAAGTCATGGAGACCGGGGCTGCCGAGGCTGTTGCCGTCAGCCAGGACGCTCACATGGACGAGGTATACCTCGGCTTGTACGCGGCTGACCGTCGCGGTTTGCCGGGGCTCGTCGGGTCCGAGCGCCTGCACGACCCGTCCGTCATCAGCGAACTCGAACTCGAACCAGGGCGGTACGCGGCGGCCGGCTTCGGCTGGCAGCGCTACCCGCGCCTGCTGGAGACGAACCGGCCGCTGCTCGCGTCCGTTACCTCGGTGGCTCATCCCTCCGCCCGCTACCTGCTGCCGACCGGCCGCGTGCTCGCCGAGTCCGGTGTGGCCGTGGCGCCGCAGGATGTCGTTCCTGCCTACCTCCGGCAGACCGTCGCGCAGCCTTCGCGGCCGCGCAGTTCGTAACAGTCCTGTAATATAGTGCTGCTGTAATTCGACGCGGACGGGCCCGGGTGCCCGGATGCGTGCGCGCAGCGAGAACAGTCGATGGCAGCTGGCAAGATCCTGATTGTGGAGGACGAGGTTCCAATCCGGGAGATGATTGCATTCCACCTGGCACGGGCCGGCTTCGAGACGCTGGAAGCCGGCGACTGTCGCAGCGCACGGCAATTGCTGGCCGACGAGCGGCCGGACCTTGCACTCATCGACTGGATGCTGCCGGATATGAGCGGCCTCGAGTTGACCCGCAACCTCAAGCGCGACCAGGACTTCGAAGACCTCGGCATCATAATGCTCACGGCGCGCGCCGATGAATACGACAAGGTTGCCGGCCTCGAGGGCGGTGCGGACGACTACATAACCAAGCCATTCGCGCCGCGCGAGTTGATCGCCCGAATCCAGGCCGTGCTGCGCCGCTCGCAATCCGTGAACGATGAAATTCTGTGTGCCGGCGTTCTCGAGCTGAATACAGCCGGGCATCGTGTCGTCGCCGGCGGTGCGGAGATCCGGCTCGGCCCGACCGAGTATCGTTTGCTGCGCTTCCTGATGGCGCATCCCGATCGAGTCTTCAGCCGCACCCAGTTGCTCGACCGTGTGTGGGGCGCAAATGTCTACGTGGAAGAACGCACCGTCGACGTGCACGTGAGGAGGCTCCGCAAGGCGCTCGCAGAGCATGGCGCGGATGCCTACATCCAGACGGTGCGCGGCGCCGGCTACCGATTTTCGTTTCGCGACGCCTGAGGCATGCCCGGATCCTCCCGCAAGTACGTTGCCGGTGTCGTCACCATCCTGGTGGCAGGCGGCCTGATCGGCTGGCTGTACGGGCAAGCGGCCTGGGGGCTGCTGGCGGCGGCGCTCGCCGTACTCGTGTGGCAGTCGCGGCAGTTGCTCAGTTTCAATCGCGCCCTGCACACGCATGATTTCGAGAAGTTTCGTTACGGCGAGGGTATCTGGCAGCAGATGTTCTCGCGTTTCAATTACGAGCACGAACGTGCGCAGCGCGCGAAGCGGGAGTACCGCCGGCTGTTGAAGGAGATTCGTCGCTCGACGGACGCCATGCCGGACGGCGCCGTGATCCTGGACCAAAACAACCACATCGTGATGTGCAACAAGTCGGCAAAGACCCTTGGCGGGCTCAAGCGCAAGAAAGACCGGGGTCAGCGCGTGGATAACATTCTCCGCGACCCGGAGCTCGCCGCGCTGCTGCGCTCCGGCGCCTTCGCGCGGGAGATCGAGATCCCGTCGCCCGTCAGGGACGACGGCTGGCTCAATTGCCGCGTGGTGCCTTACGGGGCAAACCAGAAACTGCTGATTCTCCGGGATGTCACCGAGCGGATCCGGTTGACGCGCATGCGCCGCGATTTCGTCGCGAACGCATCCCACGAACTCAGGTCGCCGTTGACCGTGATCAGCGGTTATCTCGACAGCCTTGCCGATGACCCGGAGCTGGAGAAGAACTGGGGCCAGCCGATCCAGCAGATGCAGCAGCAGGCACGCCGCATGAATACCGTCGTGAGCGAGTTGCTGGAACTGTCGCGGCTCGAGAGCGCAGGCCCCGCGAGCAAGGACGAAAGCGTTGACGTCGGCACACTTCTGGCCGCCGCGAAGAAGTCGTTTCTCGGTCGCGACGATGTCGCCACGATCGACATCGTATCGCAGTCGAAAGCGCAACTTCTCGCGGCCGGCAACGAAATCGAATCCCTGGTCTCGAACCTGCTGTCGAACGCGGTGCGGCATACGCCGGCGGAGGGCAAGATCACGCTCACATGGCGGGTCGATACGGACGGCGCTGAGATCGTCGTGACGGATACCGGCGAAGGCATTCCCACTGACCAGATACCGCGTCTCACGGAGCGGTTCTTCCGCGTCCACCGCGGGCGGGCTCGCGAAGATGGCGGCGTCGGGCTGGGCCTCGCGATCGTCAAGCACGTGCTAGGCCGGCATGACGGCGCACTGCACGTCAGCAGCGAGCTTGGCAAGGGCAGCGAGTTCCGTTGCCGGTTCCCGACCGGCCGCGTCCTGCTGGAGCCCCCGGTGCCCATCGCCGGCAGCGGCAAGCACGGCTGATTTCCTGCCGGGCACGGGGCGGCGAACCCCTCCGAGACAAGGCCGCAACGCCGTAACAATTCTGTAAAGAATTCGGGTCAGAATTCCTGACCATCAGCGGTCGCCTGTCCGCACCATCGCTTGGAGTGATTGATGAAAAGAGTAATCGTGTCGACCGTGGCTGCTAGCCTGCTGGTCTCTTCCGCTGCGCTCGGCGCCATCAGCGATGACGAGATCGAGCAGTTGCGCGGGCAACTTGCACTGTTGTCGCAGCGTCTTGAAGACCTTGCCGCCGAGAACGCGGAACTCAAGCGTTCGCAGGACGTGCCCGCGGATGCGATTGCCGAGGTTCAGGCTGCGGTGACCGCGGCCGTCCCGGCGAGCGGCAACTGGTCCGACCGGATAAGCCTGGAGGGCGACTTCCGCTATCGTTACGAGCGCATAGACCCGGAAGGCAGCGATACCCGCCGCCGCAATCGCATCCGCGCGCGCGTGAACGTCAAGGCCGACCTGGCGGATAACCTGGAGGTGGGCTTCGGGCTGGCCACCGGCGGTGATGACCCCGTTTCGACGAACCAGACGCTGGGCGGCGGCGGATCGTCGAAAGACGTGTCACTCAACCTCGCCTACGCGGACTGGGAAGCCGTGGACGGGCTGCACCTGATCGCAGGCAAATTCAAGAATCCCCTGTACAAGGTGGGCAAGCAGGCGTTGATGTGGGACGGTGACTGGACGCCGGAAGGCTTCGCAATGACCTGGAAGCGCGACCGGTACTTCGTCAATGCGATCGGCACCTTCCTCGAAAGCGACAGTCGTCGCGGCAACGATTCCTTCGGCCTGGGCGCGCAATTTGGGGCAACGGGCGAGATCGCCGGCGCGATCCTGACGGGCGGCCTCGCGTATTACTCGATACCGACCAGCGGTGAGAGCACGGCCTTTGGTGATCCTGCCGATCCCGGCGACTACTTCGGCAACACGGCCGTGCAGGCCAACGGCCAGCCCTGCGGCACCGACGACGGCGAGGGCTGTGTCTATCGCTACGATTACGCGTTGACCCAGGTCTTCGCGGAAGCGACGTTCGACCTGGCCGGATGGCCCGCCGCGGTGTTCGCCGACTACGTCAACAACAGCGACGCGTCTGAAAACGACACTGGCTGGACGATCGGTACGCGCCTCGGACAGGCGAAGGACAGGGGCGAGGTCCAGTTCTCCTGCCTCTACGCCGAAAAGGAAGCCGATGCATTACTCGGGCTGCTCACCGATTCGGACTTTGCCGGCGGCGGCACCGACAACAACGGGCATTTCCTCGAGGTCGATTACGGTATCAGCAAGAACTGGACGATCGGCGCCCAGTACTTCATCAATGAAACCGACGTCGCCTCGGGCGCCAAGCGCGACTACAACCGCCTTATGCTCGACGCGCAATGGCAGTGGAAGTAAAACGATTAGCCGAGTCTTGAACCGGTCCTTGACGTACCCTTCAATTTGAAGTGACATAGGAGTCGCTCGGGCAGCGGTGGAATTCTCATGGAAGCATCCAATTTCTCGGACCACATTTCGCGGCGTTTCAACAAGGACATCGAGGATCTTCGCAACACCGTCCTCAATATGGGTGGCCTGGTCGAAACGCAGCTCTCACGTGCTATTTCAGCTATCGTCAGCGGCGACAGCGAGCTCGGACTGAAGGTCGCCAGAGACGACTACAAGGTCAACAATCTCGAGGTCCATATCGACGAGGAGTGCAGCCGCATCCTGGCGACGCGCGCGCCTGCGGCGGGAGACCTGCGCCTGATCGTCGCGATCATCAAGACGATCACCGACCTCGAGCGAATTGGCGACGAGGCGGAGAAGATCGGATTTCTCGCGTCGAAGCTCGCCGGCATGGACCGCCCGGCAGATTCGTATCGCGAGTTGAAGAACCTGGGCAGTCACGTTTCCCACATGTTGCGAGACGCGATGAACGCGTTTGCGCGGCTCGACGTGGCGGAAGCGCTCGATGTCGTCAAGGAAGACGAACTCGTCGACGAAGAATACGACGCCATCACCCGGCAGTGCATCACGTTCATGATGGAAGACCCGCGCAGTATCAAGCGCGTCATGAACGTGACCTGGGCGGCCCGTTCGCTCGAGCGTATCGGCGATCACGCCAAGAACATCTGCGAGTACGTCATCTACATGGTGGAAGGCAGGGATATCCGCCACACCGATATCGCCGAAGAAGCGCCCGAGGAGTAATTTCGCGTGGACCTCGACAAGCTACCGTCACGGCGCATCGTCAATCTCGGCGGATTCCTTATCTGCTGCGGCCTCATGGGGTTTGCGCTGTTCGCCCAGTACGTGCTGCTGCTCAATCCCTGCCCGCTGTGTTCGCTGCAGCGGCTTGCCGTCATCGCGCTCGGTGTGGTGTTTCTCGTCGCCACGCTGCATGCTCCCGCCGGGTGGGGCAGCCGTGTTTATGCCGCGTTGCTGGCGATCGCCGCGCTGGGCGGCGCCGGCATTGCCGCGTGGCACGTCCGCATGCAAAACCTGCCACCGGACCAGGTGCCGTCCTGCGGCCCCGGGCTCGATTACATGCTCGACACCCTGCCGCTGACCGAGGTCCTGGGCAAGATCTTCAGCGGTTCGGGTGAATGCGCCGATGTGGTCTGGCAATTCCTGGGGCTGTCGATGCCGGGCTGGGTGTTCGTCTGGATGATCGCGATGGGCAGCGCAGGGGTCTGGAATAACCTCAGGCGCGCCTAGCCTGACCCACCAGCAGTTCGAGAATTCGTCGGTACATCGACGCCAGCGCGCGGACGTCGCCCATTTTCACGTGTTCGTCGATCTTGTGGATCGATGCGCTGACGGGCCCGAGTTCGACGACATCGGCACCGGCCGGCGATATGAAACGCCCGTCCGAGGTGCCGCCGCCGGTCGACAGTTCCGGTGCGTGGCCGGTATGTTCCTCGACCGCCCGGCGCACGGCATCGATCAGCGGTCCGGGCTGAGTCAGAAACGGTTCGCCCGACAGGTGCCAGTCGAGCTGGTAGTCGATGTCGTGAGCGTCGAGGATGGCCGCGACGCGTTCCTTGAGTCGGTGGTGGTCCCACTCGGTCGAATAGCGGAAGTTGAACCTTGCGGATAAGTGCGCGGGCGTGACGTTAGGGGCGCCGACGCCGCTCTCGATGTTGACCACCTGGAAGCTCGTTGGTGGAAAGAAATCGTTGCCCTCGTCCCAGACGATGCCGTGAAGTTCGGCCAGCACCGGCGCAAAGCGGCGTATCGGGTTGTCCGCGAGGTGTGGATAGGCGACGTGTCCCTGGATACCGCGGACCTCGAGCATGCCGCTCAGGGAACCGCGCCGGCCGATGCGCACGACGTCTCCCAGCTCCGCGTGGCTCGACGGCTCGCCGATGACGCACCAGTCGATCCGTTCGCCGCGTGCCGTGAGCGTTTCCATCACCTTGAGGGTACCGTCGCGAGCGCGGCCTTCCTCGTCGCTGGTGATCAAAAACGCAATGCTTCCCGGATGGTCGGGGTGTGCCGCGAGGAACTCTTCGACAGCAATGACCATCGCCGCGAGGCCGCTCTTCATGTCGGCCGAGCCCCTGCCGTAGACGTGTTCGCCACGGATATCGGGTTCGAATGGTTCCGAGTGCCATTCATCGACGTCGCCCGGCGGCACGACATCGGTATGCCCGGCGAAGCAGAACACGGGTGAGTCCGAACCGTGCCGCGCCCAGAGATTGGTGACGTCACCGAAGACCATCGTTTCGCACTCGAAGCCCAGCTTGCCGAGCCGTGTCGCGATGAGTTCCTGGCAGCCGGCATCATCGGGCGTGACGGAGCGCCGTCGAATGAGGTCGAAGAGGAGACTGAGTACTGGATCCTGCAAACCTGTTGCCCCGGGTCTTTACAACCAATTAAGGTGCCGCTTGTAGGTGCATGAAATTACGCAAAATATAGAATTTTCAATCCTGTATTGTAGTCGCCCGAGAGCGCTGTTTTGCAACAATTCGGTAACAATTCGCCGCTAAGCTGTGCGTCACGAAACTGAAGCAACCCGGAGGATAGAGTGTGGCAAAGAGAAGCACAGCAACGGCAGTGCTGGCAAGCGTACTGGTTTCGGTTGCTGTCTGCGGCACGGCGGCCGCCCAGTCGGGCCGCGATTTCGTTTACGTCGTCGGCTCATCGACCGTCTACCCGTTCTCGACCGTCGTCGCCGAACGCTTCGGCCGCGGTACGGAATTCAAGACGCCGAAGGTCGAGTCGACGGGGTCGGGTGGCGGACTGAAGCTGTTCTGCGACGGCGTCGGCGTGGACTATCCGGATGTGGCCAACTCCTCACGCGCGATCAAGCAATCCGAAGTTGATAGCTGCGCGGCGAACGGTGTCACCGAGATCGTGGAGGTGAAGATCGGGTACGACGGAATCGTCATCGCCAACGCGATCGGTGCGAACGCCGTATCACTGTCGCGTGCCGACATCTTTCGCGCGCTTGCGAAGGACGTCCCGGGCGAGAACGAGGGTGAGCTGATTCGCAACCCTTTCAAGACCTGGGCTGACGTGCGGCCGGGTTTGCCGGCTGTTCGTATCGAAGTGCTGGGGCCTCCGCCGACGTCGGGTACACGGGACGCCTTCGTCGAGCTGGCCATGGAGGGCGGCTGCAAGACCGTGCCGTGGATCAATGCGCTCAAGGACACCGACAAGAACCGCTACAAGTCCATTTGCCATACGATTCGCGAGGACGGCGCGTTCGTCGAGGCTGGTGAGAACGACAACCTGATCGTGCAAAAGTTACAGGCTAATCCCAATGCGTTTGGCATCTTCGGCTTCAGCTTCCTCGACCAGAACACGGAGAAAGTGAAGGGTGCCGCGGTCGACGGCGTCGAGCCGACCTTCGACGCGATCGCGGACGGCAGCTACCCGGTCGCACGCCCCCTGTACTTCTACGTGAAGAAGGCGCACGTGGACGTCATTCCCGGGTTGCGCGGTTTTCTGCGCGAATTTACGAGCGAGCGCGCCTGGGGCGAGGAGGGATATCTCTCGGATCGCGGGCTGATTCCGATGCCTGACGACGAGCGCGGCGAAATAGCCGCGAACGTCAGGGAACTGAAGCCTCTCAGGCTCGCGAGCGACTAGAACACAGCGCGACGTTACACGACGCCGGCGGTCCGCATTGGACCGCCGCGTGCTTAGCCAGAGGACACGAGCCCCAGCGCCAATGCAAAACATGACGCTCATACTCCTGCTCGCCGCGATGGCGGTGGTCGCGTTCTACATCGGGCGCCGCCGCTCACTCGCGCTGGTTGGCGGCCCGGCACACGGCTCGCGGCTGCATTCGTTGCCCGGCTACTACGGCTATTTCACCCTGATCTGGTGCCTGCTGCCGGCGCTCGGCGTCTTCCTGCTGTGGGTGATGATCGAGCCGAAGGTAATCGTTGCGCTGATCGTCGAGAGCCTGCCCGATGCAAAACGTACGATGTCTGCCGGTGAGCTGAATCTGCTTGTCAACAACATTCAGAATCTCGCCGCAGGCGATGCGATCAGCGGCGACATGGATGCGGTCATGCGCGCTGCGGCCGACCGCTACAACGATTACATTGCGGCGAGCCGCAGGATGCTCGCGACACTGACCCTCGGTGTTGCGGGCGTCGGTGGCGCGATCGCGCTACGGCGGGTTCGTCCGGAATTCCGCGCACGCAACCGGGTGGAACAGACCGTCCTTTACCTCCTCATTGCCGCGTCGAGCATTGCCATATTGACCACGGTCGGTATCGTGCTGTCCGTACTGTTCGAGGCGATCCGGTTTTTCCGCGAAGTACCGCTGACCGAATTCCTGTTCGGCCTCAACTGGAGTCCGCAGACCGCCATCCGGGCCGACCAGGTGGGTTCGTCCGGCAGTTTCGGGGCGGTGCCGCTGTTCGCCGGCACGCTCCTGATTACCACGATCGCGATGGTCGTGGCGGTTCCGGTCGGGCTGATGACGGCGATCTACCTCGCCGAGTATTCGTCCCGGCGCGTGCGCGCGGTCGCCAAACCGCTGCTCGAGTTACTCGCCGGCATCCCGACGGTCGTCTACGGCTTCTTTGCCGCGCTGACCGTCGCGCCCTGGGTGCGTACGGCCGGCGAGTCCATCGGTCTCGAGGTGGCGTCGGAAAGCGCGCTGGCCGCCGGGCTGGTCATGGGGATCATGATCATCCCGCTGGTTTCTTCGCTGTCCGACGACGCCATCCACGCCGTTCCGAGCGCGATGCGGGATGGAGCATTGGGTCTGGGCTCGACACGCTCCGAGACCATGGTCAAAGTGATACTGCCGGCGGCCCTGCCCGGTATCGTTGGCGGCATATTGCTCGCCGTCTCCCGCGCGATCGGCGAGACGATGATCGTCGTGATGGCCGCGGGACTCGCCGCCAACCTGACCGCCAATCCGTTCGAGGCGGTGACGACCGTCACTGTGCAGATCGTGACGCTGCTCGTTGGCGACCAGGAATTCGACAGTGCAAAGACGCTGGCGGCATTTGCGCTGGGCCTGGTGCTGTTCATCGTAACGCTCTGCCTCAACGTCATCGGCCTCACATTCGTCCGCAAGTACCGGGAACAGTACGAGTAGCAGCATGGCAGCCGCACGCAGGAAATCGAGAGAAATCGTCGAAGCGGGGCTTGCGCGCCGCCGCCGCAGGGAGAAGTTGTTCCGCGCAACCGGCCTGCTCGCGACGGCCGTGGGCGTGATATTCCTCGGCGTCTTCTTCGCAACATTGATCGTGCAGGGCTCATCCGCGTTCGTGCAGACATTCATCGAGCTGGACGTCGAGATGTCGGAGAGTCTGCTGGCGCCCGACGGGGAACTCGACCTGCGCTATGCCGATTTCGACGGGCTGGTACGGAATGCGCTGCGCGACGAGTTCCCGGACGTCTCTGGCCGCAGTGAGCGGCGTGAGCTTTACCGTCTCGTTAGCGTCGGGGCGGGGTATCAGCTCCGTGACATGCTGCAGGCGGATCCATCGCTCGTCGGGTCGACCGTCACGGTCCGGGTGCCCGCCGCATCGACCGTCGACATGCTCGTGAAGGGCAATATCGATCCGTCCATCGACGAATCCCTGCGCCCGATCAGCAATGCTCAGGTGGCCTGGGTCGAGTCGCTGCAGGAAGCCGGCCGCCTGGCGATCCGTTTCAACCGCGCGCTGTTCACCAATGGCGACTCGCGTGAGCCGGAGCTCGCCGGCATCAAGGGTGCATTGATGGGCTCGTTCTACATGCTCGTCGTGACCGTTGCACTGGCATTTCCCATCGGCGTCGCCGCGGCGATCTACCTCGAGGAATTTGCGCCGAAGAACCGCTGGTCGGACCTCATCGAGGTCAATATCAACAACCTCGCGGCGGTGCCGTCGATCGTCTTCGGCCTGCTCGGTCTGGCGGTGTTCATCAACTGGATGGCACTGCCACGGTCGGCGCCGCTGGTCGGCGGCCTCGTGCTCTCGTTGCTGACCCTGCCGGTCATCATCATCGCCTCGCGTGCCGCGATTCAGTCGGTGCCGCCCTCGATAAGGGAAGCCGCGCTTGGGCTCGGTGCGTCCAGGATGCAGGTCGTGTTTCATCACGTCCTGCCCCTTGCGCTGCCCGGCATGCTGACCGGCACGATCATCGGCATGAGCCGCGCGCTGGGCGAATCGGCGCCCCTCCTGATGATCGGCATGGTGGCGTTTATCGTCGACGTGCCCGGTGGATTTACAGACCCAGCAACGGCTTTGCCCGTCCAGGTGTACTTGTGGGCGGACAGCCCTGAGCGGGCATTTGCGGAGAGAACCTCGGCGGCGATTATCGTGCTGCTGGGCTTCCTCCTGATCATGAACCTCGCCGCTGTAATCATTCGGAAACGAATGGAACGCAAATGGTAAGCGGCAGATTTGAGCTGGAACGGGACCTGTACGAGAATGGCTGGAATGACTGAGACCAGGATCACCAACGACGAGGTGTTACCCGAGGCCGCAGCGGCGGAGGTCGCCGCAAAGCCTTCAGGCAAGAAGCCGAATGGTGCGGCTGCGCAAGGAGCGCATCGACGCGTCACGGAGCTCGGCGAGCAAACGGTCGGCACCATCCGCTGCGCAGATCCGTACATCGTGACGGAGAAGGTCAATGTCTATTATGGCGACAACCACGCGATCCAGAACGTAACGCTCGAGATCGGCAGGGGCGAAGTTATCGCCCTCATCGGCCCGTCGGGTTGCGGCAAGTCGACCTACCTCCGATGCCTCAATCGCATGAACGACTCGATCGAGTCGGCACGAGTCACCGGCACAATCACGCTCGACGGTCAGGATATCTACGGCGCGGACCTGGATCCCGTGGCGTTACGCGCGCGGGTCGGCATGGTATTCCAGAAACCCAACCCGTTTCCGAAGAGCATTTACGACAACGTGGCTTACGGGCCGCGTATCCACGGACTGGCGGCGGATCGCGCAGAGCTCGACGATATCGTGCACACGAGCCTCGATCGCGCCGGCTTGCTGAAGGAAGTCAAGGATCGCATGGACGAGCCCGGCACCGGCCTGTCGGGCGGCCAGCAGCAGCGGCTGTGCATCGCGCGTACTATCGCGGTCAATCCGGAGGTCATTCTGATGGACGAACCGTGTTCCGCGCTCGATCCCATCGCCACCGCCCGCATCGAGGACCTGATCGACGAGCTGTCGCGCGACTACGCGATCGTCATCGTGACGCATTCGATGCAGCAGGCGGCCCGTGTGTCGCAGCGCGTCGCGTACTTCCACCTCGGGCGCCTCGTGGAGGTGGACGAGACCGACCGGATTTTCACCAATCCCCGGCACAAGCTGACCGAGGACTACATCACCGGCCGCATCGGCTGAGCGGCGGGCCGGTCGTCAGCCGCTTCTTTCGAGGAAGTCGGTAAAACGCTTCTCGGAGAAACCCACCGCGAAAAACGACGGGTGTTCGAGCACCGGCCGCTTAACAAGGGTCGGTTGATGCAGCATCGTGGCGAAGGCGCGCTCCTTGGTCATGTGATTGCGGTCCGCTTCCGGTATTTTTCGCCAGGTCAGGCTTTTCCTGTTCAGCAGGCGTTCCCAGTCGATGCGGGACGACCAGCGCTCGAGCGTCTGGATGTCCAGTCCATCATCACGCAGGTCGTGGAAACGGAACTCGATGCTCCTCGATTCGAGGAATTTCCGTGCGAGCCGGCAGGTATCGCAACTCTTGATGCCGTAGACGGTGAGCATTGCGGCCTCCCTTTATTGTTTCGAGCCTCGCAACAGCTCGTCTTCCGCATTTCGCAAAAGTTCATTAAGCCCAGTCTTGGCACGGGTCCTTGCGTCGACGCGCTTCACGATGACCGCGCAGTAGAGTGAATACTTGCCGTCCTTCGACGGCAGGTTGCCGGGAACCACGACCGAGCCGGCGGGTACGCGTCCATAGCTGATTGTTCCGGATTCGCGATCGTAGATGCGCGTGCTCTGGCCGATGTAAACGCCCATCGAGAGCACCGCTCCCTTTTCGACGACGACGCCCTCGACGACTTCCGAACGCGCGCCGACAAAACAGTCGTCCTCGATGATCGTCGGGCCCGCCTGCACGGGTTCCAGCACGCCGCCGATGCCGACGCCACCGGACAGATGCACGTTCTTGCCGATCTGCGCACAGCTGCCCACGGTGGCCCAGGTATCCACCATCGTTCCGCTGTCGATGTTTGCGCCGATGTTGACGTAGCAGGGCATCAGGACGACATCCGGAGCGACATAGGCGCCACGCCGAACGATCGCGTCCGGCACGACGCGCACGCCGTCGGCCGCGAAACGGCTGTCGTCATAATCCGCGTACTTCAGCGGTACCTTGTCGTAGAAACGCGAGTGTCCGCCTTCGATCACCGCGTTGTCTCTTAGCCTGAAAGACAGCAGCACCGCTTTCTTCAGCCACTGGTGCACGTGCCAGCCGGCATCCGTCTTCTCGGCAACGCGTGCTTCGCCGGCATCGAGCATGGCGATCGCGGTATCCACCGCATCCGCCAGCTTGCGCTGCTCCGCATTGCTTTCCATCCTGCCGCCGCGCTCGAAACCAAGTTCGACGATATCAATGAGGTCTGTCATGTCGTTATCCGTGTTGCCCGTTGTTACCCGCCCGCGCTGTTCTCATCGATCGCGTGGATCAATGCGTCGCGCAAGCGCGATTTTGCCTCTTCCCCGAGCGGATTGCCCGCTTCATCGCTGATGTAGAAAACGTCTTCAGCGCGTTCGCCGATCGTCATGATCTTGGCGGCATCGATGTCGATGCCCTCGTCGATGAAGACCTTGCCGATCTTGCTGAGCAGCCCGGGCCGATCCGCCGCATCGAGTTCCATGACCGTGAGGCCGCGCATCGTGCCCGGGCTGAATTCGACCTCGGTCTTGGTGTTGAACATCCGTGCCTGGCGCGGGACGGTGCGCGTCACCTTGGCAATGTCGTCGTCATGCGCCGTGAGCACCCGCGTCAGCGAGCGACGTATCTTGGTCATGCGGGACTCGTCGAGTTCGGTGCGCTTGTCGAGCTCCATGAAGACGAAGGAGTCCAGGCTGTAATTGTTTCGCAGGGGGACGACCCTCGAGTCCACGATCGTCATGCCCAGCTCGTCGAGGACGGCAGTCGCGTGCGCAAACGTGTGCTTGCTGCGCGGCGTATACAGCACGGCCTCGACACGGTCCCCGTCCGCCTGCCTGCGAACGTCCACCAGCCCGATGTCCGATGCCGTGTCGGAGTCCGCGAGCCACTCGGTGTGCCACGCAATCTCGTTGCTCCGGTGCCGCAGGAAGTAGCGGTCGTTCATCAGCTGCCAGACCGCGTTGATGCGCTCGTCGCTGACGCCGGACTTGTGCAGGTGCTCGCGTGCTCGCGTCTGTTTCTCGAGAATCAGCTGATCGGCGTCGATCGGGTTCTCGAGGCCGCGCCGCAACGCGCGCGAGGTGAGTTCGTAGAGGTCACGGAACAGCGAGGCTTTCCAGGAGTTCCAGAGCTTCGGGTTCGTGCCGCGCACATCGGCCACCGTGAGTACGTAGAGATAGTCGAGGTGCGTCTGGTCGCCGACCAGGGCGGCGAATTCGTTGATCACGTCGGGATCGCCGATATCGCGCTTCTGCGCCGTCGTCGACAGCGCCAGGTGATGCAGGACCAGCCAGGCCACGGTGCGGGCCTCGTAGGGGCTCATGCCGTGTTCGAGACAGAACGCCTCGGCGTCCACGGCACCGAGCTCGGAGTGATCGCCGCCGCGACCCTTGGCGATATCGTGAAACAGGCCCGACAGGTAGGCGATCTCCGGTTTCTCCAGGGACTGCATGATGCGGCTGCAGTGCGGGAACTCGTGATCGAAGCGGGTCAGGGCGAAGCGCCGCAGGTTGCTCACCACGAACAGCGTGTGTTCGTCGACCGTGTAGGTGTGGAACAGGTCGTACTGCATGCGGCCCACGATGCGGCCGAAAGACGGGATGTACAGCCCGAGGACGCCGTACAGGTTCATGCGGCGGAGCTCGTGGGTAACACCCGTCTCGGCACGGAGGATCGACAGGAACAGCCGGTGGTTGCGCGGGTTCTGCCGGAACTCCTCGTCGATCAGGTACAGGTTTCGCCGTATCAGGCCGATCGTCCAGGCGCTGACGCCGCGGATGTCGGGGTTTTGCTGCAGCAGCAGGAACAGCTCGAGAAGCGCCGACGGCTCATCATGGAACACGTTCTCGTCGACGGTCTGGAGGTAGCCGTTTTTTACCTGGAAGCGGGTATTCAGCGGTTCCGGCGGCGCGTCCGGATCCATGAGGATCGCTTCTTCGAACAGCTGCAGCAACATTTCGTTGAGTCGCGACAAGGCCATGACGGTGCGGTAATAGCGCTGCATGAACTGCTCGACGGCGAGGGTGTAGCTCGCGTCCTCGTAACCGAGCATCTGCGCGATCCTGACCTGGTGGTCGAACAGCAGCCGGTCCTCGGCGCGGCCGGTGAGGATATGCAGCGCGAAGCGGACCCGCCACAGGAACGCCTGGCCGTTCTTGAGCCGCCGCAGCTGTCCCTGTGACAGGAACTTGTGCGCGACGAGTTCGTCGAGGGTGCGGACGCCGAAATGGCGTTTCGCGACCCAGCCGATCATCTGGATGTCGCGCAGCCCCCCGGGGCTGCCCTTGACGTTGGGTTCCAGGTTATAGCCGGTGTCGTGGTAGCGATGATGTCGTTCTATCTGCTCGCGGCGCTTCTCGGCGAAGAATTCCTGGGATGACCAGATGCGGTCCGGGCCCACCGCTTTCTGCATGGCGTCGAACAGCTCCTGCGGGCCGGCGATCAGGCGCGCTTCCATCAACGTCGTCGCGATCGTCAGGTCCGAGGTGGCCTGCTCGACGCATTGCTGGACAGTGCGGACGCTGTGCCCGATCTCCAGGCCGACATCCCAGAGCGACGTGATGAAATCCGACAGGGCTTGCTCCGCGTCTGCATCGATCGTGTCCGGCAACAGCAGCATGATGTCGACGTCGGAGCAGGGATGCAGTTCCCCCCGCCCATAGCCGCCGACCGCCACCAGTGCCATGTCCCCGGCCAGTCCGCCCAGATGGGTGCGCCACAGGTCCCGGAGCAGATCGTCGATAGCGTCTGCGCGATCGTGGACCAGGTCGACAACGGAATCGCCGGCCAGGAACCGAGCCTTCAATTCGGCATCGGTCGCGGCCAGCGAAGCTTTGCTTTTAGCGTGCGTCTGCACCGAGTGTCAGCACTTCATGGCCCGTCTCTGTAACGAGGACCGTGTGTTCCCACTGCGCGGAAAGGCCGTGGTCCTTGGTTACAACCGTCCAGCCGTCGGGCAGCAGCTTCACCGCCGGCTTGCCGGCGTTCACCATGGGCTCCACGGTCAGCGTCATGCCGGCGCGCAATGCCATGCCGGTTCCCGGAGTGCCGTAGTGCAGGACCTGCGGGTCCTCGTGGAATACGCGCCCGATGCCGTGGCCACAGTACTCGCGCACGATGGAGAAGCGGTTCTTCTCCACGTGGTGCTGCACGGCGGCGCCGACGTCGCCGAGGTGCTTGCCCGGCCCCAGTTGCTCGATGCCGAGCCACATGGCCTCGAAGGCCACCTCGGCCAGGCGCTGCGCCTGGATCCCGGGCTTGCCGACAAAAAACATGCGGCTGGTATCGCCGTGAAATCCGTCCTTGATGACGGTGACGTCGATGTTGACCGAGTCGCCCGCCTTCAGCTTGCGGTCGCCCGGGATGCCGTGGCAGACCACGTGATTGACGGAGGTGCAGATCGACTTCGGGAACCCGCGGTAGTTGAGCGGGGCGGGGATCGCGCCCTGTACCCCGGTGATGTAGTCGTGGCAGATGCGATCCAGCTCCCCGGTCGTGACGCCCGGTTTGACATAATCTCCGATCATGTCGAGCACGTCGGCGGCCAGGCGTCCGGCAACTCGCATCTTGTCCTGCTCGTCGGCAGTCTTGATCGTTACGGTCATAAGGGTTTGGTCGTGTCAGGATTCAGCGCCGCCGGGCGCGATTTTGCTTCGGATACGCGTTGTTGGCGGCGACGGGCTATGGTATAAAGCGCGCGCCCCAGAGGCAATCAATCCACACGCATACCGTCACGTCGCACTGGGTGCCCCACCGAAAAAGGGGTTGGGCGACGGGGTATGCGGAGGCTTAACCCGGAGAATATCAATGGCAGACGTAACCATGCGCCAGATGCTAGAGGCTGGCGTGCATTTTGGGCATCAGACCCGCTACTGGAACCCGAAGATGGCTCCCTACATCTTCGGCGAACGCAACAAGATCCACATCATCAACCTCGAGAAGAGCCTGCCGATGGCTCGCGAAGCGTACGCTTTTGTGAAGGCGACGGTCGCGGACGGCGGCAAGGTGCTCTTCGTCGGCACCAAGCGTGCAGCGCGCGACTCCGTCCGCAAACAGGCGGTGCGCTGCGAAATGCCGTTCGTCAGCCAGCGCTGGCTCGGCGGCATGCTGACCAATTACAAGACCATTCGCCAGTCGGTCAAGCGCCTGCTGACGCTCGAGGAAATGGCAGCGGAAGGCGGTTTCGAGGGCCTCACGAAGAAGGAGATTCTCGGGCTGAGTCGCGAACAGGAAAAACTCGAGAAGAGCCTGGGCGGCATCAAGGAAATGAAGTCCCTGCCGGACGTCATGTTCGTCGTCGACGTCGAGCACGAGGATATCGCGATCCGCGAGGCCAAGAAGCTTGGGATCCCGGTCGTCGCGGTGGTTGACACGAACTGCTCGCCGGATGGCGTCGACTACATTATTCCCGGCAACGACGATGCCATGCGCGCGATCGACCTGTATGCCGCGCTGATCGCCGATGCCGTCATCGAGGGCAGGGCATCGCTGCCCGAGGTCGTGCTCGGTGAGGACGAGTTCGTCGAACTCGACGCGGAAGGCAACGTCAAGAAGACGTCCGATCGCCGGAAAAAGGGTGCGAAGAAGCCGGCCCGCAAGCCCGCGGTGAAGAAGAAAGCCCCGGTGAAGAAGCTCGAGACCGAGCCCAAAGCGGAAGAGGCTGTGGCGGCAGCGCCGTCCGCCGAAGAGCCGGCGAAGGAAGCCGCCGCCGACAAGCCTGCCAGGGAAGTCGCCGCCGAGAAGCCCGCCGAGAAGCCCGCCGAGGAAGCCGTCGCTGAGAAGCCTGCGAAGGACGCCCCGGCCGAGGAGGCCGAGGCCGAGCCCGAAGCCAAAGCGGCCGAGGAGCGTGCCGACGAGGCGCCCGCAAAGAAGAAGGTAGCGAAGAAGAAAGCGGCCAAGAAGGCAGCGAAGAAGAAAGCGGCCAAGAAGACGGCGAAGAAGGCGAAGAAGGCAGCCGCCAAATCGGCGGAGAAGGCGGACGACGCTGAAGACGGCGGTTGAGCCTTTGTGCCGCTGCGGCGAACCGATAGTCAAAGATCAAGAGGTACAGTGATGTCAATCAGTGCATCCATGGTGAAAGAGCTGCGCGAACGCACCGGCGCCGGCATGATGGAGTGCAAGAAAGCGCTCGTCGAGACGAGCGGCGATCTGGAAGCGGCTGCGGAGCTGCTGCGAAAGTCCGGCCAGGCCAAGGCTGACAAGAAAGCCGGCCGTGTCGCGGCGGACGGACGCATCGTTATCAAGGCCGATGGCGGCAAGGCCGTCATGGTCGAAGTGAACTCGGAAACGGATTTCGTTGCGAAGGATGAGAATTTCATCGCCTTTGCCGAGGCTGTCGCGGATGCTGCACTGGCGTCGGGAACGACGGATGTCGAGGCATTTGCGAACGAGAGTCTCGCCGACGACCGCAGCGTCGAACAGGCGCGCACCGACCTCATCGCGAAGGTCGGGGAAAACATTTCCGTGCGCCGTATCGCCTCCGTGACCACTGACGGCGCGCTCGGCCATTACACGCACGGCGCGAAAATCGGCGCCGCGGTCGCGCTCGAGGGCGGCGACGAGGAACTGGCGCGCGACATCGCAATGCACGTCGCTGCGATCAACCCGACCTGCATCGACGAGAGTGGCGTGCCGGCGGAGGCGCTGGAGCGCGAGCGGCGCATCTATGCCGAACAGGCAGCGGAGTCCGGCAAGCCGCCCGAGATCGTCGAGAAGATGGTGTCCGGCCGGGTCGCCAAATTCCTCAAGGAAATCACGCTCGTCGGCCAGCCGTTCGTGAAGGACGACAAGATCAGCGTCGGCAAGCTGTTGAGCAAGGCGGGCGCAAAGGTTACTTCGTTCGTACGTTTCGAAGTCGGCGAAGGCATCGAGAAAAAGCAGGAGAACTTCGCGGACGAGGTCATGAAGCAGATCGAAGACGCGAAGAACAAGGGCTGAGCCCCGGCCGGCGTCCCGGGTCTAACTCCTTGATTTGAAGAGATTGCCAACGCCTAATGCGCTAGAATCTACGGCCGCCGGGAAGCGGCCCGGAAAATAACGACGAAAAGGCTTGTACATGGGTGACACCGAGGTTCCATACCGTCGCGTACTGCTCAAACTGAGCGGCGAGGCGCTGATGGGCGAACTGGATTACGGCATCGAGCCCCGGACCATCAAGCGCATTGCCAGTGAAATCGCAGCCGCGAAGAAATACGGTGTGGAGATCGCCATCGTCGTGGGTGGTGGCAATATCTTCCGCGGCGCCGGCCTCGCCGGCGCCGGCATGGACCGCGTTACCGGCGATTACATGGGCATGCTCGCGACGGTGATGAATGCGCTGGCCCTGCAGGATGCGCTGGAGTCGCTCGACGTGTATGCGCGAGTGATGTCAGCCCTGCAGATTCACGACGTCTGCGAAGACTATATCCGCCGTCGGGCGACCCGGCATCTCGAGAAGGGCAGGGTCGTCATTCTCGCCGCGGGTACCGGCAACCCGTTCTTCACGACTGACACGGCTGCGAGCCTGCGCGCCATCGAGATCGGCGCAGACATCCTTCTCAAAGCTACCAAGGTGGACGGCGTTTACGACTCGGATCCGGAGGCGAATCCGGGCGCAAAGCGCTTCGAGACGGTCTCGTTCGACCAGTTGCTTGCCGACAAGCTGCTCGTGATGGACGCGACCGCCGTCGTGATGTGCCGTGATAACGAGCTGCCGCTGCGGGTCTTCGATCTGACGCGCGCGAATGCGCTGGTGCAGGCGATGACGGGCGACAGCGTCGGTACCCTGGTCACCGCGTAGGCAGCCGGACCGACAAGACACTGAGGGCAATGACGTGTTAGAAGAAATCAAGAAAGACGCCAGTTCACGAATGTCGAAAAGCGTGGCATCGCTGCGCCAGGAACTGACGAAGATCCGGACGGGGCGCGCGCATACGAGCCTCCTCGATCACATAACGGTCGAGTATTACGGCAGTGAGGTGCCGCTAAACCAGGTGTCCAACGTGGGCGTCGAGGATGCGCGGACACTGACGGTGACGCCGTGGGAAAAGGACATGGTCGCCAAGATCGAAAAGGCCATCATGACGTCCGACCTCGGCCTGAACCCGGCGACTGCCGGCACGGTGATCCGCGTGCCGTTGCCGCCGCTCACTGAAGAGCGGCGCAAGGACATGATCCGGGTCGTACGCAACGAGGCGGAAGGCGGCCGGATCGCCATCCGCAACATTCGCCGTGACGCCATTCACGATGTCAAGGAACTCCTCAAGGAAAAGATGATCGGCGAAGACGACGAGCGCCGCGCCGAAGAGGAAATCCAGACGATTACGGACAAGTACATCGCGGAGATCGACAAGACGCTGGCGGAAAAAGAAAGCGAACTCATGGAAGTCTGAGTGTCCGGATCCGAACCGACATCAACGGCCCGGTCGAATGTACCGCGACATGTCGCCGTCATCATGGATGGCAACGGCCGCTGGGCGCGCAAGCGTTCGCTGCCGCGCCACGCGGGTCATCGCGCGGGCGTCAAGTCGGTGCGGGCGATCGTCGAAGATTCCGCGAAACACGGCATCGAATACCTGACGCTGTTCGCGTTCAGCAGCGAGAACTGGCGGCGTCCCGACGAGGAAGTCGGGATGCTGATGGCGTTGTTCCTGGAGGCGCTGCGACGCGAAGTGGCGGAACTCCACAAAAATAACGTCCGCTTGCGTTTTATTGGCGAGCGCGAGCGCCTGGACGCCAAGCTGATCGAGAAGATCGAAAGCGCGGAGGCGCTGACGGCGGACAACAACGGTCTGCGCCTGCAGGTCGCCGTGGCCTACGGCGGGCGCTGGGATATCGTCGAGGCCGCACGCGCGCTCGCGGCCCGGGTGGCGTCGGGGGAGATCGGTGCTGACGCCATCGACGAGGCTACCTTTGCGGCAGGGCTGCAACTCGCCGCCGCGCCCGACCCGGACCTGCTCATCCGCACCGGCGGCGAGCAGCGCATCAGTAATTTCCTGCTCTGGAACCTGGCGTACGCCGAGCTGTGGTTCACCGACGTGCTGTGGCCCGACTTCGGCGCCGCCGAATTCGGCGCCGCCCTCGCGCATTACGCCCAGCGGCAGCGGCGCTACGGGCACACGGGCGAGCAACTCGAGGCGGTGAAATGCTGAGGGAGCGCGTCATAACGGCGGTCATCGCCGTCGCCGCGCTGCTGCTCGTGCTTTTCGTGCTGCCGCAGGCGGTCGCGCAGGTCGTCGTCGCGGCGGTGATCCTGGTGGGCGCGTGGGAATGGTCCGGGTTCCTGGGATCGCAGTCGACG
>JBFIHC010000014.1:0-42319 GCA_041601995.1 Woeseiaceae bacterium | reverse complement strand
TTCCATCTCTTCTGCCTCGTAGATAATTTCGGCATTGCGGCCCGTCAGCTTGTCGTACAGGTTAATCGCAAGCTCGGACCAGTCGCGTGTGTGCTGGGACATTTCTTGACTCCTTGATAACAGTTGAACAGACGCGGCGCAGAATAGCGGGTGCGCACCCACACTGACAGGTCCCGATACCGAGAGAAACAACCTGTTACAGCGAGTTACAGACGACGGCCGGGATTGCCATGCGTAACACTTTGTATCCGGCTAAAGACATCCCGGTGACAGCCGGTATGCTTCGCCCTCCGAATTCCTTATGGAGAAGCACATGTCTCTCACACTTTCCGAACTGCCTTACGCGAAGGACGCGCTGGAACCGCATGTCTCGGCCCGGACCCTCGAGTTTCACCACGGCAAGCATCACAAGGCTTACGTGGACAAGCTGAACGCGGCGATAGACGGCACTGACTACAGCGGTCAGTCGCTCGAGGCCATCATCGCCGCGGCACACAAAGCGAAGGATGCGGCCGTATTCAACAACGCCGCGCAGGCGTGGAACCACACTTTCCTGTGGAACAGCATGTCGCCGACAGGTGGCGGCGAGCCCGAAGGCGCCCTGGGCGAGGCAATTACCGCGAGGTTTGGTGGCCTGGACGGGTTCCGCGACAAGTTCAGGGCCGCTGCGCTCGGCCAGTTCGGAAGCGGCTGGACCTGGCTGGTGCGCCGCGCCGGGGTGCTCGACATCGTCAGCACCGGCAACGCGGAGACTCCGCTCACGGACGGGATGACGCCCTTGCTGACGCTCGACGTCTGGGAACATGCTTACTACCTCGACTACCAGAACAAACGCGACGCTTACATCGACGCATTCCTGGACAAGCTCATCAACTGGGACTTTGCGGCGCAGAACTACGAGGCCGATCGAGCCGCGGCGTAAGCCCCGGCTCGCCTGCGACAGCATGGGCAGCTCCAGCGGCCGTCCGACAAGCCATCTGCCGGCGCCAAAATCGGCGGGTAATCCGGAGGGCAAGGGCGTTCATGGATTCCTCGACGACTGGCGTGCCACGCAACCGCGCGACGTGGTCGCCAAACCACACCGCCAGGTGCTCGCCGAGCTGTTCACGTCGATGCTGATACTGTCTGCCTCGTTCAAGTACCGGCCGGTGCAGGGACGATCGAATTACCTTTACTGGATCGACGGGCAATGGTCCCTCAGCCTCATCGCCCCGCACGAATGGTCGGAGAAGAGGCGTGACGGATTCGTGGGCACCTGTGTCCTGCAGCGCGACATGACCTGGACGATCGTTCCGTCCGATCGCCTGTCGGCGGAGAGCGCGGTTTTCGCCGCAATACGTCGCTTCGCCGAAGCCTTCGTCGGCATGTTCGACACCGACCTCACCCTGGAGGAGATCCTGCCGTTCTACGCCCGCAGGCTTCCTTACTACCAGCGGCTCCATGCCAGCGCACTGAGCCGATCGGTGCGTGTTGCCGTGGCGAGCGGCGACCAGGCCTCACTCCGCAGCCGCGAGTGGCTTTCGAAACTGCCTCGCCCCGAAAATGCACTCCTCGCGCACAGCGCCTAGAACCGGGCGTCGTCGAGCTGGCATGATAGCTGTTGCCTGGATTGCTGGACTGTTGCTGATGACGACCCCCGGCCCGCGGTTGACCGCCGAAGACTCGCACGCCGCGGCGACGCGGTCGCTTGCCGACTTTGCCAGCGAGCAGGGCGATCCCGGCTGGTACGTGCTGAACGACGATGTCATGGGCGGCCGCAGCGAGGGCGGCTTCCGGATCGAGCGGGGCGAACTGCACTTCGCCGGCCGGACCAACACCGACGGCGGCGGGTTCAGTTCGATCCGTACCGAGTCCGTGCAGCTCGACCTGTCGCAATACGCAGGGCTCCGCTTGCGCGTGAAGGGTGACGGCCGCCGCTACACCTGGCGACTGACGACGAATGCGCACTGGCGGGGCAGGGAGGTCGGTTACTGGGCCGATTTCGACACGAGCGAAGGCGCCTGGAGTACCGTCGACATTCCCTTTTCCCGGTTCGTCCCCAAGTACCGCGGAACGCGGCTCGACGGGCCGGCGCTGGACCCTGCACGGATCACGGGCATGGGTCTGATGATCTATGACAAGCTGGACGGCCCCTTCGAATTGCAACTGGCCAGCGTTGAGGCGGTTGCGGCGCGGGCTTCGTCCACCCCCGACTGAGACCGTTCTCGACCGGATCGACCGCAACGGTGCGCGGTTATCCTGTGCATCGGCAGCGTCAGCCTAGGTCAACACCGCTCGGGCGTGACGAAGCGCCTGAAGAAGTCCGACACCGTGACGGTCGCGAGATCGGTCAGCTCGCCGGGATCGAAGAACGAACCGCGGCAGAATCCGCACTGCTCGAACCAGATATGCGTTTGCCCGGGGTCCACCAGTCGGTGCATCGGGCCGGCGCAGCGCGGGCATCGATAGTGCTCGATCGTGTTCTGCTGCTTGCCGGTCCTTATGTCGCCGATATCCAGCACGGCCGCTGCCTCCTTGTTGCGCAGCTTGCCGAGCTCACCGTCGTCAAACCACAAGCCGTGACAGGAAGAACAACGATCGACCTCTGTGCCGTCGATCATGATCTGCTCCATGTCGGAGCGGCACTTGGGACAGCGCATCGCCCCGGAGAAGTACATACCGGCCCCACCGGCGCCCACGCCCACCGTGTAGCTCGACGCACGTTTGCGACCTTTCGCATGGTCGGGCCGGTGGCGATGGAAAAATATGATTGCGATCATTGCTGCGGTAATGGCGCCAAGCAGCAGGTAGGCTTCGACGTAGGATGTCTGCCCGGCGATCACGCCGTAGGTCTTTGAGCCGGCTGACGAACCGAGATTGGCGAGCGACATGTAGATTGCAAACTGGGTGGCCGAGGTCGTGCTGGAGCAAATGGCCATGGCCAGTGCGATCATGCACACCATCGTCACCGGGCCGAGCAACACCCACGCCGCCAGCATCACTTTGACGTAAGTGGTGTTCTCCCACAGGTACTGCGTCTCGGCGAGAAGGAAGGCGTGCATGGCAACGAGCGAGACCGTCAATATCAGCATTCGCTTGGCACCGAAGCGATCGATCAACGGGCCCAGTGCCAGGGCCGTTGCGGCGCCCCCCAGTCCCATGACCGCGACGAGTTGTGACCATTCCGGCGTCGTAAAACCGAACAGCTTGATCGCCGCGATAGGCATCAGCGCGTGCCCGTAGCCCCCAATGAAACCGTCGAAGAGCATGATCGCCATCAGTACCAGGCTGACACGGGACCACAGCACCGCGTTCAGGCCCTTCAAAACGTTCGCGAACGAGCTGGCAACACGGCGCTCGACCATGGCATCACCGGAAGTCCACGGCAGTCGGCGCTCGCCGCGATGCTCCATTGTCAGCATGAAGCCCAGCAATACAACGGCCTGGACGGCTGCCGCGGCGATCGCCGTGGCGCCCAGGCCGAACGTGACCAGCATCGTACCGGTCACGGCCGAAGTCGTTGCCCAGCCGATGGCTTTGCCGAACACCATGAAGCCGTTCAGGCGGCCCTGTTCATTGACGGGTGTGACATCGATCGCCATGCCGTCAACGGCCACATCCTGCGTGGCCGCGAACACGTTGATAAAGAGGCCGAGAAGCGTCAGCAAGCCGACCTGTTCGACCGGGTTATCGACGAGCACGAGGCTGAAAAATGACAGTGTCATGCCGAGTTGTGCACCGAGTACCCAGGGACGCCGCCTGCCCATCGGCAGGAACTGGAATCGGTCCATGAGCGGCCCTGACAACAGTTTGAAGGCCCACGGCAGGATGATGACGGCAAGGAAGGAGGCGATCTGGCCGGCCTCAACCCCCTGGCTCGCCAGCCACGCGGGCACGGCAATATTCATCAAGCCGTAGGGGATGCCCTGCGCAAAATACATGGACGAGCCGGCGGCATAGCGCACGCGCGAGCTTTCCGCGAGAACCCAGTTGATTGTCATTGTTATTATTCCGAGCCGGGCGAAACGGCATAGTAACCCGCCGGACGGAGCGGGGCACCTTCCGGGCGCCCCGGCCGCGCCTGTCCTATAATCCCGCCGGCCATGCTCGCCCTCTCAAACATCAACCTGCGACGCGGCCGCAAGGTCCTGATCGAAGACGCCACCTTCCAGGCTCACGCCGGCCAGCGGATCGGCGTGATCGGCCCCAACGGCTGTGGCAAGTCGTCGTTGTTCGCGATGTTGCTCGGCGAGCTGGAACCGGACGGCGGCGAACTCGTGCTGGACCCCCGGTATGAAATAGCCCACGTTGCGCAGGAAAGCCCGCGCGGCGGCGGCTCCGCCGTTGATTACGTCATGGACGGCGACCGCGAGTTGCGGCAAATCCAGGCCGCCATTGCCGAGGGTGAGGCCGACGCGGGCAAGCCGGACCTGCATGTTCTTTACGAACGCATGGAGGCCATCGACGGCTTTACGGCCGAGTCGCGTGCGTCGCGCTTGCTGCACGGCCTCGGGTTCTCGGCAGACGAGTACACCAACCCGGTCAATTCGTTTTCCGGCGGTTGGCGCATGCGGCTCAATCTCGCCCGAGCGCTGATGTGTCGGTCCGACATCCTGCTGCTCGACGAACCAACCAACCACCGGGACCTGCCGGCCATACTGTGGCTCGAGCGCTGGCTCACACGGTACGAAGGGATTCTGCTGGTCATTTCGCACGACCGCGATTTTCTCGACGAGATCTGCACCCGTATCGCGCATATCGAGAACTGCGCGATCAATCTGTTTACCGGCAACTACAGCCAGTTCGAAAAGCTTCGTGCCGAGCAGCTCGCGCTGCAGCAGGCGATGTACGCCCGCCAACAGAAGCAGATCAAGCATATGCAGAGCTTTGTCGACCGGTTTCGGTACAAGGCTTCCAAGGCGCGCCAGGCCCAGAGCCGCATCAAGATGCTCGAGCGGATGGAGCAGATTGCGCCTGCCCACGTGGATTCCCCGTTCCGTTTTCATTTCATGGAGCCGGAGAAACAGCCGCAGCAACTGCTGAGCCTCACCGACGCAGCGATTGGCTACGATGACGCGGTCGTTCTCGACAAAATCAACCTGGCTTTGCTGGCCGGCGACCGTGTCGGCTTGCTGGGCATGAACGGCGCCGGCAAGTCGACGCTCGTCAAGGCGCTTTCGACCGGCAGCACGGTGCTCAGGGGCGAGCGGCATGTAAGCAAGGACACGAAGATCGGGTACTTTGCCCAGCACCAGCTCGACCTGCTGCGGCCTGACGACAGCCCTATCGATCATCTGCGGGATTTCGCGCCCGACGACCGCGAGCAGGATCTTCGAAATTACCTGGGCCGCTTCGGCTTCAGCGGTGAGCGCATCTTCGAGCCGGTCGCGCCATTCTCCGGCGGTGAGAAAGCACGGCTGGTGCTGGCATTGATGATTCGCCAGGGACCCAACCTGCTGCTGCTCGATGAGCCGACCAACCATCTCGACCTGGAAATGCGCCAGGCCCTGAGCGTCGCGCTCATTGAGTACACCGGCGCGCTGGTCGTCATCTCGCATGACCGCCACCTGCTGAGAAGCGTTTGCGACGAACTGCTCATCGTACACGATGGCATCGTCGACCGGTTCGATCGCAGTCTCGACGACTACCCGGCCTGGCTCAGGGAACAGGAAGAATCGGCCGGGCAGGCCGAAGCCAAATGGAAAGACGATGTTGCGAAGGTTGTGAACAAGCGGCAACAGCGGCAGGAACAGGCGCAGCGGCGGCAGCGCCTGAAGCCGCTGCACGACAAGGTCCGCGAGGTGGAGAAAGCGCTCGCCTCGAACCGCTCGAGGCTGATTGAGCTGGAGGCCGGCCTTGCGGACGAATCGATCTACGCCGACCCGAACCGGAAGGACGAACTCACCCGGCTGATCAAGGACCAGGCCGCAATCAAGTCAACGATCGAGCAGCTCGAATCGGAGTGGCTGGAAGCAAGCGAGGAACTGGAGCAGGCAACATGAAGATCTGGGTCGATGCCGATGCCTGTCCGGTCGTCGCCAGGGAAATTCTATTCCGGGCGGCCGACAGGACGGGCGTGCAGCTAACGCTGGTGGCCAACCAGCCAATGAGCACACCGGCGTCGAAAAACATCAATACGCTCCAGGTACCGCGAGGCTTCGATGTCGCGGACGACGAAATCGTCAAACGGCTCGAGACCGGAGACCTGGTCATTACCAGCGATATCCCGCTGGCCGCCGAGGTCATCGAAAAGGGCGGCCATGCCCTGAGCCCTCGCGGTGAAATGCACACCCGGGAAAACATCGGCGCGAAACTCAATATGCGGGATTTCATGGACACCATGCGATCGAGCGGCGTGGAGATGGGCGGCGGTCCGAGCGCTTACAGTCAGCGTGACAAGCAGGAGTTCGCAAACAATCTCGATCGCTTCCTGACCAGGCACGCGAAAGAAGGCTAGGCGGTCTCTCCGCGGAACGGCTTCCGGCACGGCGGTCGTACGACCTCTGGCACGATGGCCGTCGCGCCGACAGAGCAGTGATGGCCCGTGATCCGATCGCGGTGCCGGAAAGCCTCAATTCCTCTTCACCGCCGCTGCCCGACGATCATCATCACAACCAGATCCTTCGTATTAAAGGGCAGGCGAGCGCATCGGACTGAACGGACTCTGAGCAGGATTACCCGAAATCGTGCATGAGCGTCGCGCGAATCAATTACCTATCGGTACACGTCGTAATGCAAGTTGAGCAACGAGAATCCTGGTGTCTGCTTAACCGCTGCACTGAGAAACCACCAGTTGGCGTTCCGAATATCCACGCGTCGGTCGATCGATTGCCTCGGTCCTGAAGCCACTCGCCCTTCGGGCGTCTGCGGTATGGAGGTTCACTTCGCGATCCATGCCAAGTCTCGCCACTAAAATGAGCAGCGGGTAGCAGACCGGTACGCACGCCAGAAAAAAACCGGCGAAGCACGAGCCTCGCCGGTCACATTCTCCGCTGTCTGGAGTGACAACTAGTTGTTGGGCCACGACGCCCAGTTGGAACAGTGGCCAGCGGTGTCGGTGGCCGTCAGGGTGCGCTGCACGCCTGTGTAGCCAGCATTCATTACGGCACGGGGTGAGAAATGGAACCTGCCGTTAGCATCCGTACGATGCAGTTGGCCGAAATGGGCCTGGCTCAGGCCATGACCGGCCTCGTGCAGAGCGACGGTTTCGATATCGAACGTGCCGCCGGTGCCGTCCCCCCAGGGAAACCCGTCGTTGTAGTAAATCTCCCTGAGTGCGACATCGAGTTTGTTGTTATTGTCGATATCCGTTGGCCCCGAAGCATCTACCCAGATCAACGTAAAGGTAACGCCGAGAATGAAGTCGCCGCCATTAGGCGCAAGAACGTCAAAGAATTCGCGTGATAAAAAGCCAGCATGCGTGAGGAACGGGAAAAAGAACGGGGTCCCGCCAAAGTCCTGCCCCACATCCAGACCAATAAGAAACTGTACGAATCCATAGTCAAAGGGTGATAGACCCAAGTCGACGAGCGGGATAAAAGAGCATTGCTCGTCCTGCCAGGTCTGCATGCCCGCCTGAATGGCGAGAATGTCGGCAGCGGGCGCAACGTCCGCAGTAACTTCGACACCGTCAATCCCCCACGGAAGGTCGGTGCCATTGCCGTTGCGGGGATCGTTCGGAACCCAGTCGGCTCCGAGTTGCTTGTTGCCGCGGTTGTTGAAGAAGACCGTCCGGCCGACCTCTTCGCCAGCCGTGATCCACTCGATGACGGCAAGCTGGACATTCGCGTGGCCGCCTGCTGCGGCAGCTTTGTTGACGCTGTCGAAAATCGCTTGTTGCGCCATACCTGCGCTCGGAAGCACCAGGAGTGCAGCAAGCGTAACTGCGGATCTGGCAGTCAATCTGGATTGAGTGTGCATAGTTTTCTCCCATTGTGCCGGCAAACTGTCGGCGAATTACTTGTCCGGTCGATCAGATACCTATCCATCGCGCACGGTCGCGCTTCAATCGAATGTTCGACAAAAGGTGTTAGCCGTCCCTGAATGATTGGCAGTATTTTTGTTGTTCGACGACGGAATATTGCCAATGGATCTATTAGGGACCGAATATGCCCAATTTGCAAGTAAGCACGTTTTGGAAAATTTTCCAGTGCTCTGGTCGATCAGGTAGCAGGGCTCGAGTGAGGATGGCTTGCATCAACTGTGCATTTCAGCCCACGGCCCGGGCGGCTTGCGCATGGTAATGCAGGGCTCGCTCTTCATCTGCCACTGTGCTTTCCATTGCATGCCGGTCATGTAGCTTATTTCGTCAACGCGCAATCGGCAGGCTTCCTGGATGGTCTCGACATTGAGCAGTTTGCCGAGGTTGCTGTAATCGTTATTGCTGGCCGCGTAGAGCGCGACCATCTTGTTACCGTGACGCAGTGACATCGAGACGGCTTGCTTGACGCCGCCGATCTCGATCGTCAGGGTCCTCAAGCGTCCGCTCCGTTGCAGCTCATCGATGACCCGGCGCAATTCCTTCGCATTCTCCTCACTGGCGTAGTCGGACTCCGCGCCAAAATTGCGATTCACCAGTTCGATGAACAGGTCGGCCTCGTTGTCTTCGCTCCAGTTCAGCACGGGTTCGTGCTTGCGGATCTTGCGCAGGTCGTAGAGAAATTTCTGTTTCTTCTCGGCCGAGAATGTGTCGATGTGCCTGTAGAAGTCGAACTCGAATTCCGGTGGCGCGAGGTGGTAGCGGATATCCTGCTCCGAAAAATTGGTTTCGAATTGCGGATGGACTCGCAGCAGGCCGCTGACCCAGTCCTGCCTGAGTTCGAACAAGACCGTCCGGTCAGGAAAGTGCTCGAAGAACTCGGGAAAATCCGCGTACTTCAGCCACAGGATGCGGCCATCGGGGTAGCTGCCGCCCATCAACATGTAGCGCTTGTCCGTCGTGTCATGCACGAGCGGGATCAGGCCGTTCGGCGGACCATCGCCGGCCAGATGAACCAGGAAATTGAAGCGATGCTTGTCCTCGTCGTGAAAGGCGTACATCAGGTCCCAGTCGTCCCACGCATCCCGGTGCGGGGAGAACAGCTCCCAGAGTTCCTTGCAGGCCTGGAGGTCGGTTTCGGTGCGGATCACGGTTCGGTCTCGTCGTCAGGGAAGGCCCGGTTCCGGGCCACGGGCGCAGGATATAGCAGGCTGCCGGCAACGCAAGATTGCCGAGCCCGAAATCCGCGATTTCCCGGATAATGGGTCAATGATCTGTATCAATCTCGCCCGGCGCAAGCGGTACTATACTTGACACATAAATTGGGGAGGTAGCGTGTCAAGAGCGAGCATCGGGGAGCGCAGCGGGCCGCGGGTGACCCGGCCGGTCGTCATCCTGGCAGTCCTGCTCGGCGCCCTGCTCGGCGTCGGCGGATACACTTTTCTTTATGCCGAGGGATTCTCGTACATGAGCGACGATCCCGAGGTCTGCATCAACTGCCACATCATGCAGCCGCAATACGACTCGTGGCAGAAGTCCAGCCACCACGCGGTCGCCGTATGCGTCGACTGCCACCTGCCGCACGATTTCCTCGGCAAGTACATCGCGAAGGCCGACAACGGCTGGCATCACTCCAAGGGGTTCACGCTGCAGAACTTCCACGAGCCGATCATGATCAAGGGTCCGAACGCACGGATTCTCCAGGACAACTGCCTTGCCTGTCATGCAGACATGGTGCACGAGCTCGTTGTCGGCGTGAACGGCAGCGCAGAAGAAGTCCAGTGCGTTCACTGTCACGTCACGGTGGGCCACGGTGAGACCACCGGGCTGGGCGGACCGGAATAGATAATCGATAAACAGGGTTCGGGAATATGAAACGATATCTACGCGGATGGAGCACGACAAGCATTCTGGCGCTCGTCGTCGTCGTCGCTATTGCAACGGCCGGCGTCACGGCGCTGCTCGTCAATATCTTCGAGCGCAAGACCGAGGCGAAGCAGACCTACGTTCGCCTAGTGGAGGTGACCGAAGACACCACGGACCCCGCCGAGTGGGGCATCAATTTCCCGAAGCAGTATGACTCGTACCTGCGCACGGCCGAGGCCACCCGCACGCGTTTCGGCGGTCACGGCGGCAGCGAGGCGTTGCCGGAGCAGAAGATCGAGCGTGACCCGTGGCTGCAGCGCATGTTCCGCGGCTACGCGTTCGCTATCGACTACCGCGACCGGCGCGGCCACGCTTACATGCTCGTCGACCAGGAGCAGACGGAGCGGCAGACCAAACCGCAGACCGGTTCCTGCCTGCACTGCCACGCATCCATCATGCCGCTGTACCGCGAGCTCGGTAACGGCGACGCGATGGCCGGTTTTAAGGAGAGCTACACGTTCTCGTACAAGGACCTGAACGCGAAGCTGCACGACATGGGGCACGGGCATGCCGTCTCCTGCGTCGACTGTCACGATCCCGACACGATGGCGCTCCGCGTGACGCGCCCCGGTTTCATCTACGGCATCCAGGCGCTCGCCGAGGGCGACGCCGAGGTGCCGCACCTTCCCACGGTGCAGAAGTGGCGGAAAGGTTCTCGCACCGAGCCCTACGACCCGAACGTCGACGGGAGCCGCACGGAGATGCGCAGCTACGTCTGCGCGCAATGCCACGTCGAATACTACTGCGCCAACAAGATGCCGCTGACGTTCCCATGGGGTGACGGGCTCACGGCGGACGATCTCGAGACGTTCTGGGACGGAATCACCTTCGATGACGGGCAGCGCTTCTTCGACTACAAGCACGCCGAGACGGGCGCCGAGATCCTGAAGGCGCAGCATCCGGAATACGAACTCTGGAGCCAGGGCATCCACGCGCGCAGCGGCGTCGCCTGTGCCGACTGCCACATGCCGTACCAGCGTGAAGGCGCGAGCAAGGTGTCGGACCACTGGGTACGCAGCCCGCTGCTCAACGTGAATCGTGCCTGCCAGACCTGTCACCGCGTCGAAGAGGCCGAGATCCTGGCGCGCGTGGACGCGATTCAGCAGCGCAACTTCGACCTGCTGCAGCGCGGCGGCGCGGCGCTGATGGACCTGCTCGACGCGGTCCTGAAGGCGCGGGAAGAGGGCGCCACCGATGAGCAGCTGAGGCCGGCGCTCGAACTGCAGCGCAAGGCGCAGTGGCGTCTCGACTTCATCGCGGCCGAGAACTCGATGGGCTTCCACGCACCGCAGGAGGCGGCGCGGGTGCTCGGCGAGGCCGCGGACTACGCCCGCCAGGGCCAGATCGCCGCGATGAACTGGCGCGAGGGCGGCGGTACGCGGGTCGCGCAGACGACGGAGGAGTAACGCAGGCCGGACGCGACATACCGAGAGGCGTCGCAGAACCGGGCCCGGCCGGGCATTCGGCCGGGCCTTTTTCTTGCTAACGCGGTCCGCGCCGGGCACATTGTGTGATCGAATCGCGACGATATCGATTCCGGGTGGACCCGGGACAATATGCGCCAAATGCGCCGTCAAAGTGAAAGAGGCCGAATCATGACCGAAGCCGCCACACCGTTTGACGTTTCACCTCGATATTCGGACATTTTCCAGGGTCTGAAGGACGTGTTCGCCGCCGATCGGACGCGCAGCCTCGACTGGCGCCGCGAGCAGCTCGCCGCGCTCGAGCGCATGATGGTGGAATGCGAACAGGAGTTCATGGATGCGCTGGCGGCGGACCTCGGCAAGCACCCGCAGGAGGCCTGGACCACCGAGATCGCCTACGTGGCGGCCGACGCGGCCTATTGCCGCAAGCGCCTGAAGCGCTGGACGAAGCGCCGCCGCGTGCGCACGCCGATGCTCGGGCAGCCCGGCAAGAGCTGGATCCAGCCCGAGCCGCTCGGCGTCGTGTTCATCATCGGCGCCTGGAATTACCCGCTGCAGCTGGTGCTGGCGGGACTCGCCGCCGCGATCGCCGCAGGCAACTGCGCCATCATCAAGCCGTCGGAGCTTGCGCCGGCGACGTCGGCCGCCATCGCGCGGCTGGTGCCCGAGTACCTCGACAGCGACTGCATCCGCGTCGTCGAGGGCGGGGTGCCCGAGACCACGGCGCTGCTCGAGCTGCCCTTCGACCACATCCTCTACACCGGCGGCGCCGCCGTCGGCCGCATCGTCATGGCGGCGGCCGCAAAGCACCTGACACCGGTTACGCTGGAGCTCGGCGGCAAGAGCCCCTGCGTCGTCCTAGCCGATGCCAACCTGGAGACCGCGGCGCGCCGGATCGCCTGGGGCAAGTTCACAAATGCCGGGCAGACCTGCATCGCGCCCGACTACCTCCTCACGGACCGCGACACCCAGGCGAAGCTGTTGCCGCTTCTCGAACGGGCAATCACGGAGATGTTCGGCGACGATCCCGAGCAATCCGATTCCTACGGCCGCATGGTCAACGATCGGCACTTCGAGCGCGTGGCCCGGCTCATCGAGTCGGGCGAGGTCGCGATCGGCGGCAGGACCAACGCGGCATCGCTTTATATCGCACCGACGGTGGTCACCGGGGTCACGAAGGACGCACCCATCATGCACGAAGAGATTTTCGGACCGGTGCTGCCCATCGTGCAGTCGGACGATCTCGACGCGGCCATTCGCTTCATTCGTAGCGGGGACAAGCCGCTCGCGGCGTACATATTCACCCGCAACGAACTGGCGGAGGCGCGCTTCATCGACCACGTCAGCTGCGGCAACGTCTGCGTGAACGATACGATGATGTTCATGACCGTCGACGAACTGCCGTTCGGCGGCGTCGGAGAAAGCGGCATGGGCGCGTATTCGGGCGAGCACGGGTTTCGCACGTTCAGCCACATGAAAGCCGTGATGAAGCGTAGCTGGTGGCCGGATCTTGCGATCCGCTACGCGCCATACAGCGACAGGAAATTCAACGCGCTGCGCAAGCTGCGCTGACAACCGGACGCATCCGAAACAGCCGGCGCCCCGAAACGATCGCGGTCGACCCATCCGGAATCCAGTGCCATGCCCGCCATACCCCGCTTTCGTCCCCGCCGTTCCTGCCTGTACATTCCCGGCGCGAATGTCCGCGCGCTGGAAAAAGCGAAGTCGCTCCCTGCCGATGCGTTGATCCTGGACCTGGAAGACGCCGTGGCCCCGGATGCGAAGACGGCTGCCAGGGAGACCATCCTGAAAGCGGTGGGTGACAGGGCCTACGGCGCCCGCGAAGTGGTGATCCGGGTCAACGCGCTCGATACCGGGTGGGGGCGGGACGATCTCGGCATGGCCGCGACGGCCGGCGTCGATGCCGTGCTGGTGCCGAAGGTCACGAGGGGCAAGGATGTTCGCGCCGTCAATCGGATCCTGAACGATTCGGGGGCTTCGCCCGAGCTGGGCCTGTGGGTCATGATCGAAACGCCGCTGGCGGTCCTCAACATCAGGAAGATCGCGAAGGCGGCGGCAAAGACGCGACTGGCCGGCTTCGTGGTGGGCACCAACGACCTGGCCAAGGAGTTCAATGCCGTACCGACCCCCGATCGCATCGCATTCGTGGTTTCCCTGTCGGCGGCAGTCGCGGCAGCCCGCGCGTACGGTCTCGCGATAATCGACGGCGTCTATAACGACATCAACAACGACGCAGGGCTGTCAGCCGAGTGCGAGCAGGGCAGGGTGCTGGGGTTCGACGGCAAGACGCTGATCCACCCGGCGCAGATCGAAACCGCCAACCGGGTGTTTTCGCCGAGCGAGGCGGAGCTACAGCAAGCGAGGGACGTGGTCGCGGCCTTCGAGCTGCCCGCGAACCGGGGCAAGGGCGTCATCAGCCTGAACGGGCAGATGGTCGAGCTGCTGCACCTGAAGCAGGCGGAGCGGTTGATCGCGATCGACGACGCGATCCGGCAGATGGAATCCTGACGCCGCTTGCCTCAGCCCGCTTCGGGGTTGTTGACGAAGCCCGCCGTCTCCCTGACGGTCGGCGTGTTGATCGCCGAACGGTACTGCGTTTCGTAGTCGGCCGCCTTGCTGGCGCGCTTGATCATCCCCTCCAGGTTCGGCCGCTTGCCGTCGGGGGTTTCCGCAGAGCCGATGCCGCCGCCGAACTCGAAGATCATCTTCACGCCTGCGCCGAATGCGGTCAGCAAGTTTGCGTGCCACATCACCGGGTTGAACAGCTGGTAGTACAGGCCGTCGCGGATTTTCGCCGCATCGGCCTCGTGGAAACCGCCGGTGTAGTTGGATAGAACGCGCGCTTCGGCTGGCTCGAAGCTGGCTTCTTCCAGCACCGGCCGAAACAGTTCCGCGGCCTTGTCCATGTAATAGGTGTGGAAGGCGCCTTCCGTCTTCAGCCGCACCGGGCGCTTGCGCGCGAACTGTTCCTGGACCTCCTGTTCCACTTTCTCCAGATCCTCGGCCCGCCCTCCGACGACCGTCTGTTCCGGCAGGTTGCACCCGGCCACCGCGCAGCGGTGTTTCTCGGCGATGGGCTTGATGGTGTCGAGATCCAGCGGAAAAGCACTCATCTCGCCTTCGCCGTGCGTACCCATCAACTCGCCGCGTTTCTGCACCAGCTTGAGGGCGCTCTCGAAGGTGAGCACCCTGGCGGCGACCAACGCCGAGTATTCACCGAGGCTGTGTCCCGCGGCGATCGCGGGTTTCACACGGTCGTCGGTCAGCTCCCGGAAGACCTCAAGGCATGCGAAGGAATGGGTCAGCAGCGCCGGTTGCGTGTACCGGGTCAGGTTGAGCTTGTCCTCCGGGTCGGTGAAGGAAAGCTCCGCGACGTCGTAGCCCAGGACTTCACCGGCCCGGGCGTAGACATCCCTGGCGACAGCGAATTCCTCGTGAATGTCGCTGCCCATCCCCGCGTATTGAGATCCCTGCCCGGGGAAGACGAAGAAGACGTGTTTTTCGTAGTCGAACATTGCACCGGTACTCCGTGTCCTTTGAACCAGTTTACGTCAGCCTCTCGAAGGCTTCACGCACCTCGGGCGGCGCCTGCACCAGTTCGATCAATACGCCTTCTCCGCCGATAGGAAGCTCGTCGCTGGCTTTCGGGTGGATGAAACAGATGTCGAAACCGGAGGCTCCCTTGCGGATTCCGCCCGGCGCAAACCGGACGCCATGATTGCTGAGCCAATCCACCGCCGCCGGCAGATCGTCGATCCACAGCCCGACGTGATTGAGCGGCGGCGTCTGCACCCGCGGCTTGGCTTCCGGGTCGAGCGGCTGCATCAGGTCGACCTCCACTTTCAGCGGGCCGGCACCGAGAACGGCAATGTCTTCGTCGACGTTTTCCGACTCGCTCCGGTACGTGCCGCTCAACTCGAGGCCGAGGGTATCGACCCAGAGGGAGCGCAAGCGGGTCTTGTCCAATGCGCTTACCGCGATCTGCTGGATGCCCAGCACCTTGAATGGCCGGTCGTTCATCTGTTCCTCCGGTTCGGACTTACTGACGCTGTTTCCTGTGACGTTCGAGAAAGGTCTCCAGCAGGGTCCGGGCAGCAACGGTCGGCGGGACGCGTCCCTCGCCGGTTGCCGATTCCAGTTCCGACAGCTGCTCGCGGACCTGCGGATCGCTCTTCAATGATTCGACGAGGTTGTCGGTGACATCCGACCACATCCAGTCCCTGGCCTGCGCCGCGCGCCGCGCCGTGAGCTGGCTGCTTGACGTCAGCATCTCTTGATGGCGAAGCACGGTCTTCCAGGCTTCGGCGATGCCGTCGCCGTCGCGTGCCGAGCAGCACCTGACCTCGACCTTCCAGTTCGCCGAACGCGGGTGCAGCAGCCGCAAAGCACTCCGGTAGTCTGCTGCCGCCCGCTCGGCGAGTTTCACCAGGTCGTCGTCGGCCTTGTTGATCAGGATGAGATCGGCCAGCTCCACGATGCCGCGCTTGATGCCCTGCAGCTCGTCACCGGCGCCGGGCAGGAGCAGCAGCAGGAACATGTCGGTCATGTCCGCCACCTTGGTCTCGGACTGTCCGACGCCCACGGTCTCGACGATGATGACGTCGAAACCGGCCGCCTCGCACAGGATCATCGCCTCGCGGCTGCGGCGCGTGACGCCACCCAGCGTCTTGCCGGCGGGCGAGGGCCGGATGAAGGCCTCGTCCCGCCGTGACAGCTGTTCCATGCGGGTCTTGTCGCCAAGAATCGAGCCGCCACTGATCGCGGACGAGGGATCCACGCTCAGTACCGCGACGCGGTGGCCGGCATCGATCACGTGAATACCGAGCGCCTCGATGAATGTCGATTTCCCGACGCCGGGAACGCCCGAGATTCCGAGCCGGATCGAGTTGCCGGCGTGCGGCATGAGCCGCTCGAGCAGGGCCGAGGCAGCCGCACGGTGATCGTTGCGCGTCGACTCGATCAGCGTGATTGCCTGCGCAAGGAGCCTGCGGTTCCCGGCGATTACCCCCTCTGCCAGTGCGTCGACGTCCCGCCCTGAAACGGGCGTCCGCTGTGGTGGCGACACCCGCGTTACTCCAGCTCCAGGATCTTTTCATCCACGGCAAGTGTCGTGCCGGCATCGCAGTAGATCTTGGCGACGACACCGTCGCGCTCCGCATGCAGCGTGTTTTCCATCTTCATGGCCTCGACCACGGCCAGCTGCTCGCCGGCGCTCACGGTGTCGCCTTCCTTGACGGACAGGGACACCAGCAGACCCGGCATCGGCGACAGCAGGAACTTCGACATGTCGGGCGCGACTTTGACGCTCATGTGCCGGGACAGCTCGGCCGCGCGCGGCGACAGGATGCTCACGTCCGAACGGCGACCGGCATGCTGTACGCGGTAGGTCTGCACGACCCGCTCGACCTGGGCGAATACCTCCCTGCCGTTGATCGTGCCGGTGAAAAGCTGCTGGCCGAATGCCCAGCCGGTGCGGACGGTATTGATCTTGCCGTCGATGGTGACGTCGAAACCGCCTTCCACGGGCACGATCGTAATCGGGTGATGCCGGCCGCCGATTATTGCTACCCAGTCCTGCGATACCCGCCGTTCGTAGCCGGACAGCTGGCCGTCGATCTGCGCGGCGCGATCGCGGTAGTAGCGCAGCATCGATGCCGCAACCGAGATGGTTATCGTGGGGTCGTCGAGTTCACCGGCCGAGGGATCGAACCCGTCCGGGTACTCCTCGCCGATCATGTTCGTCGTCATGTTGCCGCTGATGAAGCGTTCATGGCGTATCAGCGCGGACAGGAAACACAGGTTGCTCGACACCCCTCGGATCACGAACTGATCGAGCGCGGTGCTCATGCGGGTCCGGGCTTCCTCGCGATCGGCACCGTAGGTGATGAGCTTGGCGATCATCGGGTCATAGAACATCGATATCTCGCCGCCCTCGTAAACGCCGGTGTCCACGCGCACATGGTCGTTCTCCGCGGGCGGGCGGTAGTAGACAAGCCGGCCGGTCGACGGCAGGAAATTCCGCGACGGGTCCTCGGCGTAGACGCGGGACTCGATGGCCCAGCCATTGATCGGGACGTCGGCCTGCTTGATCGGCAGTTTTTCCCCGTCGGCCACGCGAATCATCAGCTCGACGAGGTCGAGGCCGGTTATCAGCTCGGTGACCGGGTGCTCGACCTGCAGCCGGGTGTTCATTTCGAGGAAGTAGAAATTGCGGTCCTTGTCGACGATGAACTCGACGGTGCCGGCCGATTCGTAATCCACGGCCTTCGCAAGCGCCACGGCCTGCGTGCCCATCTGCTCGCGGGTGGCCTTGTCGATGAACGGCGACGGCGCTTCCTCGATCACCTTCTGGTGACGCCGCTGCAGCGAGCATTCGCGCTCGTTGAGGTAGACGGCGTTGCCATGGCGGTCGGCCATGATCTGGATCTCGATGTGACGGGGCTCCTCGATGAATTTCTCGATGAGTATCCGGTCGTCGCCGAAGCTGGAACGAGCCTCGTTTGCGGCCCGCTCGAAGCCGTCGCGGCACTCGGCGTCGGTACGGGCCACGCGCATGCCCTTGCCGCCGCCGCCGGCGGTTGCCTTGAGCATCACCGGGTAGCCGATCCTGTTTGCTACCTCGACGGCCTGCCCGGCGTCCTTAATGGCATCGGGGTGGCCGGGTATCGTGTTCACGCCGGCTTCGTCAGCGAGTTTCTTCGAGGTGATCTTGTCGCCCATCGCTTCGATGGCGCGGGTGTTCGGGCCGATGAAGACGATGTTCGCGGTTTCCAGGGCGGCCCTGAACTCGGCGTTCTCGGACAGGAAACCGTAGCCCGGGTGCACGGCTTCGGCGCCGGTATCCAGGCAGGCCTGGACGATCCGTTCCTTCAGCAGGTAGCTCTGCGCCGAGGGCGGCGGCCCGATATTTACGGCCTGGTCGGCCATCTGCACGTGCAGTGCATCACGGTCGGCGTCGGAATAGACGGCAACGGTCTCGATGCCCATGCTGCGCGCGGACTTGATGACGCGGCAGGCGATCTCACCGCGGTTCGCAATCAGGATTCTCTTGAACATCGGCAGCCCCTTACAGCGGAATGTTGTCGTGCTTGCGCCAGGGGTTGTCGAGCTTCTTGTTGCGAAGCACGGCAAGCGAGCGGCAAATGCGTTTTCGGGTCGAGTGAGGCGCTATGACGTCGTCGATGAATCCACGGCTGCCCGCGACGAACGGATTGGCGAATTTCCTTCGATACTCCTCGGTGCGCCTGGCGATCTTGTCGGCGTCACCCATGTCCTCGCGGAATATGATTTCTACCGCGCCCTTGGGCCCCATGACGGCGATCTCGGCGCTCGGCCAGGCCAGGTTGACGTCACCGCGCAGATGCTTGGAGGCCATGACGTCGTAGGCGCCGCCATAGGCCTTGCGCGTGATCACGGTGACCTTCGGAACCGTGGCCTCGGCGTAGGCAAATAACAATTTCGCGCCGTGCTTGATGATGCCGCCGTGCTCCTGCGAGGTCCCGGGCAGGAACCCTGGTACGTCGACGAACGTCACGATCGGGATGTTGAACGCATCGCAGAAGCGCACGAAGCGGCCCGCCTTGATCGAGGACTTGATGTCCAGGCAGCCGGCCAGCACGTCCGGCTGGTTGGCGACGATGCCCACGGTATGGCCGTGCATGCGGGCGAACCCGATGACGATGTTTTTTGCATGCTCGGGCTGCAGTTCCCAGAACTCGTAGTCGTCCGCGACCTTGTAGATGAGTTCCTTCATGTCGTACGGCATTGCCGGGTTGTCCGGGACCAGGGTGTCGAGCGACATCTCGAGGCGCTCGGCCGGGTCCGGGGTTGGCCGGTACGGTGCCTGCTCGCGGTTGTTCGCCGGCAGGTAATTCACGAAGCGCCGCACCATCAACAGCGTCTCGACGTCGTTCTCGTACGCGCAGTCGCACACGCCGGAGACCGTCGAATGCGTCTTTGCGCCACCGAGTTCCTCGGCGGTAACCGTCTCATGGGTCACTGTCTTTACGACTTCAGGCCCGGTCACGAACATGTAGGACGTGTCCTTCACCATGAAGATGAAGTCGGTCATCGCGGGCGAGTAAACGGCGCCGCCGGCACACGGGCCCATGATGACGGAGATCTGCGGTACGACTCCCGACGCCAGCACGTTGCGCTGGAAGACTTCGGCGTAGCCGCCCAGCGACGCCACGCCCTCCTGGATACGGGCGCCGCCGGAATCGTTGAGTCCGATCACGGGCGCGCCGACCTTCATCGCCTGGTCCATGAGCTTGCAGATCTTCTCGGCGTGCGCCTCCGACAGGGAGCCGCCAAACACGGTGAAGTCCTGGCTGAAGACGAAGACGAGCCGCCCATTGAGCATGCCGGTACCGGTGACCACGCCGTCGCCAGGGACCGTCTTGTCGGCCATGCCGAAATCCGTGCAGCGGTGTTCTACGAAAGTATCCCATTCCTCGAAGGTCCCCTCGTCGAGCAACAGCTCGATGCGCTCGCGCGCCGTCAGCTTGCCGCGGCTGTGCTGCACGTCTATCCGGCTCTGGCCACCTCCCAGTGCTGCCGCCTCACGTTTCTTCTCGAGTTCTTTAACTACTTCCTGCATGTCGCACCCCGTTTGCGCCGCGCCCCCCGCGGCGTCCCCGTTGTTGTTTTCGCCCGGGCCTTACGCGGCATCCCGGCGCTTTTCGATAATACCGAGCACTTTCTCTGCTGCCTCCAGGATGTTGGTCCCCGGCGCAAACACGGCGGAAACGCCGCCCTTGAGCAGCGCGTCGTGGTCCTGCGGCGGGATGACGCCGCCGCAGATGACGATGATGTCGCCCGCGCCTTCTTTCTTCAGGCCGTCGATGACCTGCGGAACCAGTGTCTTGTGACCGGCGGCCTGGGAGGAGATGCCGATGACGTGAACGTCGTTCTCGATCGCTTCGCGAACCGCTTCGTCGGGTGTCTGGAACAGCGGCCCGATGTCCACGTCGAAACCGATATCGGCGAAAGCCGTTGCGATCACCTTGGCGCCACGGTCGTGCCCGTCCTGGCCGAGCTTGCAGATCAGCATGCGCGGGCGGCGGCCCTCGGCTTTCTCGAACTCGACGACCCGCTGTCTCAGCGACGTAAATTCATCATCATCTTCGTACACGGCGCCATACACTCCCGTAACCGACTGGGTGACGGCACGATGCCGCCCGTAGACTTTTTCAAGCGCATCGGAAATCTCGCCGACCGTGGCGCGCGCGCGTGCCGCGTCAACGGCGAGCGCGAGCAGGTTGCCGGTCTTCCTCTCTGCCGCCTCGGTCAAGGCGAGCAGGGCCCTGTTGCAGGCTGCCTCGTCCCGGCTGCTGCGTACTCTCTCGAGCCGCCGGATCTGGGCCTCGCGCACGGCCGCGTTGTCGATATCGAGAATATCGATTGCCGCTTCTTCATCCTGCTGATACTTATTGACGCCGACGATCGTCTCTTCGCCGCGGTCGATTCGCGCCTGCCGCAAAGTGGCGGATTCCTCGATGCGCAGTTTGGGCATGCCGGTCTCGACAGCCCGCGTCATGCCGCCCATCTCCTCGACCTCGTCGATGAGCTCGCGAGCCGTGGCCGCGAGTTCATTCGTCAGGGCCTCGACATAGTACGAACCCGCGAGCGGGTCCACGACTTTCGTGATGCCGGTTTCTTCCTGCAGCACGAGCTGCGTGTTGCGGGCGATGCGCGCCGAGGCCTCGGTCGGCAGCGCAAGGGCCTCATCGAACGAATTCGTGTGCAGCGACTGCGTCCCGCCGAAAGCAGCCGCCATGGCCTCTACGGTCGTGCGGATGATATTCGTGTGGACGCTCCTGGCGGTGAGACTGACGCCTGACGTCTGGCAGTGTGTGCGCAGCATCAGCGAGCGCGGGTCTTTCGGCGAAAATTTCTCGGCCATCAGCGTCGACCACAAAAGCCGTGCGGCGCGCAGCTTCGCCACTTCCATGAAGAAGTTCATGCCGATCGCAAAGAAGAACGACAGACGCGGCGCGAAAGCGTCCACGTCCAGGCCGCTGTCGATCGCCGCGCGAACGTACTCGATGCCGTCCGCGATCGTGTACGCCAGCTCCTGGGCACAGGTCGCGCCGGCTTCCTGCATGTGATAGCCGGATATCGATATCGAATTGAAGCGCGGCATGTTGGCGGAGGTGTACGCGATGATATCGGACACGATCCGCATGGACGGCTCGGGAGGATAGATGTACGTATTCCGGACCATGAACTCCTTGAGGATGTCGTTCTGCAGCGTGCCGGCCAGTTGCTCGGGAGCGGCCCCCTGTTCCTCGCCGGCAACGATGTACATCGCCATAATCGGCAACGCGGCGCCGTTCATCGTCATGGAGACCGACATCTTGTCGAGCGGAATACCGTCGAACAGGATCTTCATGTCCTCGATGCTGTCGATGGCCACGCCGGCCTTGCCGACGTCGCCGACGACACGCGGATGATCCGAGTCGTAGCCGCGATGCGTCGCGAGATCGAAAGCGACCGACAGGCCGGTCTGGCCGGCCGCCAGGTTCTTCCGGTAGAACGCGTTGGATTCCTCGGCCGTGGAAAAGCCGGCGTACTGGCGCACGGTCCACGGGCGTCCCGCATACATCGTGGCCTTGGGCCCGCGGACGAACGGTGCCATGCCCGGGAGTGAATCCAGATGTTCGACGCCTTCGAGATCCTCTGCCGTGTACAGCGGTTTTACCCCGATCCCCTCCGGCGTATTCCAGGCCAGTTCGTCCGGTGACCGCCCCTTGCATTCCCTGGTCGCCAGTTCGCGCCAGTCGTCAATCGATTTCTTCGGAAACTTGGTCATCGCGGGCTGTGCTCTCTTGCGCGGCCGCATACGCCGCCATTATTTGTTGTTGTTGAGACCCCAAAGTATAAGTCAGAACGCAAACGCATGATTATCAATGTACTGCAATGCCTTTCATGCCGGCGGGATAGCAAGTAGTCTGTGCCGCGGCGCAGGCGGCATGAACGAGACCAAAGTCTAATGATCACCCGAATCGTCAGGATGCATTTCCGCCCGGGAGAGCGAGATGCTTTCCTGGATATTTTCAATGCTTCCAAGCACTTAATTCGGCAGTTCGATGGCTGCCAGCACCTGCGTCTCTACACCGAAGCCGGTTCACCCGATGTCTTTTTCACGTTCAGCGTCTGGACGTCGCCCGCGCATCTCGACGCCTACAGGAACTCGGAGCTGTTCCACAAGACCTGGGCGGCAACGAAGGCCCTGTTCGCCGACAAGCCACAGGCGTGGTCGATGGAGGAGCTGGAAACGGTCTAAACAGCGACTCGTCTCGACCGACGCAGATTTTCGTGAATACCGAAACTGATATTCGAGCCGCCGCCGTCGTTTTCCGATACGACGTCGATGATCGACGTGTGCTGGCCAACTTCGCCCGCGAACTCGCGGGCAGCGGATGCCGCCTCGGTGGCATGGTGCAGGAATCATCCTTCGACGATCGGGGCCGCCGTACGCACATCGACAGCGTCGATCTTGCCACCGGCGCGCGCGTCATGATCAACCAGCCCAGCCGCCTCGGGCCGGATGCCCAAGAATGCACGCTCGACACGGCTGCGCTCGCCGATGCCGGCGCGCCGCTGCGGCGTGCGCTCACCGATCGGCCGGATCTCGTTATCGCGGAAAAGTTCGGCGACCAGGAGGAGACCGGCGCGGGGCTCGTGGACGACATCCTGGCCGTCATCGCCGAAGGTCTGCCGATACTGGTGCTGGTGCCCGAGCCGGCCCTCGAGAGGTGGCGCGAGGTGACCGGCGGCGGGATAGCGGAGCTGCCGTGCGAAACCGGCGCGCTGCGTCGCTGGTGGCGCGACGCATCCGCGGTCCGACCGTCGTGAGCTGAGCGGGGGTGCACGGAACTTGCAGGTATCGGCTGCGAGTCGACCGGAGTATGATCTCGTCGAATTGACGGCCGGACACCGAGCATCTAGAACCACGAGCAGGACTGGCTCGACGAGCCGCCCGATGCCGACAAGGCTTGCAGCGGCGGCCGCGACATCGATACGCTGGCGCGCAACGCCCCGCAATTCGCGGGCGAGTCGCGGGGCGAGGCCGCGCCGGCCAGGAAGTCATGTCCCGGGCATCTGTCGTTGACGCCTGAGCCGCCAGTCTCGGTGCGCGCCGGTTGTGCCCGGCAGATCATTCTCATGCCCCATCGCGTATGAACAAGCCGGCGAAAGCATCGGCCGCAACAGGAAGCAACGAAGCTTCCCTGCAGCATTCCATGAAAGACGCGGCGGCATATGCCGTGATGATGGGCATCGGCGAGACCTACCTGTCCGCCTTCGCCCTGTTCCTCAAGGCGTCAACACCGCAGATAGGCCTGCTCGCCTCGTTGCCGCCGCTGCTCGGTTCGCTGGCGCAGGTACTCTCAGCGTGGCTGGGCCGCCTGACCGGGCGGCGCAGGCCGATCATTCTCGCTGGCGCGAGCCTGCAGGCATTTGCGTGGCTGCCGATATCGCTGCTGCCGCTGCTGTTCCCGTCGGTCGCGGTGCCACTGCTGATTGCCTCGGTGGTCGTCTATCACTGTGGGGCTCATCTCGCGGCGCCCCAGTGGATCAGCCTGATGGGCGATCTCGTGCCCATCAAGAAGCGCGGCCGTTTTTTTGCGCGACGGACGAGCGTTGTGTCGCTGGTGACCTTCCTGTCGCTCGCGGCCGGAGGGCTGGTCCTGCACGGAACGACGTCGGCCGGCCAGACGCTGGCGGGGTTCCTGCTGTTGTTCGGTGTTGCGCTGGTCGCGCGCGGTATCAGCACCTACCACCTCGCGCGCATGGACGATCCAACCGGCCATGTGGCCGACCTCGAGCTGCCGGCGCGGGAAGCGTGGTGGCGCCGGCTGCGGAAATCGAATTTCGCCCGTTTCTCACTGTTTTATGCGCTGATGCAGTTCTCGGTGGCGATCGCGTCGCCATTCTTCGCCGTGTACATGCTGCGTGACCTGCAGTTCAGCTATGCGCAGTTCATGGCCAACACCGGGATGTCGGTGCTGGCGCAGTTCCTTACCCTTACCCAGTGGGGCCGCATCAGCGATACTTTCGGCAATCGCCGGATACTGTCGGTGACCGGGGCCATGCTGCCCCTGATGCCGTTGTTGTGGCTCGTATCGCCGAACTTCTGGTACCTGTTGCTGGTGCAGATGCTGAGCGGTCTCTCCTGGGCGGGCTTCGCGCTGGGGGCGAGCAACTTCCTGTACGATCTCGTCGCGCGGGAGAACAGGGCGACCTACCTGGCCGTTCATAATGTCCTCGCGAGTACGGCAATCTTCTGCGGCGCGCTTATCGGCGGCTATCTCGGTGTCGTGCTGCCCGGGCGGATCGACCTCTACGGCGTGTCGTGGGCATGGCTGAGCCCCTTGCTCGGTGTGTTTGCGATCTCCGCGCTGATGAGAACGATTGTCCTCGTGATCCTGCTGCCGGGTATCCGCGAGGTCCGGCGGGTCCGCCCGATCTCGTTTTCCCGGGTGATATTCCGGGTCACGCGGACGCACGCGCTTGCCGGTTTGATGTTCGACATCGTCGCTTCGCGGCCTAAGCGGACCGTGGATGATGAGAACGGGGCATCCGTCATGGAGGAATGCCGGGAGGACCAGCCCGATGACCGAAAACCCGGTGCGCCCGGACCCGGTTTGTAATACATTCGACCAGCGACAAGTCGGCATACAGGGGGATCACATGACATTGAATAGAATTCTTGCGGCCATGGCGGGCCTCGTCCTGCTCGCAAACACCGCATCCGCGGGGCATACGTGGAGCAACTATCACTGGGAACGTTCGTCCAATCCGCTCAGCTTGTCGCTGGGCAACAACCTGAGCGGCAGCTGGGGCAGCTACTTCGATGTGGCGATCAGCGACTGGAACCAGTCGAGCGTACTGGATATCTCGCAACGGACCGGCAGCGCGAAGAACGTCAAGCGTTGTTCGCCGGCCAGCGGCGCAGTCGAAGTCTGTAACGACACCTACGGAAGCAACGGCTGGCTCGGCGTCGCCGGCATCTCGGTCAGCGGCGGCCACATCACGTCCGGCTACGTGAAGCTCAACGATACCTATTACAACACGCCGACGTACAACACCGGGCCGTGGCGGCAATCGGTCATGTGCCAGGAACTCGGTCACATCTGGGGGCTCGGACACAACGACGAGGACTTCAGCACCACGAACGGCACCTGCATGGACTACTCGACCAATCCCGTGCCGAACCAGCACCCGGACCAGCACGACTACGACACCCTGCTGTCGATCTACGGCCACCTCGACGGCGGCGGCGGTGGTGGCAGCGGATGCAACCCGCGCAGCCCCAAGTGCAATGCCGGCAGGGGCGACGTCGCCGCCCGCGTGCTCGCCGAGATCAACATGAGCGGGCCGCGCCAGTGGGGCAGGCTCGTCTCGGCGCACGGGCCGGTCGAGGTGTTCGAGCTCGACCTCGGTGACGGCAACAGGATCATCACGGTCGTCCGCTGGACGATGGAACGGGCAAACGGCCGCCACGACGACCACTGATTCGTACGAACGAGCGGGGCGCGGCCGCAAGGCCGCGCTCCTCTTAGCCCCAACGGTTCCCGTTTACTCGTCGCCGTCGAGAAAGCGTCGCGTGATGCCGTCGTAGGCATCGATGCGCCGGTCGCGGAAGAACGGCCAGCCATGGCGCATCGTCGCAACGGCGTCGAGGGACAGTTCCTCGACGAAGACGCACTCCTCGTCCTGCGGCGCCCTGTGCATGATGTGGCCGTCCGGCGCCGCAATGAAACTCTGCCCCCAGAACTCGATGCCGCCGTCGCTCGCCGGGTCGGGTTCGAATCCCGTGCGGTTCACGGCAACGACGAAGCAGCCGTTCGCAACGGCGTGCGACCGCTGTATCGTCTCCCACGCCTGGTGCTGAGCATCACCGACGGCGTCCTTCTCCTCGGGATGCCAGCCGATGGCGGTCGGGTAGAACAGGATCTCCGCGCCCTGCAGCGCGGTGAGCCGCGCGGCTTCCGGGTACCACTGGTCCCAGCAGATGAGCGTGCCGAGGCTGGCTTTACCGGTCGGGAAGGTCCTGAAGCCGAGGTCGCCCGGCGTGAAATAGAACTTCTCGTAGAAACGCGGATCGTCGGGAATGTGCATTTTTCGGTACTTGCCGACGTAGCCCTGCTTGCCGTCGATGACCGCGATGGTGTTGTGGTACAGGCCCGCGGCGCGTTTCTCGAACAGGCTGACGATGAGCGTGGCGCCGGTCTGTGCCGCGACCGTTTCGAAGGCTTCGGTGCTCGGTCCGGGTATCGGCTCGGCGAGTTCGAAGAAGTCCGCGTCCTCCGTCTGGCAGAAATAGCGTGAGCGAAACAGCTCCGGCAGGCAGACAACGTCGGCCCCCTTGCTGGTCGCGTCACGCGTCATGTCGAGCGCCTTCTTCATGTTTTCGTCCGGTTTGGCGGACATCCGCATCTGCACGACGCCGACCTTCACCGACCTTTCTTCTGTGTCCTTTTTCATGCTCGTGGTCACCTCGCTATTCGGCGTTCGTATCGAAGTAGGTCTGCGTTTTGAAGCAAGCCATGTACTGCTCCAGAATCTCCATGCCGCGGGTGGGCCTGACGACGCCTGCGTCGATCTTCTGCTTGATGATGTCCTGCATGCGGCGCCGGAGATCGTTCGGAAAATACTGCACGGTGGCCAGGATGTCCTCGATCTGCGTGCCGGGGATGATCTTTTCCAGCCAGAAATTGTTGTCCTCCTCGGCGTCGGCGTAAACGTGAACCTCGGACACCCGGCCGAACAGGTTGTGCGCGTCGCCCATGATGTCCTGGTATGCGCCCATCATGAATACGCCGAGATAGTAGGGCTCATCCACACGCAGTCCGTGCAGCTCGAGGAAGTTCCTGTCTTCGTTGGCCGATACGTACTGGCTCACCTTGCCATCGGAGTCGCAGGTCAGGTCGACCAGCAGGGTGCGGCGGGTCGGCCGCTCGTCCAGCCTGGCAAGCGGCATCACCGGGAACGGTTGATCGATGGCCCAGTGATCCAGCATCGACTGGAACACCGAGAAATTGCACAGGTACTGGTCCACGAGCTTGTCCTCGAGCTCCTGCACCGCGGGCGGGAGCGGCTCGATGTCGGCATCGTGCAGGCAGCGCAATGCATTCGAGCAGGCACTCCAGTAGAGCCGTTCGACACGGGCATTGTCGACCAGCGGCAGGTAGCCCATGCCGAACAGGGTGGAGGCTTCCTCGTGGATGCTCTCGATGTCGTGGTACGCCTCGAGCAATTCCGCGACCGGCGTTCCGGCACTCGCGTCGTTACGCAGCCAGGTGAGCGTCTCGTGGAGCGCGTGTACCAGACGATGCGCGTCGGCCGGCGGCTCGTAGTCGCTCTCCGAGCGGTCCTTGCGGAACGCGCCGAGCGTCTCCACGACGAGCATGGAGTGGTGCGCGGTCATTGCCCTGCCGCTCTCGGAGACGAGTATCGGCGGGGGTACGTCGCGCTCGTCGCAGACTTCCTTGACGGCCGAGACAACCGCGTTGGCGTATTCCTGCAGGCTGTAGTTGATGCTGCCTTCTTCGAAGCCGCCCGTGTAGTTGACACCGACGCCGCCGCCGACGTCGAGGTAGCGGATCGGAATGCCGCGGCTAATCAGCTCGGCATAGATCTGCGACATCTCCTTGGCCGCCGAGCGCAGCTGCTGGATCTCCGAGATCTGGCTGCCCAGGTGGAAATGCAGCAATACGAAGGATTCGCGGCTGTCCTCGGCCTCGAGGCGCTCGACGAGATCCATCAGTTCGGGCAGCGAGATCCCGAACTTGGAACGGTAGCCGCCGGAGTCCGCCCACTTGCCCGCGCCGCTGGTCCTTAGCCGGATGCGCACACCGAACGTCGCCTTCTGCTCTTCGCGTTCCGCGATCGCCATCAACTGCTCGAACTCGACATATTTTTCCATGACCGGCACGACGTTCTTGCCCAGCCGCTGAGCCGCGACGATCAGCGACAGCATCGCCGGGTCTTTCACGCCGTTGCAAACCAGCAAACTCTCGTCGGATTCCAGGTGCGGCAGCGTGGCCAGCAGCTCCGCCTTCGATCCGCACTCGAGGCCCAGCCCGAACGGCTTGCCCGCATCAAGCACTTCCTCCACCACCTCGTGCAGCTGGTTGACCTTGATCGGGTAGACGCCGCGGTACACGTTGCCGTAGTCGACGGCGTCGATCGCCTCGGCGAATGCGTGGTTGAGACGCTGCACCCGCGCATGCAGGATGTCCTGGAAGCGCACCAGCAGAGGGAAGCCGAGGTTGCGCCGCCGCGCTTCGGCAATCACGTCCATGACGTCGATGGCGAGCGGATTACCGTCGATCGGCGTGACGGCAACGTGGCCCTTGTCGTTGATCGTAAAGAAGCCGTCGCTCCACGCGGGCACCCGGTACAGGTCAGCCGCGTCGTCGATCGACCAGTCGTCTGCAGAGGTCATCGGCGTGGTTCCATTCCTAGCGTTCGAGTACCGAAGCGAATATCAGCGGTGCCACGATCGTGGCATCCGACTCGATGATGAACTTCGGCGTGTCGGCCGACAGCTTGCCCCAGGTGATCTTCTCATTGGGCACGGCGCCGGAGTACGATCCGTAGCTCGTCGTCGAATCGCTGATCTGGCAGAAGTAGCCCCAGCGCGGCGTGTCCTCGCGCTGCAGGTCCTGTTGCAGCATCGGCACCACGCATATCGGGAAGTCGCCGGCGATGCCGCCGCCGATCTGGAAGAAGCCGATCGATGCGCGCTGCGACGTGTCCGCGTACCAGTCGGCGAGCATCATCATGTACTCGATCCCGCCTTTCACGGTGTGCACGTTGTTTATCTCGCCGGTTATGCAGTGCGAGGCGTAGATGTTGCCGAGCGTCGAGTCCTCCCAGCCGGGTACGATGATCGGCAGGTTTTTCTCGCAGGCCGCCACCAGCCAGCTGTCCCGCGCATCGATCTGGTGGTGCTCTTCGAGCCGGCCGGAACGGATCATCTGGTACATGAATTCGTGCGGGAAAAAAGCTTTGCCGTTCTTGTCCGCGTCGAGCCACAGGTCGAGCACGACGTGCTCGATGCGGCGGATGGCTTCCTCCTCGGGGATACAGGTATCGGTCACCCGGTTCAGGTGCCGCGACAACAGCTGTTCTTCGTCGGCCGCGGTCAGCTCGCGGTACTGCGGGACGCGCACGTAGTGATCGTGAGCCACGAGGTTGAAGATGTCCTCCTCGAGGTTCGCCCCGGTACAGCAGACGGCATGCACCTTATCGTTGCGAATCATCTCGGCCAGCGACAGTCCGAGCTCGGCCGTGCTCATCGCGCCGGCGAGGGTCATGAACATCACCCCGCCGTCATCCACGTGCCGCTTGTACGCATCGGCGGCGTCCACGAGTGCGGCCGCATTGAAATGACGGTAATGGTGGTGAATAAAATCGCGAATTGCGGTCATCGGTGCTACTCCGTCCGGATGATTGAGTGGCGGGCCCGGCGCGCTTGCGTTGCGCGGCGGAAACCCGCTATTTAAACACAGGAGCCTGGTGCGTGAGGCAATGGAACCTACCCGCGCCGATTAAACACCGGAACCTGTTGCGTGAGGCAGTGAAACGTGCCCAGGCCGAGCACGAGGTCCGTGCAGTCGATCGCGACGACCTCGCGGCCCGGGAAACAGGCCTGCAGCACGCGCCGCGCCGCTTCGTCGGCGGGATCGCGGAATGCCGGCATGATGACGCTGCGGTTGCCGATATAGAAGTTCGCGTAACTGGCCGGCAGGCGGTCGCCCTGGTAAACGACGGGCGCCGGCATCTGCATCTCGTGCACCGTGAGCGGCCTGTCGCCGGCGAGTCGGACCGCGTCGAGCCGCTCGCGGTTCTCGGCCAGCGCCTCGTGGTTTTCGTCGCTGTGGTCGCGTTCCACAACCGTGACGACGACGTCTTCGGCAACGAATCGTGTCAGGTCGTCGACGTGCCCGTCGGTGTCGTCGCCGACGATGCCGTCCCCCAGCCACACGATCTGCTCGACGCCGAGGCAGTCGCGCAATCGCGTCTCGATGTCGCCGCGCGTCATCGACGGGTTGCGGTTCGGATGCAGCAGGCACTGCTCCGTGGTCATCAGTGTGCCGGCCCCGTTCACTTCGATGGAGCCGCCCTCGAGCACCATGTCGATCGATTCGCAGGGGACGCCGACGGCATCGGCCATCTGCGGCGGGATCGCGTCGTCGAGGTCGAACGGCGGGTACTTGCCGCCCCAGGCGTTGAAGCGGAAATCGAGTGCCAGCCCCTCGGCTCCCGCGGACCCTCCGCGAGTCACGAAGATGGCGCCGTGGTCGCGGCACCAGGCGTCGTTCGTCGGGAACGGGTGGAAGCGGACGTTGGCCGCGTTGGCCTGCCCCTCGAGCAGCTCCCGGACGTGTTGTTCGTGTGCCGCGTCCAGCACGTTGATGCGCACGAGCTCGTGAGCCGATACCGCGGCCACGAAGCGCACCATGAGCGGCTCGACGGGCTCGAACTTGCCCGGCCAGCTGTCGCGCTTGTGCGGCCACGAGATCCAGGTTGCCTGGTGCGGCGACCACTCGGCGGGCATCGAATAGCCGCGAGCGGCGGGCGAATCCGAAGTTGACGTTTCCTTGCTCATACGCGCATTGTAAGAGCGGCGGCGCGGATTGTTTATCGCTTTCTGCGGGGCCTCGCCGGGGGGGGCTGCGAGCCGGCGTCCGGAGAACGGGACGGCCGGTGTCGAGTTACTCGCTCTTGCAGACCTCACCAAGCTGCATTACGAAGCGCAGGACTTCCGTGACACGAGTGTCCTCGAGCGTCAGCCGCGGTTTCATAGACGGGCATGTTGACCCGGCGATCGCCCGGAACCGGCGTCGAACATGCGGTCGGCCGTGACGACCAGCGTTTCTGCAAAAAGTTTTGGTGACAGGACCAGCAGCAGCCCGAGTAGGCGAATGTGCATCACTGGCGACTTCTTTTTCCCAGTATCAGGGCCTTCAGCATGACGTACAAAAAGCCTGTCGCGACGCGCTGTCGACAAAAAAAGGCCCGGCGAATGCCGGGCCGGTACTTCGACAATCAAGCGTCGGCTATTGACTGCTGCTGGCTTTCACGTCCCACATGTAGTCTTCGTGTGCGTCGCAGATTTCCGTAAACGTATCACCGAGCGGGTTGTCGGTTAACGCCGCGTTGAGCTTGGAGCGGGCGGCCATGAGCGATTTCATGTCCTTCGACGTCATCGTCGCGACACGCCGGATGTGGCCACCGACGATGTGCTCGAGGTACCCCCAGGACGTCAATGCGCCATCGGCGACCAGCTTGTCATAGGCCGGCGCGAAGACCTGGGTGACGAGCGCATCGGCCTGCGTTTCGCGGCTGTCGCAGACGTAATACGTCGAGAAGACGGCCTTGCCGGGTTCGGTCGTCCCCACCGTGCCGGCTACCCTTCTCCAGATATAGTCTTCGTGCTTGTTGCAGATCTTGCCGTACTCCCTGCTGAGCTTCTCGTTATTCGCTTCGATCTGGCTGCCGATTTTTTCCTGCGCGTCGAGCAGCGCATCAATCGAGCCCGCCACGTAGAACACTCCGCGACGCCACTTGCCGCCCGTGTGGTGCGCGTAATAGCTGTAGGCCGAGAGCGAGCCGTCGGCAACGGCCGCGTCGTAAACCGGCTTATCGAGCTTTTCGAAGATCTCGTCGGCTCGGTCCTGCTGCGTCACATCGCAAACATGATAGGTGCCGTAAACGAACGTTTCTGCAGGTTCTTCCGCTGCTTGCGCAGTACCTGCAACAGTCAGGAACAGGCAACCCTGGAGCAGCGCTGCTCCCTTTAATAAATTGTTCATTATTATCTCTCCAATGCCGGGCTGTTGGCTGGCCCGGTGACAGTGACGGGAGTATAGACTGTTCCTGGACAGGTCGACTGTTTGAAGTGTTTTGAGTACGGGCGCTCGCTGCTTTACGATCGACTGTCCGGAACTCATTTCAGGAGTACAGCACCATGGATTCGATCGAGCCGTTATTTACCGCAACCGCGACCGCCAAGGGCGGACGCAATGGCCGCACCGAGGCTTCCGATGGGTCCGTCGCGGCGGATCTTTCCGTGCCCAAGGCCATGGGCGGCCCGGGCAAGGAGGGCACGACGACCCCCGAGCACCTGTTTGCCGCAGGCTACGCGGCTTGCTTCGGCGGCGCACTCGATTTCGTTGCGTCGAAAAAGAAGAAGAATGCCACCGGGGCCGTCATTACCTGTGCGGTCAGCATCGGGCCGCGAGAAAAAGGCGGCTTCGGCCTGAGCGTCAAGCTCCGCGTCGAGGATTCGTCACTGCCGCAGTCGGAACTGCAGGACCTCGCCGAGCAGGCGCACGAGCAGATCTGCCCGTACTCGCACGCGACGCGCAACAATGTCGACGTGCAGCTCGAGGTGATCGGCGGCTGACTATCGCGCGTCAGAGCGGCGTATAGCGATGGACACAGTCCAGCTGTCTTTTGCCGGGTGGCCACTGGTCATCAGGATCGTGGCATTGGCCGGGATTGCGGTGCTGGCGCACCTGCTGGTGCTTCTCATCCGGCGTTACAGCAGCACCCTGCTCCATGGTGCCAGCGACCGCCGCTACCGCAAACTCAGGTCGGTCGGCACGCTGTTGACGAGCGTTACGATGTTCGTCGTCTATTTTCTCGCCTTCGGGCTGATACTGCGCGAATTCGGCGTTTCGCTGACGGCCTATCTTGCCAGTGCATCGGTCGTGGGACTGGCCGTCGGTTTCGGCTCGCAAGGCGTGGTGCAGGACGTCGTGACCGGCCTGACCTTTATTTTCTCGGATCTCGTCGACGTCGGCGACCTCGTCGAGATCTCGGGCCAGACGGGTATTGTTCGCAGCATCTCGATGCGCTTCGTCGAATTGCAGAATGCTCTCGGTGCGAGCGTCTTCATCCCCAATCGCACGATCAACAACGTGATCAACTATCCACGCGGATACGTGCGGTGCATTGTCGATGTGACCCTGAGGGGCGATGACGGCCAGAAGCAGGCCATGGAGGCAGCAGCCTTGTCACTCATGCAGGCGGCCTACCAGCAGTTCCCCGGCATACTGATGACCGAGCCGTCGAACGAGGGACGACAGTCCCTGGGATCCGGGAAGGAGATCCTCAGGTTGAAATTCCGCATCTGGCCGAATCGCGGCCAGCCCATCGAGTCGAGCTTTGTGCAGGAGCTGACGGCGGAGCTGCGGCGCACGGACCCGGACTATCAGCCGTGGATGATTGCGGTTACCTACGAGGTGGAGAAGAGGCAGCGAATGGCCCAGCAGCGGCTCTGGCCGTTTTCCGGCGGGCGGCGATAGATTAGGTCTTGTGCCTACCAGCGCGCGCGCGTTCCACGGACGTCGACGTGAATGAAGGGGCCGTGCGCCGACGTGCTGCCGTAGACGCCGAGCCCGCCGATTCTCGGCCCGAACGCGCCCTTGCGCGACAAGTTGTCGACGATGTTCGCAAACCACTTCGCATCGTTGCGATCAATCCGGCCATCGCCGTTCATGTCGTCCATGCGGCCGTCGCGCGGATCGTCGTCGATGTAGATATCCGCCGCGCCGCCCCAGACATGACGGCTGTACTGCACGTTGCCGATGGAGCGGTTGTAATACGGGGTGCGGTAGCCGCTCATGATCACCAGGCCGTCGGCGCTATGCCCAGCGTTGTTGAGGCTCGCGAGGATGTTTTCCAGCTTGAGCAAAAGGGAAGAACGCAGCACGACGTACTTGGGGAAGCCTGACGGCTGTTTCGAAACGAATTCGCCAAGTGTGAAATTCGGCGATACGTGCAGCGCGGCCGTCTCCTCGGTCACCTCGACGAACCCCCTGGGAGGCAGGTAGATGTCGAGTCCGCGCAGCGGCTCTTTCGGGTACGCGCCGATCCGGTAGCCGTTGAGCCGGCCGTCTTTCCCGACCTGGCTCGCCGGCACCATCGTGAACACATGGATGCGCGCGGTCTCCCCGTTCTCGGCGTTCTCGAGTTCGAGCACCGCAAGGCCCGGCTCGTCCGGCGCACGCAGGTCGGGGTCGCCGGCTTCCACCGCGCGGCCGTCGAACATGATGGTTGCGCCGCTGCTCGCGTCGACGAAGCCGGCCGATATCGGCGAGCCCGGCATGACGAAGATCGCGAATACCGGGTAGGGGATGACGTGTCCGTTGATCATGACGGGGTCGTCGAGTCGTGCGGAATCCCAGGCGGCTGCCAGCTGTGGCAGCAGGCAGGCGCCGCAGAGCAGCACGCGCATGAAGACCCGTTTCATGTTTCGGTGCCTCTCAGCGCATCGACGAGCACCTTGTCGCGCTCGTAGATGTCCCGGCGCAGCGCGACATCGCCGTCGTCGGACACGAACGCGGTGAAGTAGACGAGGTACACGGGCACCGGCGTCTTCAGGTATAGGGTCGACGTCTCGCCTGAGGCCAGTAGCGTGTCGAGCCTGCCTGCCTGCGGGTTGCCGTCGCGCGACAGCAACCATGCTGCCAGCTCGCGCGGACGTTCGAGCCGCACGCAGCCCGAGCTGAAAGTGCGTTCCTGTTTGCCGAACAGTTCCCGGCTCGGTGTGTCGTGCAGGTAGACCGAGTGCGGGTTCGGCAGCATGAACTTCATCCGTCCCAGCGCGTTGTTCTCGCCCGGGCGTTGCCGTAGCAGGTAATTGAAGTTTCGCTTCGTTACGCCTGACCAGTCGATGGTATCGACCGGCACGAACACATCGCTACCCTGCGGCTTCGCCTCGAATCCTTTTTTTGCCTCGGCCGATGAATTGGCTTTCAACAGCGGCAGCTTGTCCTGTGTCGCGATGCTGAAGGGCACGTTCCAGTAGGGATTGAACACCATGTACTTGAGCGTTTCCGTGAACACCGGGGTTCGACGGTAGGGCTTGCCGACGATCACGCTCATCGATAGCGCAGTGTTGCCGTTGTCGATCACTCGCAACGTGAACGCTGCGATGTTGACGCGAATGTAAGTCTCGGGCGTCTGCCGCGGCAGCCAGCGCCAGCGTTCCAGGTTGGCGTCGATCTTGTCGATCCAGGAGACACGCGTCGCGTTAAGGACTTCGAGCGTGTTATCGCCGACGATGCCGTCCGGCTCGAGGCCTGCCGTACGCTGATAGGCGACGACCTCGCGACGCAGGTCCTCGTCGTACACCGGCGAGTAGTCCCCGGGGCCCATCAGCCGCTGCTTGAGTAACACGATGCGCTCGTCGGTTTGCCCGGGTTTCAACAGTCGCCCGGAAGCAATCTGCACGGTGAACTCGTCACCGGAAGCGGCGATCTCGGCGCGGCGCTGCACGAGTCTTGCGTATTCCTCGTCAGTCGGCCACAGTGCGGCCAGCGCCTTGCTCACATTGCGTTTCGCGTCTGCTGTTTCGGCGAGGAACTCGACGGCATCGATTTCGGCCTGCGGCACCTGCCACTCGGCATCGAGGTTCGGCGGGAAGATGGCGCCGCGCCCGCGGTGCAGGGCCTGGCTCAGAAACGCGTCGGTCAGCAGCAGCTCCAGTGCCAGCTTCGAGGTATCGTCACGCGCCTGCAGTAGCCGCTCGATGGTCGAGCGATGGTAACGCTCGGCCGAAAATCCGTGGGCAACCGATTCACTGATCGCAGACAACATGTTCGCCGACTCTTTCCTGAGTGGTCCATCGTTGAGCCAGACCGGGGCGCTGTCGCGGGAGCGATAGAAACGGGACAAGAGCGCGGCCTCGTTGAGTATTTGCCCTGCAATAACCGGCTGATCGCCGGCATCAAGTCCTTCGAGATAGCTTCGCAGCCGTTCGGACGCACCGGTCGGTGTGGCTTCGGCCACACTGCAAAGAGCCACGAACAGAAGTCCTGCAACAATGATGCGCATGCTTTTTGAGACCCTCGCCCGGGATTAAAGTCTCTCCGGACTATAATCGAGTTCCAGGTTGAGCGCATGCGGCTACCCAACGTACACAAAGGATTGACTCTATTTCTCCAGGCGACTCTGCTGGCCGGCGCCATCCTGTCCGGTTTCCAGGGGCGCTGGTCGGCAGTAGCCGTTACCGTAGCGATTATCGTCGTGACGCTGCTGCCCCTTGTGCTCGGGCGGCGCTTCGACGTCCGGATTCCGCCGGAGTTCGAATTTTTGGCGGTGGTCTTTGTTTATGCATCGCTGTTTCTTGGCGAGGTGCACGGCTACTACGTTCGGTACTGGTGGTGGGACGCCGTTCTTCATACCGGTTCAGGATTCCTGCTCGGTGTGCTGGGGTTCCTGCTCGTCTACGTACTGAACGAGCGGCAGGATGTGGACCTGCACATGCGACCGCGCTTTGTCGCGCTGTTTGCATTCATGTTTGCGGTCGGCATGGGCGCGCTCTGGGAGATCTTCGAGTTCGCGATGGACCAGTTGTTCGGCATGAACATGCAGAAGTCGGGCCTGGTCGATACCATGTGGGACCTGATCGTGGACACCATCGGCGCGGCCGTGATTTCGTTTCTCGGATGGATATACCTGCGGAACGCGGGCAGCAAATCGTTTCTCGAGCGCTGGATCGAGGGGTTCAGTCGCGCGAACCCCCGGCTTTTCAGTAGCGACCACGACGAGCGCTGATCGCGCCCGTGGGTTCCCTCAATATTCGCAAATGATCGAGACCTTTCGAGCCGCGGCCTCGATCTCCTCGTTTGTCGACGCGGCGAGTAACTGGTCCTTTGCTTCATGGCACTGCTCGGCCTGCCGAAGATGCGTGGGGTGAGGGCCCGGTCCCGCGCTTTCCTCGCAGAGCACGGCTGCGACGCGACGGATATTCGCGTACTCGCCCCGCTCGACAGAGACGCAGTCGCCTACCTGGAGGTAGCCCTTCTCGGTGATGAAATTCGACACATCGCCGTTGCGGAAGCGGAGCCTGTAGCTGTAGCCCATGCGGTCCCCCTCCAGTGCAGCAGTTGCCAGGCCGCCGAGCACGGCGCCGCCGACGCCGCTCGCGACCTGCTTGGCGCCAGAGCTTTTCCGCGACAGGACGAGGCCCGTGAAGCCGCCGACCATTGCCCCGGCGGGTGCGTTAGAAGGCAGCTTTACGCGGTCGATTTCGATAACTTCCGCATAACGGACGCGGACCTCCTTGCCCCTTGCAGAGGAAGAATTCGAGCTTGCGCAAGCGGCCAGCACCAAGGCAACGGCTAGAGCCACATAATTTGAAGCGAACCTCGACATAATTCCTACCCCGCATTTCCGGCTGACCCTGCCGTCAATATACCGGGAATCGAACGGGGCGTTAATCTATCGCGTCACGCGATCCGCTCATCGAATGCGACTTCGCGTATTTCTTTCCGGTTGCTCGATGCAAAACGAGTCGCGGTTCTACATGGTGCCGAAAGAGAGAACGGCACGTGCAACGCGGTCGAAGCCGGCGATGTCGGCGCCGCGCCGGTAGTCGATGCGGTCGTCGATGCGGCCGCGGCCTTTGCAGCGGTCGAAGATCCCGGCCATCGTCTCTCGGAGTTCGGTATCCAGTCTCTCGCGCGGCCAGGAGCGCCCGAGCCGGTTCTGGGTGATCTCGAAACCGGACACCGCGACGCCGCCGGCGTTCGCGGCTTTCCCCGGCGCGATAGCGACGCCGGATGCTTCGAATGCGGCCGCGGCCGCCTCGGTGAGCGGCATGTTCGCGGCCTCGAGAACATACCGGCAACCGGCGTCGATGAGGTCGCCCGCATCCCTCTCGTCGAGTTCGTTCTGAGTTGCAGCGGGTACCGCCACATCGCAGCCGACGCGCCACGGCTTCTCGCCCTGCAGCCAACGAGCCGATACTGCCTCAGCAATCGCTGAGAGGTCGCCGACGTACCGCGATTTGACCGTCCCGATGTCGTCCGCCGACAGTCCGTCTTCCTTGACCAGCGTACCGCTGCGGTTGGACAACGTGGTCACGATGGCGCCGAGCGACTGCGCCTTCTCGGCCGCATGCACGGCAACGTTGCCGGCGCCGGATACGGCGATGCGCTTACCATCGATTTCCTCGCCATCCTCGGCGAGCATGCCGCACAGGAAATAGATGGCGCCGTAGCCGGTCGCTTCGATGCGCAACTCGCTGCCGCCGGCGCCGACGGACTTCCCGGTAAGCGCGCCCGCGAACTGGTTCTCGAGGCGCTTGTACTGGCCGAAGAGGTAGCCGATTTCCCTCGCACCGACGCCGATATCGCCGGCTGGTACGTCTGTCAGCTGGCCTATATGGCGCGCGAGTTCCGTCATGAAGGCGTGGCAAAAGCGCATGATCTCCTTGTCCGAGCGCCCCTTGGGATTGAAGTCCGAGCCACCCTTTCCGGCCCCGAGGTTGAGGCCGGTGAGACTGTTCTTGAACAGCTGTTCGAACGCGAGGAACTTCAGGATGCTCTGGTTGACCGACGGATCGAAGCGCAGTCCGCCCTTGTACGGCCCGAGCGCGTTGCTGTGCTGCACGCGGTAGCCGCGATTGATCCGCGGGATGCCATCGTCGTCCTCCCAGACGACGCGGAAACGAATGATGCGGTCCGGCTCGGTGAGCCGCTGCAGGATGCGTTGCTCGCGATAGTTCTCCGTCTCCCGGACAGTGTCGAGCACGTTTTCTGCCACGCCGCGGACGGCCTGGAGAAACTCGGTCTCGCCGGGATGATTGGGCTCGAGCCACTCCATGAACGTTTCGATGCTTTCGAGTTCGTCGTGCGAGGCGGACACGCGTACACTCCTCAAAAAAACATTATGCGGGATATCAACGCCTTATTCTGCTGCCGATACATTTCGATACAGGCCCGGAACACCGGGCGGCGACATTTCTATTATGGCGCTAACCGACGATCTTTTTGAGAAGCTGACAAACGAGGAAGATGCACGGCTTTGTCGTGACATCGACGATCGCGCGTGCCGGGAGTCGCCGCGCAGCTTTTTCTACCTGCTTGCCAGTTATTTCTTCACCAAGCTGGGGGACGCGGTGGCGAGCCCCAAGACGACACTCGCCTGGCTGACGACAGCCGTCGGCGCACCGGGCTTCGTGCTGGGCATGCTGGTGCCGATAAGGGAGTCCGGCTCGCTGATACCACAGCTCTTCATCGGCGGCGTGATCCGTCGGCTCGCCATTCGAAAATGGGTCTGGGTGGCGGGCAGCGTGATTCAGGCCGCGTGCGTCGTCGGCATCGGCGTCGTCGCGTACCGCCTCCAAGGCGTGGCGGCCGGGTGGGCGATTCTCGGCCTCATCACGCTGTTCAGCCTGGCCCGGGGATTCTGTTCAATAGTGGCGAAAGACGTGCTGGGAAAGACCATTCCGAAGAAAGCGCGCGGCCAGCTGAACGGCTGGTCGGCGAGTGCGGCGGGCGGCGTGACGATCGCTGTCGGTGTGGTGCTGATGACGCCGACGATGAAACTCGGTGAGACCGACCTGATCGGTGCGCTGCTCGTCGCCGCAGGCCTGCTGTGGGTGATCGCCGCCGCCATCTATTCGCTGGTCGGCGAATACCCGGGTGAAACCGGCGGTGGCCGCAGTATTGTCGAGGCGCTGGGAAAACTGAGGCTGCTCGTGACCGACAGGCCGTTCCGCCGCTTCGTCGTCACTCGCGCACTGCTGATGTGTTCCGCACTCAGCGCCCCATTCTACGTTGCGCTTGCGCAGGACGGTCGCGGCTCGGCGGCCGCGGTTCTGGGATCCTTTGTTGCCGCGGCCGGTCTCGCGTCGCTACTGAGCGCGCCGGTCTGGGGGCGGTTCGCCGATCAGTCGAGCCGCAAGGTCATGGTTGCCGCCGCGCTGCTGACCTCCGGTATCGGCCTCGTGACTTTCGGCGTCGACAACGTGTTCCCGGAACTCGGCCGAACGGCGTGGTTCCTGCCGTGTGCCTATTTCGTCCTGTCCATCGCGCACAGCGGGGTTCGCGTGGGACGCAAGACCTACGTCGTCGACCTGGCCACCGGTAACAAGCGTACCGACTACGTTGCGATCAGCAACACGGTTATCGGCGTAATGCTGCTGCTGGTCGGCAGCGTCGGCGCGCTGTCATCGCTCATCGGCAATGCCGGCGTGATCGCGCTGCTTGCCATGATGGGTCTCGCGGGCGCCGTGCTCGGCACGACGCTGCCCGAGACGCAGGACGCGTGACGCCGGGCCAATTCGAAATGCCGGCAGCCGAAGCTGCCGGCCGGTTCCTTCGATTCAAGCGGCTACCTTGATCCGGCGAGGCATGGCTTTTGCCTGCTTCGGAATCAGGATCTCCAGTACGCCATTGCGTCCGGTGGCCTTGACCTTCTCGGCGTCGACGGATTCCGGGAGGATGAAGCGCCGGTAGAAACGCCCGGTGCCTCGTTCCGACCGCCGCCGCACGATGCTCTCGTCGGCTTTCTCCGCCTGCACGAAGCGCTCGCCCGTGATGGTCAGTACGCCTGCCTCGAGCGTGATGTCGACGTCTTTCGGGTCGACGCCGGGCAGATCGACGTATAGCTGGAACTTGTCGTCGAGTTCATTGATGTCGACGCTCGGGACCCAGTCCGCGGTGACGGAGCTCGAGTCGTTGGTCGACCAGCCGGAGAACAGTCGATTGATGTCGTCCTGGAGCTGGCGGACGCTGAACAGCGGATCGTAATTGACTAATGACATTGCTTTGCCTCCACGTACATAACTTGTTGAAAACACGGCAAGTAATTGCCAATTGCTACCGAGGTAGGGGCGTCTGAAATGATTTCAAGGGGGCGTTGATTCCGCGCCTTGCGCACCCAAATAACAGCCATGCGCTACAAGGACTATTACGCCGTGATGGGCGTCGACCGGGACGCCTCGCAGGACGAGATCAAGCGGGCCTACCGCAAGCTCGCGCGCAAGTTCCACCCGGATGTGAGCAAGGAGCCGGATGCGGAGGCGCGCTTCAAGGAGCTCGGCGAGGCCTACGAGGTCCTGAAGGACCCCGAGAAACGCGCCGCTTATGACGGTCTCGGCACGAAATGGCAGGCGGGCCAGGATTTTCGTCCGCCGCCGGACTGGAACGAGGGATTCGAGTTCCACGGCGGCGGCTTCACGGGGGCCTCGCCGGAGCAGTTCAGCGATTTCTTCGACAGCCTGTTCGGGCGCGCCGCGCCGGGCGGCGGCTTCGCCGGACAGGGCCGACGCGAATTCCACGCGCGCGGCGAAGACACCTACGCGAAAATCCTCATCGATCTCGAGGATGCGTATACCGGCAGGACCCGCTCGGTGAGCCTCGAGCACACCGAGGCCGGCCCCGGCGGCCGCCCGTCGGTCAAGACGCGTACCCTGAACGTGACCATCCCCAAAGGGGTCAGGCGGGGCCAGCATATTCGCCTGGCCGGGCAGGGCAGCCCGGGGATCGGGCGGGGTGGTCGGGGCGATCTCTTCCTCGAAGTCGAGTTCCGCCCGCACCGCTTCTACCGGGTGGACGGCAAGGACGTGTTCGTCGATCTGCCGGTCGCGCCCTGGGAAGCCGCGCTGGGCGCGACGGTCAAGGCGCCGACGCCGTCGGGTTACGTCGACCTGAGGATACCGCCCAACTCTTCGAGCGGGCGCAAGCTGCGATTGAAAGACAGGGGCATTCCGGCGCGGCAACCGGGTGATCTTTTCGTCGTACTGAACGTGGCCCTGCCCAAAGCGAACAGCGAAGCGGCGAAGAATGCCTACAAGGAATTCGCGCGCGCCTTCGACTTCGATCCGCGCGCCGACATCGGGATCTGACCGATGACGAGCAGAGACACGAACAAGACGGTCCTGGTCGGCAGCATCCTCGAGGAGGAGGTCGTGCTGAGTCTCGGCGAGCTGTGCCGCGCGTCCCGGCTGTCGGCCGAACGCGTCATCGAGCTCGCCGAAGAAGGCGTCGTGGAGCCGATCGGCAGGAGTCCCGAGAGCTGGCGGTTTCGCGGTGTGAGCCTGCGGCGCATTCGCTGTGCGCGGCGCCTGAAAGACGATCTCGGCGTCAATACGGCTGGTGTTGCGCTCGTTCTCGATCTCCTCGAGGAACTCGAGGAGCTGCGCACCCGGTTAGGACGGTTCGAACCCTAGCGG